>DGVT01000058.1:24708-41108 GCA_002395965.1 Porphyromonadaceae bacterium UBA4277
CTTGTTTACTCGTTTACTTGTTTACTAAAGAAAACTCGTTTACTTTCTTAGAATAACATTGATAACGGCATTCACATCGTCCACATCCACGATGCCGCTGCCATCGATATCGGCATTGCCGGCATAGTCAGAAGACATTTTTGTGCCCAGAATGACGTTAATGATAGCGTTCACATCGTCAACGTCAACCATTCCGTCGGCATTCACATCGCCACTCACCCGAGTTACAAGGATGAAGCTTGCCGGATTCGAAGCACTGATGTGAATGTCGTCGGCACCTATTTCGATGGTTGCCCCAGCCGAATTTTGAGCATAATCGGTGACTCGCAGAGCTTTTGCACCCAGCACTGCGAGCACCCGGTCGCAAGCCTGTTTGGCATCGACATAGAGTGCTTGCCGGCCGTCTATTATGCCGCGATACACGAGCAAGTCGGCATCATTAACCAGAGGCATCGCCCAGGTGTAGATGCCATGCCAACGCAGCGTGTCGCCCTGCTGCACAGGATAATTGTCGATCAAAACGTGATAGCATTTTCCGGAGCTTCTTGTATAAATTGTGCAGTTTGCACCTATAGCGTAATGAGTACCCAAATCAATGGGGCGCATCCACGACGACTGGCACCACCCGCCGGCATTGTGCTCGATAAAACGGCTGAAATTAGGATAATCGGCTTTATAGAACTTAGGGGCTGATGCTACAAACGATGCATAGGCACCACCCGGTGTCATTATCGAATCCTCGCCATTAAACATCGATTGCATTCCATAATATCGGCTCACTGCGACGCTTTTTACATAGGCATGCTCTACATCCACGGCAATGTTGCCTCCTTCCACATTATAGGTCACAAATTCGCCGATAAGTGGCGACGACAGCACGGCGTCACCCTCGCCGGGCTCCACAAGCGGGTCGAAGAGCGTGTTCCACACCTTGACTCGTACTTGCCTGCCATAGGCTATGGTGTTCAGCGGGATGTCATTGCCATCGAGGCTTATGGCTACCGAGTCGCAGGTGGCGGTGCGAATATCAACGTAACTCCCTTTTCCGGGATTGCCATTCTCATCGGCAGTGCACCAGCGGTGGTTGCCACCCACAAAGTCGCCATAGCCTTGAATAGCGACAGGGCCGATATTGTCGCTACCGGTGGAGTTGAGCCATGTGATAGCCGGGGAGGAAAAGCCATTGAGGTTGCTGGTGTCGTAGCTCACCTGTCTTGCTCCCACACGAAAGAATGTGAACAACTCATTGTTCATGCATCGCTTGAACCAATAGCACATCTCGGTGCCGTTGCCATCGTTGGCAGCGATGAAGAGGTTTGCCCCATCAAATTTTGCACACAGCGGCGGAGCGTCGTTACCGAATTGGTTAGATGCCATAGGGCCGATTGTGTGATTTGCACCGGCGAGCACCGAACCGCTGTTTCCCATCATCAGCAATACTACTGCCGCGAGCCGTACTACCCGGCCATAAAACGATATCTTCATTGAAGCGTAGATTTTACGTCCTCAGGCTCCCGGCGAGGGTATTAAACTTTCTATAAAACGAAAAGCGTGAGAGCCCATATTGTGCTCGTCTCGCTTCTCAAAGGCCTAGCTACTTGCCTCAACAGTAAAGACGAGCAACTATAGACCCCACGCCGATATGTACAATCCTCCCCCACTCCGCCCTTGCAGGCGTGGGACAGGTGTAATACACACCTCGTGAGCATCTATTGTTGCCTTGCCTTTGACTGTTGCTCTAAAGAGTAGCTAGTTCTTGAGAAGCCAAAGAACAAAGCGCCAATAAACGCTTTTCAGTTATGTCATCGGGGCAGTGACCGCTGCCACTCTTCCCGAATCGCCACAAAATTAATCATTTTTCTACAGTCCTACAAAATTCCTGCCATTTTCAATAAAAATTGATTTCACTTAAAAATTCCCCAGAAGCATACTTGACGAATACAGGAGGACTAAACACCCAGTTCAAGGCGCATGTTACCGGCACAAACGTTTATCACAATAACCGATTACTGCCACGAATCGTTTACCGCAGTAACCGATTATCGCAATAAATCGTTTACCGCAATAACCTTTTTAGAGTAAGACAATTACTTTTATTATATGTAAGCACTACAGAATCAAGTCGCCGTAGCTCTGCTCCTTCCCTAAATTATGGGAGGTGATCCAACGGGGCGGAGGAGTGCACGGTGCCGCCATTTGCGTGAACCACACTCCCCCTTGACCCGTGACATACTCCCCGCAGCCCAATACAACTATAATCTTGTTACCTGCGTGATCCTAATTTTACCTGACACTATTAATTCTTAATAAGAAAATTATTGCTAATTTCGCAGACAAATTAATGCTTAGAATGAAAACATCCGGAAATTTCAAATATCATCTGCTTGCCATAGCCACAGTGTTTGTGTGGGGCATTTCCTACCCCAACACGCGCATCCTGCTCGATGCCGGCGTGTCGCCAACCGAGATCTATGTGTATCGTTTCATCATAGGCTACATCGGGCTGCTTGCCTGCTCGCGCTTCATGGTTAAGATGTGTCCGTGGCGCGACGAGGCACTGATGTTTTTGTTAGGCCTGACAGGTGGCACAGGCTACTTCATCCTGCAAAACGTGGCTCTCGACATGACACTGGTGAGCAACGTTGCTGTGCTGGTTGACACCACGCCGCTGTTCACGATGATGCTTGCAGCCATCGTGCTGAGCGACGAGCACTTCACATGGAACAAGGTGGCTGGCTCGATAGTGGCATTTGCCGGCGTGGCAATGCTGTCGTTCCGCCACGGCTTTGTGTGGGGCGACGGGCTCATGGGCGACGCCCTTGCCATAGGCGCCGCCATCATGTGGGCTATCTATTCCATCATTCTCAAGGGGCTTAACAATCGCTACCCCACGCTGCTCATCACCCGCAAGACATTCTTCTACGGAGTGATAACGTCGCTACCCATCATGCTCGCGCAAGGCGACCTCACACCCGTTTCCACCCTGCTCACGCCGGTGGTGGCAGGCAACATCCTGTTCCTGGCACTTGCATGCTCAATGGCGGCGTTCTTTGCCTGGGGGCGCGTGACAAAAGCCTTAGGGCCCACCACTGCCAACAACTACATCTACCTGGGGCCCATCATCTCGATGGCAGTGGCGGCAATCGTACTTAACGAACGCGTGGGCACGCTGGGGCTGATAGGATGCTTCGTGATTCTTGCCGGCCTGATTATTGCCGAGCGTCGAGGCGCAGCTGTGTAGTGACGCTTTCCTTACCTAAGTAATAGGCTCGCGCCTTGATGAGCTTCGCTGTTGCAGGAATAGCCACCGGTGCACTCCACAGCGGCGAGTGCTGGTTGGGCTCACTGCCGTCGAGGGTGTAGCGCACGGCCACACCGGGGTATTGCGTGTTAACATGCATCTTTCCGTTTTCAACCTTGATGCCCGGCTGACCGATGCGGAAGTTATAGCCGCGACGGTTGAGAAGCGGCAGTTCACGCGTGCCGATTTTCAGGTTATACTGGTGGCGTTCGCTTTCATAGGCCGTGACATTGGCAAGGTTTGATGCCCAGTCGGGCTGGGCGTTCCAGCCGCGCTCCACCACACCAAACATTTTGGGCAACGCGAGGTATTGCACCTGGTCGAAGTTGCGAATTGTCTCGGCCCAGAGCTGAGCCTGAACGCCGATGATGTTCTCTTTCCTGTCTAAGGCCGGTTTTCCCAAGCCGTTAGCAGCCACGTCGATAGCTGTGCCGTCGATTTGCGTGCGAGCACTGGCATACACATTCCACGGCAATGCGCTCCAGGCATCCAGCTCGTCAACCTTGCCACCCCAGTGCAGTCCCTGCTCATAGGGGTGCCAGTTATAGCCCATGTCCATGTAGAAGTTGGTCACATTCGACAGAATTACCGGGTAGCCATCATTGGCTATGGTATAGGGCACCACATCGCGACTGCCCACTGTGCTCCAGGCATTCACACCGGCTATGTTTGGTGCCACCTCGTGCTTGAAGGCCTCGCTGCGATTGAGGGCGACCTCTTGCCATCCTTCGAATTTTATGCCTCTTTTGGTCAGGATGTCGTTCATTCGGCGCAGATAATATTCGTTCACGCCATGAGCATCATTGATGCCCTCACGCTGCATGAGCGCCTGCACTGCCGGCGATGCACTCCAGGCCGCCATTGCCACCTCATCGCCACCCAAGTGCACGACATCGAGCTTCAGCCCTGCTTCGCGGTACATTGCGGCCAGTTCGTCAATCACCTTACCCATGAAACGGTACACACCTTCGCTCGCCACGTTGAGCACATTGTCGTGATAGCTTTGCGCCGAGGTGTACTGCGAAGTGTTATGGTCGTCCCAGAGCACAAACTCGTCGGCCAAGGCACGATCTACGGCAGCATACTTTGCCTGACGGTTGCGCATGGCCACGATAGCGGCGCGAGCATGTCCGGGAGTCTCAATCTCAGGAATTACCTTCACGCCACGCAGGGCTGCATATCGCAACAGCTCCACAAACTGGCTGCGCGTGACAAAGCCGTTGGCACTCTGCGCAGGGTCGTCGGGGTTGCCGTTTCCGTCGAAGATTTGCGCTAAATAGCCGCTCTCGGTGAGCGTGCACCCGCGACGCGAGGCCACCTCGGTGAGCTCGGGAAGTCCGGGAATTTCCAGTCGCCAGCCCTCATCGTCGGTGAAATGAAACTGGAAACGATTGATTTTGTAATATGACAAAAGGTCGATGAAACGCTTCAGGTGGTCAAACGACTGGAAGTTGCGAGCCACATCGAGCATGAAGCCACGATAGTGCAGGTCGGGCCAGTCCGCCACATGAGCGTTCTGCAAGTGGCGGTCCTTACTATGGTCGATGGCGGCCATGAGCGTCTTTATGCCGTTGCGCGCACCCTCGGCACCGGCAGCCTCAATGCGTATGTTGCCATCGGCCACATCGAGCGTGTAATATTCCTTATTATCGTTTAGACGCGGCTTCACGGCAACCGAAATCTTGGTTTTAGGTCCCGACGTGCAATAGATGCCACGCGACTTCAGCTCGGCAATGAGAAATTTCTTCAGCTGGCGCAGATCCTTGTCCCATGGCTTCCACCATGCGCCGCAACTCACGCTCACCAGGCTGCCAAGGCTCGTGAAACCGGCGTGCACTTCCACATGTTTAGGCGTGGGAAAGATGTCGTAGTCGTTGCCGGTGTAGGCATCGCCTATGTTATTGATGCGCTCGTTGTATTGCCACATGTGTTCACCGTCGGGATAGGGCACTCCACTGCGCCACTGGCCGGGCTCGTCGAGCAGGTTATACTGCATGTCGATAGGCTGCGGATGGGTGAGGTCGCCGTTAAGCACTATGTGGGCTCCTTGCGGACGATAGCAATAATTCACCATCGTGCCACGCATGAGCACATCCACCACTATCGAGTCGCCGGCGGCCAGAGGGCGGTAGCGGTCGTTGGGGGTGATGCAATAATAGGTGGTTGACACCTCTTTTATATCAACAGGGCAGTCGGCAGGCAGCTTCACCGTGCGCGAAAACTGGTTGAAAAACAACTGCCACTCACGGTCGAGCACTGAGCCCGATGTGTTGGTTATCACAAAGCGCGAGCTGTACCAACCCGGCTCGGCATCGTTCTGCCCCATCTCCCAGCGCATGCTCACCGGCGACTGCGCCGCGGCCCACACATCAACCAACAGCATTGCCACAGCACACAGCACCAATCTAACTGACTTTATCATATACCTATTGCAAAATTACATATATTAAGCTACTGCCACGATAATCACATCTGCTTCAGGAATTCGGCCGCCACTTCAAGCAGTCGGATATTGAGCTGGCGGCTGTCGTCGAGCACATTCCATATACCATCCTCGCTGAGCACGCCACGGCTGAGATCGGCTGGGAGTTCACCAGCATCGTCGGCATCGCGATCACTAAACCAGTCCTCACTGCCTAAGTATTCGTTCAACTCACGCACGGCAGGCAACACTTCGGCATACTTCTCGATTGCTACCGACAGTTCAATTATCGCTTGCGAGGCATCTGTCAGATTAGCCTCCATCTTACTAATTCTTTCAATCTGCTCCATAATCATAGCATTAATTTTTGCAAAAATACAAAAAACTTCTTGAAAAGCAAAAATCTCCTACAAAAACGCAGAACCCGCCCAGCATTTCACGTTGGTAGTTCATTAGGGACAGCCCCCATTGAACACAATGCCGGTTCAATGAGGGCTGTCTCTTGCTCTATTTCATTTGGTCCTCCGAGCTCTCGGAGGACTCTGAACTCTCAAAGCCTTCAATAGGTAGCCCGCTTGTCTGCTCGTTTACTCGCGCCAAAAACCGGGAGTGAACAATGTCAGCAATGTGATGATTTCGAGGCGGCCCGCCAGCATGAGGAACGACATCACCCATTTGCCAGAGTCAGGCAGGAAATCGTAAGAGCCGGTAACACCTGTAATGCCGGCCCCCAGGCCATTGTTTGAAACACACGACACCGACGAGAAAAAGGCATCTACTATGGGAAATCCCTGTGCTACAAGCAACACTCCACCAACTGCTATAAATATGGTATAGACAAAGATAAAAGCGATAATTTCTCCAGCCATTTCGGGTTCGATGGGTTTGCCGCTCACGCTCACCGACTGCATCAAACGCGGGCGCATATAACGCTTCACTACAAGCCTCAGATTCTTCAAAAGGTATAAGAGCCTGTCGACCTTAACACCGCCTGTGGTAGAACCTGCGCAAGCCCCAACGTACATCATAAATAAAGTGAGCGTCAGCACTAATATTCCCCATCCTTCCCAATTACCGGCACTGTAACCGGTCGATGTCAATGCCGACACGATGTGGAAAACCGGGTCAATGGTCACGCTCTGCCATCCGTTGTAGTGCCCGCCGTGCACAATAGAGAACACCATCATGACAAAAAACAGACCGACGATTGACACATAGGTGATAAACACCTCATTACGCCACAACAGTCGCCACGAGCTTTTGGCCGCGATAATGATTTGGCTAAAACTCACGCCTCCTATAAACATGAACAATGTAAGCACCGATTTAATGTAACCCGAATCAAAGTCGGCAATACTCTGATTGCGCGTCGAGAAGCCTCCAGTGGAAATAGCCGAGAATGCATGGCAGGTACTGTCGAACAAATCCATGGGGCCAACCCAAAGAAGCACTATCAGCAATATCGTAAGTACCGAGTAAAGTGCCCAAAGAATCTTTGCCGTGTATGCAATACGTGCTCCGAGCTTGTCGTGCGTGATGCCTGTGGCTTCGGCATGAAACATCATCAGGCTGCCACTATTGTTAAGCGAGGGGATAAACGTGAGAGTGAACAGAATAATGCCGAGGCCACCTATCCACTGAGTCAGAGCCCGCCATAGCAGAATGCCGTGACTGCACTGCTCCACGTCTCTTATCACGGTAGCACCGGTGGTGGTGAATCCCGACATTGCCTCAAAAAACGCCTCACTGACGGTTAGCGGGGTGTTGCTCCACATCAGCGGCAGCATTCCAAAAAACGAAAACGCCACCCACGCCACCGATGCTAAGAGCAATCCGTCACGCCGCCGGAGCAACTTGTTTTTAGGCTTGAGACAATAGTTCATAACTCCGCCAATGGCCAAGGTAAGCGCCAGAGCCAAAGCAAACACCGACCAGTCGTTCTCTCCGTAAATCAGGCAAGCAATCAGTGGTATTAGCATAAAAACCGCCTCCACCATAAGCAGCTGGCCCAACACTTTGAAAACCAACAGGTAGTTTATAGATGCATATTGCTGCCGTTCGTTCATTACAACCCTTGTTATGTCTTAATTAAACAATTTTCTTGCATTCTGCAAAGCGCCCTGAAGACACACCACGAGCACTTGGTCACCGGCAGTGAAATGCGTGTGTCCGGTAACAAGCTCGCTCTTACCATTACGCATTAGCGCAGCAAAGGTGATTTCGGCCGGAATTTTCAATTCCCTCACAGGAGCTTTAGTGATGCGAGAGCCGGCTTTCACCTCAGTCCTCACCATCTCGGCGTCGGGCAACACAAGGCACTTGGTGGTCAGTGAGCCCTCATCAATCAGCAATTGGAAAATCGCGTTGGCAACAAGCATCTGCTTATTGATGATTGTCCCGATGCCGAACGACTCGGCCATGCTATAGAATTGCCATCTTTCAACACGTGCTATTGTTTTCTTCACACCCAGTTCGCGCGCTTTCAGGCTTGTGAGAATGTTACACTCCGACGAGTCGGTCAAGGCGACAAAAGCCTGAGCCCTGCCTATGCCGGCCTCCTGCAAAACGCCCATCTCACTGGTTTCACCTTGAATGATTTCGCAACCAGGACAGTTGCGCATCAACCGCCTGACGTTAGACATATCATTTTCTACGACCGTAAACTGAAACTCATTCGACGAGTTCAACAGCGTGGTCTCAACGACCTGTCCTGATCCTGCTATAATCACTTTCTTAATGCCGAAGGGGTTGTTACCCGTCAATCGCGCCACGTCGTCGGCATGGTCGGAGGTGGTGACTACATACAGCACATCATTTGCCAGCACACGGTAGTTGCCGTTTGGGATGAGTGTCTTCATGTTGCGGCGGGCAGCGGCCACATGAAGCAACTCGTGATTATGAGGCAACTCCTTGAGGCAATGCCCTGCCAATGGTGCATTTTCGGCCACTCGCACCCCAAGCATGATGATTCTTCCGTTATTAAACTCAATCCACTCGTCGGCCCAGGAATGCTGCAACGAATCGATAATGCCACGGGCGAACAGCAGTTCCGGGGAAATCAAGTGATCCACACCCATTTTGCGGAACACTCTCACATTCCAGTCATTTTGATACCCATCATGATTAACCCTCGCTACAGTAATCCGGGCTCCCATTTCCTTTGCCAAGCCGCAAGCCACGATGTTGCGTTCGGCTAAATTGGTAACCGACACAAAGATGTCACACCTGGCAACTTCGGCCCTGCGCAGTGTCGTTTCATCAGTTCCATCGCCTTCAATAGTCATCAGATTATGCTCGATGTTCAACATGGTGAGTTTCTTGATATCGGTATCAATAATAACGATATCCATTTGCTCTCCCGACAGATAGCGAGCCAAATGACCGCCCACAGAACCGGCACCTACTATTACAATTTTCATAGTCCGAAATTTTTTCCCGCTGCAAATATATGTATACATCGCACATTATCAGCTGTCCGCAGCGTTAATAATCTTAAATTTAGGAAATTTTCTATTTAAAACAACCATTATCAAATTACATATCGACGTTTGATTCTCAACCTCAACAACCATATCGTAATTTTTCACTATCAAAAAAACGTAAGTTTGTTTTTAATGCACACCATATAATTAATGGTTAACAATATTTTTTCAGTATTTTTTAGTGTATAAAAACAGTATCGACTCTCAAAAAGTAATTAACTTTGCGCATGCTTTTCAATTAGCTTATGAAATGGAAACCAGACTGAATGACAATCTTCTACCCTTAGACCAGCTGATGCAGCACGAAACGCCGTTCTACTTCTACGACCTCGACCTGCTGCGAGCCACAATTAGCCACATCAATGAGCTGACAGCAAGCCACAACGCCATCGTTCACTATGCCGTCAAAGCCAACGGAAATCCCCGCATCCTCAAGGAGATTGCCGCTGCAGGGCTTGGTGCCGACGTCGTGAGTGGCGGCGAAATTATAGCAGCCCTTGACGCGGGGTTCAGCCCCGGGAAAATCACTTTTGCTGGCGTGGGGAAGACCGACCGGGAGATAAAGCTCGGCTTAGAGCACGAAATAGGGTGCTTCAACGTGGAATCGGTGCCCGAGCTGGAAGTCATAAGCCAGTTGGCAACCGAAATGGGCAAGACAGCCAATGTGGCACTGCGGGTAAATCCCGACATCGACGCCCACACCCACCGTTTTATCACCACTGCCACTGCCGACAATAAGTTTGGCATTGCTATCGAATTCCTACCCCAAGTGGTGAAAAGAGCGCATGCGTTGCCGGGCATCAACCTGCGCGGGCTACACTTTCACTTAGGTTCGCAAATCACGGTGATGAGACCCTATCAGATGCTGTGCGAGACCATCAACCGCCTTTTAGACGACTTTGAGCACGACGGCACGACATTTGAGATTATCAACGTGGGAGGAGGTCTTGGCATCGACTACGCCGACCCCGACGCCCACCCCATTGCCGATTTTGAGCAGTTTTTCGCTACTTTCCACCACCACTTGAACCTGCGCCAGGGGCAACAGTTGCACTTCGAGTTGGGGCGGTCGATAGTGGGTCAGTGCGGCTCGCTAATTGCACGCGCCACCTATGTGAAGCATAACCGCAACAAGCAGTTCGTCATCCTTGACGCCGGCATGACCGACCTCATCAGGCCTGCCCTATATGATGCTCACCACAAGATTGAAAACCTGAGTAGCCGCAGCTCCGAACGCGCGACCTACGATGTGGTGGGACCTGTGTGCGAGTCGAGCGACACGTTTGCTCACGATTGCTCACTGCCCACGACACAGCGCGGCGACCTGATTGCCATACGCTCGGCAGGAGCCTACGGCGAGTCGATGGCATCTACCTACAACATGCGGCGCTTGCCACAAGCAGTGTTTTCTATTTAAGTAAACAAGCAGACAAGTAAACGAGTAAACAAGCTGGCTAACGCCTGTTGTAGCTACGAGATACGAGCTACAAGCTACGAGCTACAAATGCGCAATGCAAGTAAACGAGTAAACAAGCAGAGCTCCGTTAGGAGCGACAGTATTTAGGCAGGCGGTGCAGCGTAGCGGAACCCCTGTAACGTCAAGTAGTGCCAAGCATTGATTGGTAGCAACAAGTCACGAGTGAGTGCCGTGGCTCATGATTCATTATTAATTATTTATTAATCATTAATCATGGCTTCACCGGAAACACTAAATTCGAGAAAGTTTAGTTTTTTTTCACTTGCAAATCACACACAATTACTAATTATTAATTAAATTTGCCGCCAGCTAATAACATTTTATTCACTTATAATTTTATTAACAATGAAGAAAGTATTTACATTTTTGTTTGCCGCACTTGTGGCAATGAGTGCTTTCGCCCAGACCAACCTGGCCTCAGATTGCGCCACGATTGCCACATCCGGCACCGCAGCTTCAGGCAATGACGGCAATGACGGCACACGCTGGGAGTCGGCATCAAGCGACCCGCAGCGTTGGCAGGTCGATTTGGGTGAAGCCAAGGCGTTCAACACCATTCGCATTGCGTGGGAAGGAGCCTATGCAAAGACATTCCAAATCATTGCCGGCAACACTGTGGGCGATGATGGTTTCCTGACCGATGGCACAGTTATCGGTTCGGTAGAAGGACAAGCCCTGCAGGGCTTCCCCTACATCCAGATACTGCAAGTGGGTGACCGCAACTTCCGTTATGTTCAGTTTTACGGAACTGAGCGCGGCACCAACTATGGCTACAGCTTCTGGGAGTTTGGCGTTTATAACCTCACTGAAGAGTTGGCTCTTACAAGCATGACTCTTTCGGCTGCTGCCACCGAGACCACATTGGGCACTTCTGTAGCCCTGAATTTATCAGGCAAAAACCAACTGGGCGGAGACATCGCAGTGGGCGAAGTTGAATATGTACTCGGCACACCGACTGTGGGTTCGGTCGAGAACGGGCAGTTCGTTCCTGCTGCTGTCGGCACTACTACAATCAAGGCCGTCAATGGCAATGTTGAGTCAAACGAAATTACAATAACAGTCAATGCCGGTGAAAAGATCGACTTATTCACCAACTATGATGTTCGCGTATATAATCTTGGCTTAGCTACCAATGGCAGTAAAGTGGGTGCCTTCGATGAGAACGATGGCAGTCTTTGGGCCATGTTAGGCAAAGAAACCGGTGCCGATGAGGCAAGCCGCACCTACGATGTGGGCTTCATCGCCGACCTGAAAGGGCTGTACAACATTAGCAGTCTTTCCATTCACTTCGAGGGTGCCTGCTCAGAGGCATTCACGCTGGCTTTTGCCGGTGAAGACGGAGTGTTTGGCGAAGCAACCTACACCGGCGGCGCAGCTGGTATAAACAACCACACCGAAACCTTTACCGGTGCTACGCTGAACAACATTCGCTACGTGAAGTTCCTCAGCACAAAGGCTTCTACTCAGTGGGATGTGAAAATCTATGACTTTGCAGTCTATGGCACAAAAGTTGGTGACATCACCGACACCGAAGCTCCCGCTATAAGCAACGTCACTGCCGATGCAGCCGATGAAAGCGTTACGCTCAACATCACCGCTGCCGACAACTCGTCGAAGTATCTTGCCTACGACATCGACGGCACAGTGTATGCCCTGGGAACCAACGTTGCCGGTCAAATTAATCCTGTTATTATTGAGGGTCTGAACGGCAACACTCAATACACATTCGATGTGAAAGCAATCGATGCCTTCGGCAATCGTTCGGATGCCATCGAAGTTACTGTAAAGACCACTGGCGAGGCATTTGTTCTCACCGCAGCTCCGGTGCCCACCGTTGATGCAGCAAATGTGAAATCGCTCTACAGCAATGCCTATACCCCCGCCACAACCTACAACTATGGCCCATGGGGACAAGCAACAGTGGTTGGCACCGAAACTGTAGATAATGACGAAATGCTCAAGCTCACCAACTACAACTATCTGGGCTTCGAATTCGCTAACGACATCGACCTGAGCGATATGGAATACATCCACATCGACATCCTGCCCATGCAGGAAATGAACTTCGGCATCACGCCTATCATGCGCAATGCGCCTACTGAGAACTCACAATCTGTGGGCACACTCAACCTGAAGCAGTGGAACAGCATCGACATTCCACTGAGTCAATTTGGCCTCACCTACGAAAACAACACTGCATTCCAGCTCAAGATTGACCGCGGCACTGCAGGCGAGATTGTCTATATCGACAACATCTACTTCTATAAGCAAGAAGGTGGCGAAGAGCCTCCCGTCAATCCCGATGCTCAGGTGCTCACTGCCGATGGTCACACCATCTCGCTCGTGGGTTACCACTACACCGGAACCGAAAACTATGAGCTGATTATCACCTCACAGGAAACCATGAGCGGCCTGGGAGGCTCGTTCTGGAACATCAACGGTGTGGGAGGATATGACCTGCGCACCACCATGACCGTGAGTGAAGATGGCAAGACCATTACTGTAACCGCCACTTCAAACCAGGAACCACAGCTCTACACACCGCTGTATGTGATGATGCCCGGCGAAGTGAACTTCGGCGAAATCACCATCAACTGGATTGAAAAGGAAGCAGAGGCAACCGAGGTGACCGCTATCGCCATCGAAGCCGAAGCCAGCGAGCTGGAAGTGGGCAAGACATTGCAACTCACCGTCAAGGACCAAGATGGCAACATCGTTACCGAGGGCTTGAGCTTTGCATCGAGCGCCGAGGGCGTTGCCACCATCAATGAGGCAGGACTTGTGACCGCTGTTGCCGAAGGAACTGCCACGATCACAGCCACCTATGTTGCCCCGCAGCCCAACGGCATGCGCGCTCCAGGCGATGCTATCACAGCCGAGTTTGAACTGACTGTCACCGCTGCTCCCGAACCCGGTGAGGGCCAAGTGCTCACTGCCGATGGCCATACCATCACACTCGTGGGCTACCACTACACCAACACCAACGACTATGAGCTCATCATCACCAGCGATGAAGCTATGACAGGCCTGGGAGGCTCGTTCTGGCATCTCAACGGCAATGAGCCTAACGACATCCGCACCAACATGACCATCAGCGATGACGGCAAGACCATCACCATCACTGCCACGTCAACCGAGGATCCTCAGCTCTACACACCGCTGTATGTGATGATGCCCGGCGAGGTGAACTTCGGCGAAATCACCATCAACTGGATTGAGTCGGGTGTCCCGACTGCCATCAGCGACCTCAACGCCGCTAAGGCTCAAGACAACACTTGGTACAACATCCAGGGCATGAAGATCCAGGGCGTTCCCACTGCTCCTGGCATCTACATCAATGGTGGCAAGAAGGTGGTTGTAAAGTAAGATAAAGACCTCTTAGAGCTCTAATAGCTCTTCTAAGAACCAACTAAAAAGGTGCGCTCCGCTAATGGGGCGCACCTTTATTTTCCACAATATTCTCGACTTGAACGAGAGGCGCAATGCCAGCAATATCATCCGAGCAGTCTGTCGATCTGGCGCGCGGTGGCATCAGGCAGTAGCCGGGTGAGATGGTCACGCATCAGCCGGCGCGACTGTTCTGCAGTGCGACTGCAGCGACATGCCTCGCGGCCAAACAGCTGCTCAGGTGTGGTGAGCAGCGACCAGCCCCAACCATACTCGCGATTATGGCTGTCGCGCGGATAGACAAAGTCTTCGGTCACTATGCGGCACTCCATCTGCAGGCGTGTGACATAGGCATCGAAGCGGCTGCGCATCTTCGGGCCGGTAAAGCCACAGGCAGTCCGCAACTCACGGGTGATGAGACTGCCATGCTCGCGCAGGGTGAGAAGGATTGCTTCCTCGACCGAACCGGCTTCAGGCTCCGCACTCAGGCTGCGCCGATAGTTATAAAAGTCGGGCCACCACTGCATTGAAATGAAGCCGGCCTTCTTGTTGAAAAACTTGCCATAGGCACAACCGCCCTCGGTCACTATGGGACCTTTCCACTTCCACAGCGGCCAGTCCCACCCATCATCAAAGACCACATAACGGCAGTCGGCATCCACGGCTTCCTCGGCCGAGAACCCCGCTATGCCGCTATACAAAAGCGGTAGGAAGCCCACCTGCCCGATATAGGTCATCAGCTCAGAGCAGCTTCCTATCTGTGCTTTCTTAAGAATACTCGTCATTTTCAGTCGTCGTGACCGCCAGCCTTCTCGATGCGCTTGCGCTCAAGTTCGTCGAGCACGATTTTGCGCATGCGCAAGTGCGACGGCGTGATTTCGACATACTCATCGGCCTTGATATATTCAAGTGCTTCCTCAAGGCTGAACACGATGGGAGGCACTATTTTCACCTTATCGTCGGCGCCACTGGCACGCATATTGGTGAGCTTCTTGCTCTTGGTGACATTGATCACAAGGTCTTTGTCCTTGGCGTGCTCGCCCACTACCTGACCGCCATACACTTCCTCTTGTGGGAAAATGAAGAACTTGCCACGGTCTTGCAGCTTGTCGATGGCATAGGCATAGGCTGTGCCGCCTTCCATGGCAATGAGTGAGCCGTTGGTGCGGCGCGTAATTTCACCCTTCCAAGGCTCGTAGCCGAGGAAGCGGTGTGCCATGATTGCCTCGCCGGCACTGGCTGTGAGCACATTGGTGCGAAGTCCGATAATGCCTCGGGATGGAATCTTAAACTCAAGCAGGATGCGGTCGTTCTGAGTCTCCATCAGTGTCATTTCGCCCTTGCGGCGAGTGACCATATCGATCATCTTGCTCGAATATTCCTCGGGCACATTGATGGTGAGTGCCTCGATGGGCTCACATTTCACTCCGTCGATTTCCTTAATAATAACCTGCGGCTGACCCACCTGCAGCTCATAGCCTTCGCGACGCATCTCCTCGATGAGCACGCTCAGATGAAGCACGCCGCGACCATACACGAGCCACGCATCTTCGTTCTGCGTGCGCTCCACACGCAAGGCGAGGTTCTTGTCAAGCTCGCGCTGCAGTCGCTCCCAGATGTGACGTGAAGTTACAAATTTTCCGTCTTTGCCAAAAAACGGCGAGTCGTTGATCGTGAACAGCATCGACATCGTGGGCTCGTCGATGGCAATGCGCGGCAGCGGCTCGGGATTCTCCACATTGGTGACAGTGTCGCCAATCTCAAAGCCGTCGAGGCCTACTATAGCGCATATATCGCCACATTCCACACTGTCCACATGCTTCTGCCCCATGCCTTCAAAGGTGCGCAGTTCCTTTATTTTCTGCTTCACCACACTACCGTCTTTCTTGCACAGGCCCACCTCCATGCCGTCGGTGAGCACACCACGATGCACACGGCCTATGGCTATGCGACCCACATAGGAGCTATAGTCAAGCGAGGTGATGAGCATCTGCGGATCACCTTCCACCACCTCGGGAGCCGGAATGTGCTCAATGATAGCATCCAGCACGGCGGTAATGTTATCGGTAGGCTCGCGCCAGTCAAGGCTCATCCATCCATTCTTGGCACTGCCGAAGATGGTGGGAAATTCCAGCTGATCTTCAGTGGCATCAAGGTTGCACATCAGTTCAAAGACCTGTTCTTGCACTTCATCGGGGCGGCAATTAGGCTTGTCCACCTTATTTATAACGACAATAGGCTTGAGGCCAATCTGAATGGCTTTTTGCAGAACAAAGCGGGTCTGCGGCATGGGGCCTTCAAAGGCATCCACCAGCAGCAGGCAGCCGTCGG
>DGVT01000061.1:0-2015 GCA_002395965.1 Porphyromonadaceae bacterium UBA4277
CCGACCGCTACTTCACCAACATTGCATGGCACCCTACCGACAACATAATATATATGTTTGAGCTGAACCGCGACCAAAACGACTGCTACCTCGTGAGCTATGATGCTACCACAGGACAGCGCCTCAAAGTGCTGTACCACGAGACCGACGCCCGATATGTGGAGCCACAGACGCCCATCACATTCCTGCCTTGGGACAGCAGCAAGTTCATCGTGCAGAGCCGCAAAGACGGCTATAACCACCTGTATCTCTTTGACCAAAACGGGAACGAATTGCGCCAGCTCACCAGCGGCAACTGGGAAGTGATGGAAATGATTGGATTTGACGCAACCAAGCAAGCCATCATCTATGCTGCCAACGCCATCAGCCCCATCCAGCGAAACATCTTCAGGGTGGACGTGAACACCGGCACAAGCACGCGCATCGACCAGGGCGGTAAAGGTTGGCACAATGCCACGCTGAGCGGCAGCGGCCAGTGGATTATCGACAATTACCAGGAGCCCGACGTGCCGCGCATCATTGCCATTGCCGACACTCGCACGGCACAATCATTCACACACTTCACCGCACCCGACCCCTGGCAGGGCTACACCGTGCCCGAATATCGCAGCGGAAGCATCAAGGCCGACGACGGCACCACCGACCTCTACTACCGCATGGTGATGCCCACCGGCTTCGACCCGACGAAGAAATACCCCACCGTGGTATATGTGTATGGCGGACCGCATGCCCACAATGTGGATGCACGATGGCACTACGCAAGCCGCAGCTGGGAGACCTACATGGCACAGCGAGGCTACCTGCTGTTCATCCTCGACAACCGAGGCAGCGAAAATCGCGGGCGCGACTTCGAGCAGGCCACCTTCCGCCAGCTGGGGCAGGTCGAAATGCGCGACCAGATGCGCGGTGTGGACTTCCTGCGCACACTGGCCTACGTAGATACGGCCAGAATCGGGGTGCACGGATGGAGCTTCGGCGGGTTCATGACAATCAGCCTGATGACCAACTACCCCGACGTGTTCAAGGTGGGAGTGGCCGGCGGACCGGTTATCGACTGGAAATGGTATGAAGTGATGTATGGCGAGCGCTATATGGACACACCACAGACCAACCCCGACGGCTACAGCAAGACAAGCCTGATACACAAGGCTGCCGACCTGAAAGGACGACTGCAAATCATCATCGGCCTTAACGACCCCACAGTCGTGCCACAGCATGCCTACAGCTTCCTCAAGGCATGCATTGCAGCCGGCACACAGCCCGACTTCTACGTCTATCCCGGTCAGGGACACAACATGATGGGGCACCAGAGCGTGCATCTGCATGAGCGCATCACCCGCTACTTCGACGACTTCCTGAAGTAACGCACATCTTTATCGGGCGCCCCCCGAGGGCAGCGCGTCAGGTAGTGCCTGACGCCGCCCGGTGAGCAGTCAATAGAAACCAAGCGCGCAACCCGAGTCCATCTGGTTGCGCGCTACTATTTCACAATCTCAGGCGAGCCGGTTATTACTCGGCCTTGCCGTTGCTGCCTAACACTTCGATGATTTTGTGCTTGTAGAGCTTCTCCATCTCGTCGCGAGCAGGACCGCAATACTTGCGCGGATCAAACTCACCGGGCTTCTCCGCTAACACCTTGCGCACTGCTGCGGTGAAGGCTAAGCGGCTGTCGCTGTCGATGTTGATCTTGCACACTGCACTCTTGGCAGCCTTGCGCAGCTGTTCCTCGGGAATACCTACGGCATTCGGCATCTTGCCACCATATTTGTTAATGGTGTCAACATACTCCTGAGGCACGCTCGATGAGCCGTGAAGCACGATAGGGAAACCGGGCAGCTTCTCCATGATGGCATCAAGCACGTCGAATGCCAGAGGAGGAGGAACCAGGCGACCGGTCTCGGGATCGACGGTGCACTGCTCGGGAGTGAACTTGTAAGCACCGTGGCTGGTGCCGATGCTGATTGCCAATGAGTCGCAACCGGTGCGAGTGGCGAAGTCGATCACCTCCTCGGGCT
>DGVT01000061.1:2072-6069 GCA_002395965.1 Porphyromonadaceae bacterium UBA4277
ACCTCCTCGGGCTTGGTGTAGTGCGATTCCTCGGCCTGCACGTCGTCTTCAACGCCGGCCAGCACACCTAACTCGGCTTCAACGGTAACGTCATACTTGTGGGCATATTCCACAACCTGCTTAGTGAGGGCAATGTTTTCCTCGTAGGGCAGAGCAGAGCCGTCGATCATCACCGACGAGAAACCGAAATCCACACACGACTTGCACAGCTCAAACGAGTTGCCATGATCGAGGTGCAGACAGATTTGAGGATGCTCCCAGCCAAGTTCCTTAGCATACTCAACAGCTCCCTGAGCCATGTAGCGAAGCAGAGTCTGGTTGGCATACTTGCGTGCGCCACTCGACACTTGCAGAATCACAGGCGACTTGGTCTCGGCCGAGGCCTTGATAATAGCCTGCAGCTGCTCCATGTTGTTAAAATTAAATGCAGGAATTGCATAACCTCCATTGATTGCCTTGGCAAACATCTCCCGGGTGTTGACAAGACCTAATTCTTTGTAACTTACCATGTTGTGAGAATTTTTTAATCAAAAAATCTAAATTTCTAACTCGTTCAAGGGCAAAAGTACGAAAAATTTTACACATCGCCACACATCTTTCCCAACTTATGTTGTCTTGTTAACAAATAATAATTCATCGCCCCTCATTCCTCAGGCACCACTTTCACACTATAGTCAACATGTTGTTTTAGCACCGCCAAATAAAAGAGCCAGAACAACCCTGTGGCTTATAGGCAAAATCTTTATGTATTCTTATGTGGCTTATAGTCAAAATCCTCAGTGAAATGGGTGTAAGGCTATCGTTATTTAGTAGAAATGCATGAAATATTTGCATTTTATGGCAAAATGTATTAATTTTGTGGGGTGGAATGTCACATTTCATTCATTTGTGCGACGGTTGGTTTACATATTGCTCTTGATGATGGCGGTGGGCACCGTGGCTTGTCACCGCACGCCGAGCGAGGCCGAGCGGCAGCTCATCGACATCGATTCGCTCATCGCCAGCGCGCCCGACAGTGCGCTCACACTGCTGGCCGCTCTCAGCCCATCGCCCAACCCTCAGCCAGCCGGCACCTCTGAGCCATCTGAGACTTCTGAGACTTCTGGGACTTTTGGGAACTCAGAGGACAGCTCCCCCTCTAAGTTAGAGGGGGTTAGGGGGAGTGTGTCAGAATCAGTGGGAGCGCGTGACAGCTCCCCTTCTAAATTAGAGGGGGTTAGGGGGAGTGTGTCAGCGAGCGATGAAGCCTCCCCAGTGCCTATGACGGCGAGCGAGCGTGCCTACCACGCGCTGCTCACGGCGCAGGCCATGTACAAGGCCTACATCCCTGCCACCACCGACTCGGTGATCAACGTGGCCTGGGACTACTACGGCAACTTAGGGATGTTCGCGTCGGCCACCGACCGCCAGCGCCGCGTGCGCGCCATGCTCTACAAGGGCACCACCGCCGAGGAACTCGGCCACCCCGACAGCGCCATGTACTGGTACAAGCGCACCGAGGATTTTGCGCAAGATGATGACCATTTTAACAAAGGCTATTCGCTGATGAGGCAAGCCGCGCTCTATCAGTCGCAACATACAACCGACAGTGCTGACTTGAAAAGATACAAAATGGCATTGCGTCATTTCGCTGCTATGAACGATACAAACTATCAACTTGTCTGCCTTACAGAAATAGGGACACTATATCGAAAAATGAATCTTGACAGTGCAAGGTACTATATAAACCAGGCATTGGATAAATCAAGAAACTTCGATGACAAGTTCTTCTATTACACAAATCTAGTTGTAAACGCAGGTTTCGAATTATCGTCAGGAAATTTTAGCAGTGTTATTGAATCCTGTAGATATGTGCTTGAAAATGGCATTGATTATAATTCTCCCGATGAATGCCGCTTGCTGCTCTCATCAGCCTATATACACATAAATATGCCTGATTCCGCAAGCAAAGCTTTACCTATCAATTTGTTTTCACTTCAACCGGAGGACCGAGTGATGTATTATGATACAAAAGCATTGATGATGCAGCATAATGGCGATTCCTTAAATTACTATAAGAATTGTCTTAATGGCAATTTGCTGGCAGACAGCATTTTGATAGAATCCCTTCAAGGGAAAGTAAGAACTGCTGAATCTAGATATGAACTGTCGAAATCCCAGTTGGCCTTAAGTAAGCAGCATGCTGAAAAGAAGCTCTGGATAAATCTGTCAATAGCATTAATATTATTATTAATCATTTGTTACACATATTTCAAATACCGATTAATTAAAAGGAAATCCGAACTTCAGTCTGCGCAGAATCAATTGTTTATATTGAATGATCAATTAAATAGCATCACTTATAATGAATATGAACTGCGACATTCATTTGACTTAATAAGCAGAGAACAATACAGTCTAATAGTAACATTAGAGAGTGAAATAAATTCCGTTAAAAACAATCAGAAAGAACAACGGCATAAATTATTGGCAGAATTACAAGATAAAGAAAATGAGCTGTCGCAAGCTAAATTATCTATGAAAAAAATGCTTGCTTCTTATGAAGAATTCTGTGCAATCATCACCGACCAAATAGAATTGATGTCCAAAATTGCCGAGAAATCACAAGTATTGAATAATAATCCACAATTATTTCTCGAACAAGTAAAAAAAATAGTATCAGATAAAGATAATCAAATCTGGGTTAAGCTCCGTGTATTGGTAGAACATCTTTACCCTGGTATTATGTCAAAAATACTAATTCTTCATTCAAATTTGACAAATCGTGAACGGTTGTTGATAATGCTTACATTAATGGATTTAGAACCTAATGCTATTGCAGGCTGTATGAAATGGTCTAATGCAGCAATGGTGTCTCGGCATCAATATAACCTTAAAATAAAAATGGGAATAGATAAGTCATTGAAAAAATATCTTGAATCATTTAAGTAGCTTTATTAAAATCCACAAATAATGGTAAGAAAAATCGTCCATCCAAAATCAGGGGGTGGATGATTTTTTTAATTATAATATATTGGATGACAATAAAATACCGAATTCGGGGGTGGAGAACTATAATTTGTTTTGTAACAAAAAAGCATTGTAAATTTGCGATGCAAATTATTTTGTTTATTAACTAATTAACACAATCATGAGAAAAATTTTTGTTCTATTAGCATTATTATTTACGGTAACAGTTTATGCTGAATCAAACGGCCAGACAGAAGTGAAGATGGACAAGTCACACACTACAGGACACAATCATGGCGAAGTGCCGGTGCCGTATGTTATCTATGATGAAACCACCGGTCAGTTGGATGTAACCACCGACTCATTTGATGCCGGTTACACTATTGAGGTGACAAATGCAGTCGATGGCACAGTCGAAGCAACAGATGCTTCAACTAGTACGCACTCCAGTACCAACGTACAAGCATCATCCCCAATGGTATATTTGATAACCATTACAAGTTCATCAGGTAATACCTACGAAGGCATACTCGACATGAATGAGTAATCGAGAGTGCCGACTGCGGTTCATATTATGGTGTGCTCGACAAGACCGCATTCATATCAATGGAATAAGACAAATTGCTGACAAACACCATTGAGCCACAAAAGCGCCTTGCCGCTGCACACCTTATTTAATAAAAGAGATATATGTTTTTAGAATTTCCATGTTGAATATTTAGCAATTTAATTGTAACTTTAGCAATATTTATTAATTTGTTTACAATAGTTCGTTAAAAAATCGATATATGGCGAAACGGCTATGCCGCGCCGCCAAAGAGTTCATTGAAAATATGACTAATTAAAGTTTGGTTCGGTCGGAACCGGGTCACGTCAAAAATTCGCTTGGCCAGGAACGTGTTGGTCATCAGCAGTTTGAACTTGGACATGGAATATTCCATTCCCCGTTCCTTCATCATGACCTTTGCCACGTTGAGCGAGGCGAAAGAGGCGTTGAAGGCACAGTCGAGTTTGTTGGCATCCCTGGCCTGCGAGTGTGTCAGCCCGC
>DGVT01000003.1:0-195 GCA_002395965.1 Porphyromonadaceae bacterium UBA4277
GCAGAAAAAAGTGCCGAAGTCAGGAGCAGTAGATTATTCAACAATCGATAAGAAGAATACTTTCGTTTTATAACACAGAAGGTCTCGGGTGATCCCGAGACCTTCTTATTCTAACAGAATGGCTTTCTTATTACTTGTTCAATGCCTGAGCGACATCTACTGCAACAGCAACGGTGCAGCCCACCATCGGGTTGT
>DGVT01000003.1:268-13484 GCA_002395965.1 Porphyromonadaceae bacterium UBA4277
CCCATCATCTCAACGTGAGCAGGTACCGAGCTTGAACCGGCAAACTGCGCATCGCTGTGCATGCGACCCAGGGTGTCGGTCATGCCATAGCTTGCAGGACCGGCTGCCATGTTGTCGGGGTGAAGTGTACGACCTGTGCCGCCACCACTGGCAACACTGAAGTAAGGCTTACCGGCAAGCACACGCTCCTTCTTGTAAGTGCCGGCAACAGGGTGCTGGAAGCGAGTCGGGTTGGTTGAGTTTCCGGTGATTGACACATCAACTCCTTCTTTCCACATGATGGCTACGCCTTCACGCACGTCATCGGCACCATAGCAGTTGACCTTTGCACGATCGCCATCGCTGTAGGCAGTGCGCGAAATCTCTTTCAATTCGCCGGTGAAATAGTCAAACTCTGTTTGAACATAAGTAAAGCCATTGATACGGCTGATAATCTTAGCTGCATCTTTTCCCAGACCATTAAGAATCACGCGCAACGGCTCCTTGCGCACCTTGTTGGCCTTGCCGGCAATCTTGATAGCACCCTCAGCGGCTGCAAACGACTCATGACCTGCAAGGAAAGCAAAGCACTTGGTTTCCTCACGCAGCAGTCGAGCTGCCAAATTTCCATGACCAAGACCCACCTTGCGATCGTCGGCCACACTGCCCGGAATACAGAACGACTGCAAACCGATTCCTATTGCCTCGGCTGCATCGGCCGCAACCTTACAACCTTTCTTTATTGCAATAGCGGCACCGCAAACATAAGCCCACTTTGCATTCTCAAAACAAATCTGCTGAGTCTCTTCGCAGGTCTTATAAGGGTCAATACCATACTGGTCGCAAATTGCATTTGCTTCCTCAATATCTTTAATGCCGGCAGCATTCAGTGCAGCAAGCACCTGCTTCATGCGACGGTCTTGAGATTCAAATTTTACTTCTCTTATCATAATTTTCGTTCCTCCTTAATTAATCTTTGCGTGGGTCAATATACTTCGGCGCATTCTCAAAACGACCATAGTGGCCCTTTGCCTCCTCGAGAGCTTGCTCGGGGGTCTTGCCCTTCTTGAGTGCATCGGTGAACTTACCAAGGCTCAAGAATTCGTAACCTATCACTTCATTGTTTTCGTCCAGAGCCATACGGGTGCAGTAACCCTCGGTCATTTCCAGATAACGCACACCCTTAGCGCGTGTGCCAAACATCGTTCCCACCTGGCTACGCAAACCCTTGCCCAGGTCTTCAAGCGATGCACCCACTACGAGGCCACCTTCGCTGAAGGCACTCTGAGTGCGACCATAAACAATCTGAAGGAACAATTCGCGCATGGCAGTATTGATTGCATCACACACAAGATCGGTGTTCAATGCCTCAAGGATGGTCTTGCCGGGAAGTATCTCGGCAGCCATTGCTGCACTATGAGTCATTCCGGAGCAACCGATTGTCTCAACCAAGCATTCCTCAATCACACCATCTTTCACGTTCAACGAAAGCTTGCATGCACCCTGCTGAGGCGCGCACCAACCTATTCCGTGAGTAAAACCAGATACATCTTTAATTTCCTTACAGCGTACCCATTTCCCTTCCTCGGGTATCGGCGCCGATGGATGATTGGCGCCCTTAGCTACGCAGCACATGTTTTGTACTTCATGAGAATAAATCATAATAAATTTGTTTTGATTTGTACCTAATAATAGTAAGTATATTTTTTTAAGAATGTAAAATTACTGCTTTTTCGCCACACAAGGCCCAAGTCCTCTCATTAATTACATATTTTTAATAAAACCATTCGACATTTCACAAGTCAAAAACACGCAGGAATTGTGGTGTGGCACAGCACATTAGGCACCAATCACATCTTTGCGGCATTCAAACCCAGGGTATCGACAACTGCCTCCCTGCTTGAGGCATTGCAACATGCAATGGCCGGGCCGGAGTGCATACTTCATGACGCGGCGCAATGCCCATCACCATGCTCCAACCCTGAGTCTTGTTGCGGATGTGCAGCTTGGCAAGCCCTATAAAACTTCCGGCAAGACTCACAATCGAGTGGATTACCTCATCAACGTTCAAAAAATTACGTCGATTCAAAGATGCCAGCTGATGACCATTCACTTCTATTGTTGCGAGAATTTCATCACTGGAATTAAGGCTGTTTACCGATCTTAAAATACTCATAGCTTCAGGGGTTTTAATTTTTACACTGCAAAATTACAACGCACATGAGCCAAAACTAAGCACATCTGAAACAAATAATGTTAAGCCATTGCGCAAAACAAAAAGTATAAGCAGTTACTTGCCGATATGAATAAAAAAGAGTAACTTTGCAGCGCCAATTTAGAGAAAAGAATATGAAACGCGTTATCTACATCTTTGCTTTCGCCTTAATGCTGACACTATCATCATGCGATGGTATGTTCAGTAACAATGCAGAGCAGCAAGACAGCGTTGCTCAACAAGCCGACTCAATAGAAGTCGAAACCGCCGAGAAAGTCATCAGGGGCATCGCCGTTGACGGCAGTCGGCGCAACATCTATGTAGCCGTCGGCACCGACACACTCGACTTTGAGTTGTCTTATGACTTAGGTGTAGATTTCTCATGGGAAATTGGCGATAGTGTCATTGTCAAATACTACCCCACCGAGTATGGCGACAGTGTTACATACATCAGCACACAGATGCAATAATTAAATTTGTTTGCGCTTATAATTGCGGTAGTAGCTCAGTTGGTAGAGCATCAGCTTCCCAAGCTGAGGGCCGCGGGTTCGAGTCCCGTTTACCGCTCAACGTTGGAAAACGCCGGTAATTAAGTAAAAACCTTAATTACTGGCGTTTCTTTTCTCATGGCAGCACCAGTATTGTTTAGGGATGCCTGTGTCGCATGGCGTAAAGCCCATATAGTGGCACCTACAATGCACCTTCGTTTCCGACGCTAACATTGTATTACGACACACCGTCAATCTTTCAACATGGCATGGACCGCGATACGCGTTATGCCACTGACTAACATTGAATTACGTCACACGCTCTACCTTTCAACGTCGGTTTCTAACGACACGTGCGCATTGGGGTGCAATCACTGGTTATTCAGTAACTGGCGATGAGTCTTGGTGTTTTTCAAATAATGTTGGTGATACCAACTTATAAAGTGTTCGGCTGTTACCGGCTCAAAACCCGACCAATAGTCACACCTACTCCAAAGAATAGCCTTTATTCCTAATGGCGTGCCATCTTTTTCGTAAGGCAAAATGGATGGTAAATCATACTTTTTTGTGTAACGGTCGAGGCACTGCTGCGGAGTGGGATTATTCTCCAGGGTCATCCTCACCCAAGCCTCTTCATAGCCCCACATAAGTGCATCTGTGCCTACGGGCGGATCTTCCTCGCCATTATAGTAACGGCAGTCTAATATCAGTTCTTCTCGCGACATAGCAGCTACAAGGTTACATTAATTCAAAAATTGTGGTATTGGCTGAAGCATACCTTTTCAAAATAAATTTAGCAAAAGACTATGAGTGCAGCGGCACACACTCGCCGACTCGCGAAGCTGACACACTCCCCCTACCCCCTCTAACTTAGAGGGGGAGCTGCCAACACGTGAGGGAGCTGCCTCTCGGAGGAGGAGCTGCCAACACGTGAGGGAGCAGCCTCTCGGGGGGGGGGCTGCTAACGGGCTGATTTGCTGATGAAAATTTCATCGAAATCATGCTATTTTGGTTGTTATTCTGCTTCACAATCGTCGGCCTCGTTATAAGAGCTGATTATAGCGTCGAGCTGGTTGATATTAAATTTAATCAAATCGTCGCTTTGGTCAGCCTGCTCAAGACGTGAGCGCATCTGCTTGAGCCTGTCAATGTCTAATTCTGTGACAAAATCGGCGTCAATAGGTACGCTGAAAAGCCAATCGCTGTAATTCGCACCTTCTTTAATCCGCTCTTGCCATTGCTTGCAGTATTTCTCGGGACTATCGGCAGCGAAAATCACATAATAGGGATTTTCCTCCTGATACTGCTCCAGGCATGCAATCATAGTCACAGTTTCACCCAGCTTCTTCACAACATAGTCGCACGAATGAATGTAGGGCGATTGGGGAAATACCGAAGTGTAGCGGTTGACTGTGTCCTTATCGCGAGTGAGCACAATCTCTGTACCGTCGCTGCCATAGTAATATACATATCCGTCGGGCTGCACTTCCTTGAGCTTAAAAACATGAGTTTGGCTGCACAAGACGTGAGTTTTCGACAGGTCAATCATGTGCTGACCGGCAGCACTGGGGCAGAACAACGCAAGGGCGATGCAGGCAGTTGCCCGGCGCAAGGCGTAAAGTAATTGTATTTGTCGCATAGTCAAATTTTTGTCGCAAAGATAAACATTTTCCCTCAACCAAAAGACTTTTAGACACGAAAAACACATCGAAACACCTTCGAAATTCCCTAAACACAAGTGAAAAAGTTTTTGCTGTGCAGATAGAGCGCACAATTAGTATTTTTCTTTGCGACTGTAATTGCCTTAGAAGTGAGTCTTGATGAATGTTTCAAGGCATTTACTGCTCCCCAAACGCCCCGCGATTGCGGCTCCCAGGCAAAAATTCATCAAGCGTCCCACAATTTCGCGGCATCGCCGCCCAATTTATAATATATTTTACTAACTTTGTAAGATTTTATATAACATGCAATTCACAATGCACAATTCACAGCCTAAAACATAACACGATATGATAACAGGAGAGATAAAAAACAAGATAGACGCGATTTGGAGCACGTTTTGGGAGTCGGCCGGCATCACCAACCCGATGGACGTGCTCAGCCAGATGACATACCTCTTTTTCATGAAGATGCTCGACGACGCGCAAATCAAGAAAGAGGCCACCGCCCATGCCTTCGGCGACCGGCTCACCAGCGTGGCCGACTACATCCGCTCGCTCCACATAGTAATCACCAAGCCATTCAACACGGCTTATAGAATGAACGATACCCCTCCGGCCATGGCGGCCGAAGGGTAAAACCCATGAGGGGTGTGATACGGCACTTTGCGCCCCCCCCTCAGGACACACTTCCCCTGCCCCCTCTAACGTTAGAGGAGGAGCTGCTCAACTTAGAGTGGAGAGCTGCTAACGTGCTGATTTACCTGCCGATGCGCTTGAACGAATACAGCAGCGTGCCGCCATCGTCGAGGAGGCGCACATAGTCGGCAGCACCGTTGCACCCTACGTCGGCCACCAGGCGGCTGACGTCTTCGTTGGCTGACACAGGCGCCATGATGTAGTCGTTGGCTTCGACCGAGATGCAGTTGAGTGCAAATGCCTTGTCGGGCTCGTCGATAGGCGTGAAAATGTAACGGTAGGCATCGGCCATGGTGACGCGATACTGCTGCTTGCCGTCGGTCCACAGTCCCGGGCGGATGGCCGGCTTCTTGACTTTTATGGTCGATGGAGCATCGTCGGGCAGCTGCTTGCAATAGGCCAGCACAGCAAAGCCTTGTGGACCAAACTCGCTGTCGATGGGCTCCATCTCGCACATCTTGAAGGTGCAACTGTAGAAGTTGACATAGTCGTCGAGTGCAAAGAGCGGCCCTTGCAGATTGTCGAAGAGGCATGCTGTGAAGATGACGTCGTCGCTGGTGTTGATGCACAACTGATCATACTTACGATTGTCGCGGAAGATGCAGTCGTTAAATCTCACCCGGTTTGACCTGGCGACGTGCATGGTGTAGTAGGTGCAGTCGTGCACGGTGGTGCGATTGACGGTGACATCGAGGCACCCATCGAACACAAACCCCTCGGTGCCGCAGCCATAGAAGTCGCAGTCGTTGATTGTCACACGGTTGCAGCGGTCCAGTTCCAGCACGCCCTTGTCGCAGTACCCGTCCTCGGTGTGCCCCATGACGAGGTTCTCGAGCTTCAGGTCGTTACAGTCGATAAACTCCATGACGTTGGCATAACGCGGTGTGGCTAGCAGTGTGGCTCTGCCTTTGGCCGAACGTATGGTTAGACGATCGCAGCCACGCACCTGAAGCGTGTTGCCGTCGGTGTTGGACGCATAGGTGGCCTGTGGTGTTGTCGTGAGTGGCTCGCTGGGTGTGTAATAGGTCTCGCCCAAAGGCAATGTGCCCTCGGCCGCCTTTTGGTCGATAGCCTCGGTGATGTTCAGCGGCAGGTCGGTGGCAATGACGATTGTACGGTCGGGGCCTAAAGCATCGACAAATTGTGCGGCAGTGCTCACCGTGATGGTGTTGCCTTGGGCCGAAGCCTGGAATGCGAGGCAAAGCAATGCCAGGGTTGAGATGTAAGTTTTCAGTTTCATCATTAGTGGCAGTTTTAGAGAAAATTTTTCGTTTTACGGTTTAATGGTTATTGATTTGACTTGAGTCAATAATAATAACTTTTATATTTGCTGTTGGCAAAATTAATGAATACTTTTTTAATTTGGCCGGTTTTGAGTAAAAATTTGCATTTTTTTCTTTGCTATGCCCATCGAAATTAAAAACATCAGCTGAAAGCGGTGATATGACAGATTTTTGTTGTTGTAGTTTGCCGTAAATTGACGTGCAAAGTGGGCCAGGGGGAGTGTGTCTGCTTCGCGAGTTAGGAGCAGTGTGTCAGCCCCGATGGGGCTATGCTGGACGTGGGCACTATGCAGGGGTTCCGCAACGCTCCACCACCTGCCTAAGCCCTCACCAGCCCTATCGGGCTTCAACGCAACGCTGCATCACCGCGTCAAGCTTCGACAACTTGCGCACAATCTCGGCATCAAGGTCGAAGATGCGGCGGTCGTACTGGCGCAGCTGCTGGATAATCTCGGGAGGGACGAAACTGCCACGTATCAGGTCCTTGCAGGTGCACTCCGCTATCCACTGCGCATCCTTGACATCGCTCTTGCGGCCCGGCATCTGCTTGATGAAGTAAGGGTTGACCAGACGCAGATGGAAGTACGGCTCAAGCACACGCCAGATGGGTATCCAGTAAACCGACGTGCTCTCCATCGTCACCTCGCTCACGCCATAAGACTGCATCAGGCGGCGCATGTCACGCAGCTGAAATGTTAAAACTCCGAAAACTCTCTCAATAATCTCGTCTGTTTCGCACAAGATACACAAAAAAACACTATCTTTGTGCACATCAAGGCCACATACTGCTCTCATAAGTCTTGGATTTTGAGGATTAAACAATTTAATTATCACCTCAAATATACGAATAAATTGTGACGTAAGAGCACGCAGACATCCGGATTGAGCGTGTGTCGGCCTTGATTTTGGCAAATAATGGTAACTTCAGGGGCAATTTGCTCTACTTTTTATATCGACTGGCTTATATATCCCGATTTTTATGTAAATTTGCAACATGATTAACAAACTAAAGGTTTAAGGAGCATGAGCAGTACAGTAAAATCAATTCTTGGCGATTACGTCATCAGTCAAATCAACAAAATAGCGAGTCGTAAGGACAACACCATTTTTGTGCTTGTCGGCGTGGAGCAATATGTAAATGTGAAACGTCTGAGTGGCCACATTGCTGATATGAGCACTTTCTTCCAAAACGGAACAAAGAAGCAATTTAATCAGCAATGGTTTGTGAACATGTTCGGAAAGTTGACTGTCACGGCAGATCCGAGAGATTTTACCATTCTTTCATTCCCTCAATTCTGCAACCTCATCTCTTATGTCGCCCCTGACTTTTTCAAAGACAGGGTCGTTATACTGCGCGACGGACTGCGTAGCCTCTTGCCCATCGCAAAAGAGGAATACATTGAAAGGGCTGCTGATGAAAACATCGAGCTTCGGTCTGCCGACATGCCCGACTACATGGCTGAGCAGATGCAGATTGGCGACCGCTACTTCTACTCAGTAAAAATGCCGGTTGAAGACTTCAAAGTAATTGATATCTTCACCGAGAGAAAAGCACTCATTCCTGTGCACAGCTCAGCTGACCTTGAAGTTATCGACATTGTGAGCGACCCTCACGCCGTTGATACATTTGTGAACAAATGCCTCAGTCAAGATAGTTTTCGCTTTGAAGTGGCTGCCAAGTTCTTCAAGAAACAACCTCTTGAGGAAAACGCTAAAGCTCTCCTGGAGCGGTTAAACTGGCTTGTCAATCAATTCGGTGGTCAAATCTGCGAGTTTGACGATGTGGCCATCAAACCCGAACACAAAAGTTCGGAGACCGCCACCAAACTACTTCGTCAATATTGGGGCGAGAACGCAGATTTCAGACCCATGAAAGTCTATAGTAACCCCAGTTACGACAAGACCATCAAAACCATTTCGCAAGGGCTTATTGTTGATACAATCATCAACGAATATAACAAGGCGAAGCAAGGAATAGCCCCTAAAGACTTGTTCCTCACCGCGCCGACAGGTTCGGGCAAGTCGCTGCTGTTCCAACTTCCTGCCTTTCATGTCTCATCGCAAGGCGATGTCACCATCGTTGTGTCACCGCTCATCGCTTTGATGAAAGATCAGGTGGACCAAATACGCCGCGACCGTGGTTACAAGAAGGTGTATTACATCAACAGCGAACTCAGTCTCATTGACCGTGAGCGTGTCATTGACGACTGCAAAAGTGGCGAGATTGATGTACTCTATCTCTCGCCGGAGCTGTTGCTCTCATACGACATTTCGTATTTCATCGGCGACCGCCGATTGGGGCTTGTCGTTATTGACGAGGCGCACCTTATCACCACTTGGGGGCGTGATTTCCGTGTTGATTACTGGTTCTTGGGGCAGCACATCAACAAAATCCGCAAAATCAAGGATTATCACTTCCCGATGGTCGCAGTCACTGCCACCGCTATATATGGCGGTGACAATGACATGGTGTTCGACAGCATTAACAGCTTGTATATGCACGACCCGCACATCTTTATTGGGGAGATAAAGCGTGAGGACATTACTTTTGTGATTGACAACCACGAGAAGTACAAGTCGAATTACGACCGTGAGAAGATTAACGAGACCGTTGCCTTCATTGAGCGCATTGCCGAACTGGGCATCAAGACTATTGTCTATGCGCCATATCGTCGCCACATCGACATGATACAGCAGCAGCTTCAACTCAACGGCAAAGACGGCATCGCCGTTTCGTATCATTCCGGCTTGTCGGCAGACGAAAAGAATTACGCCTATGACACCTTCAAGCGAAACGAAGCAAAGGTCATGATTTCAACCAAAGCCTTCGGTATGGGCGTTGATATTCCCGACATCCAGTTGGTATATCACCATGCACCGTCAGGTTTATTGCCCGACTATGTGCAAGAGATAGGTCGTGCCGCTCGCAAAAGCGATATCAAAGGCTTCGCCGCATTAAGTTATGCGCTAGAAGATCAGCGTTACAGCAAAGTGCTTCACGGCATTTCGGCACTTCACCATTATCAAATTCGTGAAGTCATCCGAAAGATTAACAAGTTATTTATCGCCAACGGCCAAAAGCGTAATATGTTGGTGTCGGCAGATGATTTCAGCTACATCTTCGACGAAACCGCCGACTATGACCAGAAAGTCATGACGGCGTTGATGATGATCGAGAAAGACTATCTCGCCAAATTCCGTTTCAATGTGCTGATTGCACGACCCAAAAAACTTTTTGTCAAGGTTTACTCACGAGTAAACAGTTATGGGCTTAGTCTGCTGAAACAGCGATATCCTCAATGCTTCAAGAATCTCACCAAGATAAGCGGTGACTATCATGTTGTCGAGCTTGACCTTGACAAAATTTGGGAAAAGAATTTCAGCGACATAAGTTTCCCCATGCTGAAAAAACAGTTTTACGATGGCCAGCTGCTTCAAGACCAGGGAGCAGAATGTAAGCCACAAGTGAAACTGACGTTCACTTTTGACACCGACATTGATGCAGCCTATCAAAAAGTGGCTTTCATTCTTGACAAATTGCAATCCTGCTTCGCACGCTTGGCTGGTCACTACTTCACGAAAGAAGATTTGGACGCTGCCATAGCTCCCTTTGTCGATGACAAAAAACAGCGAGAAAAGCTGATTAAGTTCATTCTTGCGACTTACACAAACCGCCCAATGGGTGGTGGCGTGGAGAATGACGCATTTTTGCAGCGTCGCCGCAAGGTTAACCAAGATGTGCAGTACGCAATCTTTGGCAGCCGTTATAACAATAACTTCGAGAACTTAAAACGCAGACTGCTGAAACTCAAAGACGGCCTAATTAATAAAACCGCCACGAAGTATGCTTCTTATGGCACAGAGTATCTGTTAAACTACATCCGTGTTGGAAGCATCCTTGAGATATTGGGTCTCGGAACATACGAAAGTCGAGGCGGTGATAATCCTATGATTTTCATCCGTATCAACGACCCGCGCCGTATAGCGAAAGATGCCAGCGACAACAGCTATCGCAACTCTCTTTTGCGCACGATTGAAAATCGCCACAAAATCAGTTCGGAAATTTTCGACCACTTCTTCCTGAAAGCATTCAGCAATAAGGACAGGTGGAACTTCATCGAGGACTTCTTCTTGGGCGAGGCAAACGACGTGCTTTTCAGCACATACCCCGGCGGCGAGCGCAATCACATTGACATAGTTAACTATGTTGGAGAACGTGCTTTCAGCAGGGCTGGTGAAGCCGCCCAAGAGAGCCGAGGCGATGACTCCATTTCCACATTTGCACCTCGTCAAGGAGCAACATATTATAATGATAGTATGCTCACTATTGACGGTCTAACAAAGAATGTGTCAAAGTGGCTCAGAGATGACCCAGTTTCACTTGATAAGGTAATTCGCGCATACGATATTCGTATTCAGTTCGATTCATACAAGGTGCTTCAAAGTCGCTTGTTAAATCATCATTTTGCCTATTACCGCGATGTGAAAGGATTGAAACTGTACATCGACTTTCCTGGATATAGCGAGCCAGTAATTGCCAGCCTTCCATATTCTGATGATCCCGTCAAGTTCTATAATTGGTGGCGCAAGAACGAAAATAAGGTTACGATGACCAACATGGAACTTCTGCGATTGCTTATCAGAGTGAATGACCAAAAACCAAATGTTTTGCTTAAAAAGCATCGTGACATCTTAAAAGCGAAAGGGTATCAATAATGAATAAGGATTTGGCATATTATCAGCATTGCTTTGAGAACCTTTCGGTGAATAAGAAAGGTGGGCAGCTGGCACCGCACAAGCCGCTGCTGCTGTTGGCGGTCATCGACCTGGTGGAGTGCGGCATCATTCGCTCGCCTCAGATTGAGTTGAGCGAGGCTCTGCTCACGGCTTTCAAGTTGAACGATATGCGCTACACACGCCATATCGCTCACTTCAAGCCGAACATCGGAATGCCGTACTACCACATGAGCGGTGAACCGTTTTGGCGGCTCGTGCCCAAAGTGCCGGGCAACTCGCCCAGCAGTTATGCCATCTCCACCCTTCGCAACTTCTACAAGTGCGCAGAGATTGACCTCGAACTTTTCGAGCTAATGAAAGAGCCGGCCACCGCGCAACAGCTTCGCAAAGTCCTCGTTGACACCTATCTCGCAAACCGCACCGACACGTCGCTACCATCACTACCGCAGGTAGTCATGCTCGCCACATGCCTGTGCCAACTCATCGCATAAACACAATGGAAGATTTTCATAAACAGTTTGTCAAATACTTCGAGACTGTAGCCGAGCTTCACAAACTCGGTTATGAGAAATTCCGTGTTTGTGCTTACATCAGCCCAAACGGAATGGGCTATCGTTGTTGGCTCACCGTGAAGCAAAACACATGGAAAGAGTGCGGTTTGTTCTGCGACACATCCGACAATGAATTGGCCGTATTGACGCACAACTGCAATCTGCCGTGGGATTATTCCGACATGACTCCTCATGAAAACGCTTTGCGCATCATCGAGGAATATCGGGAACTCTCCCGATTTGCACTCGGCCGAGATCCCGAATATGTCGAATGGTTCAATCTCGCAGTCGAGCAAGCTCATAATGGGCATTACATCTATGCTTTTCAAGAAATCACAAACGCACTTCGTGACGGCTACACTCCGCTTACAATGGCTGATGGGCATGGCTTGCCATTGCCCCCGTCAGGTGATTGCGACACTCAAACAATGTACTAAAAGATACAAACATGAAACGACTACTTAAGTATTTATCAATCTTCGCGTGCCTCGTTGTGGCATTGTCGAGTTGTGACGATTATTTAGAAGAAGAAACTCGGAAGAATGAATACACCATTTGGTATAACGTCACTTATTCGACAACATACGACTTCCACAATATCGCATATATCAGTTTTACAAGTTTCTTCGATAGTGAAAGTTTCAAATATACTGGTCGTCCGACACAATTATTACGACAAATTGATGGAACGAAAACGTATTTCAGAGCGGATCGTGTTCCCAAAGGAGCACATGTTGAGCTGTCAACTTATGTGGATGTAAAGGATGCTTTGCCAAATACCAAGGTTGAGATTTCCATAGAGATTTCAAAAAAAGGTGGTGACCTGCCTTCTACGGAAGTTGCAAAAGCAACAGCCGACTGCCCATTGAAGGACAATCCGCTGACCATCAGCTATGACGTGCCTAACGAATAATGTTATGAGAAAGTTTTAGTAAACGCGATGTGAATCGGTGTGAGGATGTCGCACCCCAGCCCGTATATGTGCTCGCCTCCAGCGAGTTAGCAGGGACGACTTGCTGCCGTGGGTGTCGCTTCGAGGCGACACCCACGGTTACTCAAATGCTCGACTTCCAGTCTAGGTTACCTTGCGATGCTGCTACCGCCATTTGAGGTAAGAGATTTTGCATGCCCACTAAAGAACAGTTTGAAGAGCTGATGGCTGAATGTACCTGGAAGTGGCAAGGCAATGGCTGTTTGTTGACCAGCAAGAAGAATGGCGGGACTCTTTTTTTGCCAGCCGCGGGTTACTACAACGGTAGTTCTCACGACTACGCTAGAACGGTCGGCTTCTATTGGTCGCGCACGCTCTACGACGAGAACTCATATGACGCTATCTCCCTCCGCTTCGCCTCAAGCTTCAAGGACTTGGATAACAGCAGCCGCTACCGCGGTCTATGCATTCGGCCCGTGCGCTTGCCATAGAATTTAGCACCCATGCTCCCCCAAAAACACGAAACCTTTAAGCTTTCATCGCACTCGCGCAGTGCGGGTTGGGGGAAGAACAGGAGTAGAAGTTAAGCTCACCTTCGGTGGGCTTATTTTGTCTTTTGCCTGGTGCACGCAGGGGAATGGGTGGCTTCGCAGCGACTGCTCGCATCGCCGGTGG
>DGVT01000099.1:0-151 GCA_002395965.1 Porphyromonadaceae bacterium UBA4277
AACAAGTAAACAAGTAAACAAGTAAGCAAGTAAACAAGCAGGCTGACGCTTTCACCAGTTCTGGCGGATTTGCAATCCGCCAGGGCTTAACGGGGGATTTGCAATCCCCGTGCCAGCACGGCGCACCCCGATAGCCCTCACGGGCTTGCGG
>DGVT01000099.1:245-32779 GCA_002395965.1 Porphyromonadaceae bacterium UBA4277
GATTGCAAATCCAGCCGAACAAGGATTCTGAATTGCTCAGGCGCCAGCCCTTATGTGGCTTGCAAACAAGTTTACACAGCAATCGACTCGCACTATTAATCTGTCTTAGAGGGGGTAGTTGCACAGAATATGAGCAACATAAGAATACATAAGAGTTTAGACTATAAGTGACAAAGGTGCATAAAGTCCTGTCGCTTATAGTCTAAAATCGTTGTGCGGTTAATTGTCATTCAGAGTGTTTGAACTCTTCGGGCAAACCTTACGCACTGTCTTGTCGTGAAATGGTGCTTTAGAAGTTGGCTCGCACAATGCCACGCTTGCTTGTCTTGACAAAGTCGATAATCACATCGCGTTCGGCCGACGGTTCAATCTCGGCTTCGATTTTGGCAATGGCATCGGTAGTGTTCAGCTTTGAGAAATAGAGTGTGCGGTAAACGCTTTGAATGACTTCAATTTGCTCGTCGGTGAATTCACGTCGCCTTAGTCCGATAGCGTTCACACCTTCGAACGAGAGTGGGTTGCGTCCGGCCATGGCGTAGGGTGGAATGTCCTTGTTGACATGCGAACCGCCTTGTATCATCACGTGCTGCCCGATGAGTGTGAACTGATGCACGAGCGACCCGCCACCTATTACGGCATAATTGCCTACGACGACTTCTCCAGCCAGTTGCACGGCGTTAGACATGATGATGTTGTCGCCCAGATTGCAGTCGTGTGCCACATGGCAGTAGGCCATGATGAGGCAGTTCCTGCCGATGACGGTTTTGCCCTTTGATGCTGTTCCGCGGTGAATTGTGACGAACTCACGAATTGATGTGCCGTCGCCAATGATGGCCAAGGTGTCTTCGCCCTTGAACTTGAGGTCTTGTGGAATGTCGCTCACGACGGCTCCTGAGTGAATATGGCAATTATTGCCTATGCGTGCACCGCTACGGATGACGGCGTTGCTGTCGATGATGCAGTTGTCGCCAATCTCGACATTGTCGTCGATAGTGACGAACGGGCCTATTTTCACGTTTTTCCCAATGATGGCATTGGGGCTTATGCTGGCCAACGGCTGAAGCTGTTGATTATTGTTCATTGAATGGTGTGTAAGTGTGGTGTTGTTTTATTTGTTTTTGATGATTTGTGCCATAAACTCGGCTTCGCTCACTACTTTCTCGCCCACGAAGGCATAGCCTTTCATAACGGCAACGCCGCGACGTATGGGTGTGAGCAGTGACAGGTAGAACACGAGTGTGTCGCCAGGCACAACCTTCTGGCGGAATTTCACGTTGTCGATTTTCATGAAATAGGTGGAATATCGTTCAGGGTCTTCAACCGAGCTGAGCACAAGTATGCCTCCGGTTTGTGCCATTGCCTCTACTTGAAGCACGCCCGGCATGACCGGCTCATCGGGGAAGTGTCCCTGGAAGAAGGGCTCGTTGGCTGTTACGCATTTCACGCCCACAATGTGCTCGTCGTTCATCTCAATGATTTTGTCCACGAGCTGCATGGGGTAGCGGTGGGGTAGCATTTTGCGAATTTTGTTGACGTCGAACAGTGGCTCAAGGTTTGGGTCGTAGTTGGGTGCCTGCACGTTCTGGCGTCGCAATTCCTGTCTGATTTTCTTCGAGAGCTGTGTGTTGAGCTTGTGTCCGGGTCGAGTGGCGACGATGCGTCCCTTGAGCGGCCGGCCTATGAGGGCCAAGTCGCCCAGCACGTCAAGTAGCTTGTGGCGTGCGGGCTCGTTCTTGAACAGCAGTGGCTTGTTGTTGAGGTAGCCCAACTCGTTGGCCGGCTTGTGTGGCACGTTCATGACATCGGCCAGCTTGTCGAGTTCGTCTTGCTGCATGGGTGTGTCGTAGATTACGATGGCGTTGTCGAGGTCACCGCCTTTTATAAGGTTCATCTGCAGCAGCGGCATCACCTCTCGCACAAAGACGAATGTGCGGCAGGCGGCAATCTCGTCTTTGAAGTTGGCAATGTTGCTTAGCGATGCAAACTGGTTGCTCAGCACCGGCGAATCGAATTCGATCATGGTGTCGATCGAGAATTCGTCGTCGGGCAAGACGATGAGTGATGAGCCAGTGTCGGGATCCACGACCTTGATGCGCTGCTTGACGACGTAGAAGTCTTTTTCGGCATCCTGCTCGATGAAGCCCACTTCCTGTATTTTGGTGGCGAAGATGATGGCGCTGCCATCGAGAATGGGCAGTTCGGGCGCATTGACTTCGATGACGCAGTTGTCGATGCCGGCAGCATAAAGAGCGGCTAATGCGTGCTCGATGGTGCTCACTTTCACCTCTTTGTGGCTCCGGCTGGCTACTACGGTGCCGCGCTGTGTCTCGATAACGTTTTCGGCTACGGCTTCGATAGTGGGTGCGCCGTCGAGGTCGATGCGCTTGAAGATATATCCGGTATTGACATCGGCCGGCTTGAATGTGGCTTCGATGTGAAGCCCGGTGTGCAGGCCTTTGCCGGTGAGGGTGAATTCTTGTTTAAGTGTTCGCTGTTTCATTGTAGTGTGATGTGGTGTCGAGTGGTTTTAGACAGTGTGCCAAACCATGACAGGCGTTATTTAGATGTTTTGATTGATTCGAGTTGTTTTTTGAGCTGGTGAATGTCGTCGCTCATTTGTCCCAGGCGCTTGAAGTAAACATTCTGTCGTGCAAAGTCGAGTGCGTTGATAGCCGGTGAACCGAGCAAGCGCTGGTTGCTACCCACGCTGTTTGGAATGCCGCTCTGAGCTCCAATCCCGTTGTTGTCGCCCACGGTGATGTGTCCGGCAAATCCCACTTGACCACCTATCATGTTGTTGTGGCCAATCTTGGTTGACCCGGCAATGCCCACTTGTGCAGCCATGACAGTGTTTTCGCCAATCTCCACGTTGTGGGCCACCTGGATGAGGTTGTCGAGTTTCACGCCGCGATGAATGATGGTTGCTCCCATCGTTGCGCGGTCGATAGTGGTGTTGGCTCCTATTTCCACGTCGTCTTCGAGAATGACGATGCCAATTTGTGAAATCTTTTCGTAGGTGCCGTCGGCTTTAGGCGCAAAACCGAATCCGTCGCTGCCTATTACCGTGCCGGCATGCACAGTGCATCGGTTGCCCACCTTGCAGCCGTGATAAATCTTCACACCCGGGTAGATGGTCACATCGTCGCCTAACGTCACACCGTCGCCAATGTAGGCCTGTGGGTAAATCTTGACGTTTTTGCCCAGTGTTACGTTCTTGCCAATATAGGCAAAAGCTCCGACATAGGCGTCGTCGGGCACGGTGACATCCTGGCTGATGAATGCCGGTTGTTCAATTCCCTTCTTTACCGGAGCCATCTGGCTGCTGACAAGGTTGAGCAGGTCGGCCAAGGTCTTATAGGGGTCTTCAACCCTGATGAGTGTGGCGGTTATTTCGTGCTCGGGTGTGAAATCATTGCTGACTAATACTGCCGAGGCTTGAGTTTGATAGATGTAGTGTGTGTATTTCGGGTTGGCCAGGAATGTGAGGCATCCCTGAGTGGCTTCTTCGATTTTTGAATAATTATTGATAAGGACGTTGCCGTCGCCTTCTACAGTGCCATGAACCATGGCGGCAAGTTGCTGGGCTGTTATTTCCATTCTAAAAGTCTGTGTTATTCAAATTATCGTGCAAATTTCGCAAAAATCAGTTTAATAGCCAAGTTTACAAGGTGAAAAATCCTAAATAGCAAGTGTTGAGGCATCTTGAGTTGAAAAAAAGTACATATTTTGTGCGAAATTGAACAATGCCAGAGTCATTACCGATAGGTGCGCAGTGGCGGTTGGAAAGCTTTAGGAATGTAATTGATTTTGAAATTATCGGGGTGCCCGGTAATGACAATTACGTCGTACTGAATGCCTAACTTGAGTTGATAGTATTTTACATAGCCGTTTGCGGCATTAATCAGGTTTGTGCGCTTGCGGCGGTTGATGGCGTCGAGCGGGTTGTAGTGCTCGTCGCTTGTGCGTGTTTTCACTTCCACGATGTGCAGCATGCACCTTGTCGGCTCTTCGGCCACAATGTCGATTTCGAGATGATTCATGCGCCAGTTTTGCTCGCGTATAATCATTCCGCGTGCAATAAGGAAGTCGCGTGCAATGCTCTCACCCAGTTTTCCCAGCTCGTTGTGTGAAGCCATGTGACAGTTGTTTCAGCAAACATCCGTGGAGATTATTGGTCGATCTCCACGGATGTGTAGATTTGATAGCGTTGGATGTTTAGAATTTATAGCTTGCTCCAAGAGAGAACACGCCTTGGTCGATGTCTTTGAGGATTGTGTGGCGGTACTCAAGCGAGAGGCCTATTTTTTCGGTGATTTGGTACTGTGCACCGGCACCGAGGTTAAGACCGAAGCGGTTGATGTCATCATGCTCGACGCTTGGGTCAACGCCAAATTCTTTATTGAATCCTTTTTCATCAAAACTTAACGATGAGAAGTTAAGTCCCACGATAGGGTAAAGGTATAATTTCTCTTGATAAACGTTGATGAGGTAATGTGCGTTAAGATTGGCATCCCACATCGATTCGTAGTTTTTCTTGAAAAAGTAGTTGAAGCCTACCTCGGCTCGCAAGTGGTCGATGATCGTGTACTGGAACTTGGCTCCGAGACCTAAATTCTCGATTTTGCTACCATAGTTCAGGTTGACGCCGGCAGCTATGTCGCCCTTATAGGCTTGTGCCATTGCTGTTGTGGCAGTTAGTGCGATAGTAAGCGCTAATGCAAAAATTTTTTTCATGATCAGAAAAAGTTTGTAGTTACTATAAATTTGAGATGCGAAATTACAAAATAAATTCAACAGTGATAACAATATGGCTGAAAAATTTCATTTTTCTGCTGTTTTGGTGTAATTTTACTGACCTTAAACAATCAAAGTGAAATGAACGAAGTGTTTTCAGCCGATGGTGGCCTTAACCTTGCACTGACATGGCTTAATGATGCCCTGTGGACCTATTTGTTAATCGGTGTCCTGGTGTTGTGTGGCTTGTATTTTTCATGGCGCACAAAGTTTGTTCAATTCCGTTATGTGCATGAGATGATTCGCGTGTTGGGCGAGTCGGTGCCTCGCGGCTCGACGTCACAAAGCCACAAGCATGTGTCTTCTTTTCAGGCATTTGCAGTGTCGGTCGCAACCCGAGTGGGAACCGGTAATCTTGCCGGCGTAGCGACTGCCATAGCCTTAGGTGGTCCCGGGGCTGTTTTCTGGATGTGGGTAATAGCCCTTATCGGGTCGGCCACGGCATTTGTCGAGAGCACACTCGCCCAGCTCTTCAAGCGCCATAGTGATGATGGCACCTTTGTGGGTGGGCCGGCCTATTACATGCTTTACGGCATGCGCAGCCGGTGGATGTCGGTTCTCTTTGCCGTGCTGCTCACTCTCACCTTCGGCCTGTCGTATAACTCAATACAGAGCAATACCATTTGCGATGCAATGCACGAGGCCTTCGGCTTCGATCGCCTTGTGGTGGGTGTGGCGATAACATTCTTGTCGCTGGTCATCGCTTTCGGCGGCATTCGCCGCATAGCCCGAGTGAGCAGTGTGCTGGTGCCGGTAATGGCCTTAGGCTACTTTGTGCTGGCCTTAGTGGTTGTGCTTATGAACGTCAGACTTGTGCCTCACATGTTTAAGGTTATAATTGAGAGTGCATTCGGGGTGGGGCAGTTTGCCGGTGGTGCCATTGGCGCAACCATCATGATGGGCATCAAGCGCGGCTTGTTCAGCAATGAGGCCGGCGAGGGCTCGGCTCCCAATGTTGCGGCGGCAGCTCATGTCAGTCACCCTGTGAAGCAGGGCTTGATACAGGCTTTGGGCGTTTTCACCGACACTCTGCTCGTGTGCAGTTGCACAGCATTCATCATCCTCATCAGTGGCGTGTATGATGGCAGCAATCTTAATGGCATAGTGCTCACCCAAGCATCGCTGTGCTCGCAGATAGGCGACTGGGGCACAACATTTGTGGCTATTGCCATTCTGTTTTTCGCATTCAGCAGTATAATAGGAAACTACTATTACGGAGAGGCTAATGTGCGTTTTCTCACTAACAGCAAGTGGGTGCTGATGGTCTATCGGTTGCTTTCGGCCGGGTTGATGGTGCTTTTCGGCGCACTGGCCAGCCTTGACTTGGTGTGGAGCATAGGCGACCTGTGCATGGCATTGCTCACAATGTGCAATCTTGTTGCAATTCTGTTTCTTGGGCGCTATGCCTTTATGTTGCTTGACGATTACCGTAGTCAGCGCCGCAATGGGACGCGTGACCCCGTCTTCAGTAAGAAAAAGTTTCCCGAAATAGCCGATGCCCTTGAGGGCTGGCCCGAGGGTTAAGTGCATGAATATTTGTTAATAGAATAAAATAAAAACTGCAATATTTGATATATAAAATAATAAAATTGTAACTTTGGTTTCCGATTAAAACCGAAAATAGAAACTTAAATAAATAAATTATGAAAGAAAGAATTAAATCGCTGTTTAACAGCCGTTTTGGAACTAATGGTACTTTTTATGCTTCGGCCGGTCGCATCAATCTGATTGGTGAACATACCGACTACAATGGTGGTTTCGTTTTCCCTGGTGCAATCGACAAGTGCATCATGGCTGAGATTAATATCAACGGAACCGACCGCGTGCGTGTGTATAGTGCCGACTTAGATGCATACTGTGAGTTTGGGCTGAATGAGGAAGATGCTCCTAAAGAACAGTGGGCTCGTTACATATTTGGCGTTTGCCGCGAGGTGATTAAGCGTGGATTTGTTGTTAAGGGCTTTGACACGGTGTTTGCCGGTAATGTGCCCCTGGGCGCAGGCTTGTCGTCGAGTGCTGCCTTAGAGTCGTGCTTTGCATTTGCTCTGAACGACCTGTTTAATGATAATAAGATCGAGAAATTTGAGTTGGCTCTGATCGGTCAATCTACCGAGCACAACTATTGTGGCGTGAATTGTGGTATCATGGATCAGTTTGCATCGGTGTTTGGCAAGAAAGACCACCTTATGCGTCTTGACTGCCGTTCGTTAGAATATGAGTATTACCCGTTCAAGGCCGATGGGTATAAGCTCGTGCTGCTTGACTCGAAGGTGAAACATGAGCTCGTTGACTCGCCCTATAACAAGCGTCGTGAATCATGTGAGCGTGTGGCTCGCACCTTAGGCGTTGAAACTTTGCGTGATGCCGACATGGCGATGCTCGAAGCTGCCCGCGACCGCATCAGCGACGAGGACTTCATGCGTGCCCGCTATGTGATAGGCGAGAAGCAGCGCGTGCTCGACGTGTGCGATGCATTGCAGCGCGGCGACTTCGAGACTGTGGGACGTTGCATGTATGAAACACACCATGGCCTCTCAAAGGACTATGAGGTGAGCTGTGTGGAACTTGATTACCTTAACGATATAGCCCGCGAGTGCGGCGTGACTGGCTCGCGCATAATGGGCGGTGGCTTTGGTGGCTGTACGATTAACCTTGTCAAGGATGAGCTCTACGACAACTTTATTGCTACAGCTAAGGCGAAATTCAACGAGAAATACGGACATGAACCCATCGTTTATCCAGTAATCATCAGCGATGGTGCTCACAAGTGTGAATAATAATGAAATTCTATATTGAATCATCCTCTTCGCCCAAAGGCGAAATAACACTCTATAGGCTTGAAAATGAGAGCGGAGCCAGTGTTACGCTGTCGTCGTTAGGAGCCGGAATAACTTCAATCGTGGTGCCTGACTGCGATGGTAACTTAGATGATGTGGTGCTGGGGTATAAAAATCCAGCCGATTATCTCTATGACGGTCCATGTGCCGGTAAGACTCCCGGGCGATATGCCAACCGCATAGCCGCCGGTCATCTTGAGGTGGGAGGCAAAGTCTATCAGCTCGCTATCAACAATGGACCAAATGCGCTGCATGGCGGTCCCGAAGGTTTTCAAAACCAGATATGGGACTCGGAGATGCAAGGCAACGACCGCGTGGTGTTCACGTTAGTAAGTAGTGATGGCGATGAGCACTATCCGGGCGAGTTGCAGGTGCGTGTGGCCTATACATGGACCGAAGACAACGTGCTCAAAATAGAACTTAATGCGGTGAGCGATGCCGACACTGTTGTCAATCTGACAAACCACACCTATTTCAATCTTGCCGGCGAAAATTCGGGTAGTGTGTTGGAGCAGGAGATGAAACTGAATGCTTCGACCTATCTGCCTACCGATGAAACTCTAATCCCTACCGGGGCGTTTGACCCTGTGGGGAATACCCCGATGGATTTCAGGTCGTTCAAGTCTTTAGGACGCGACATAAAGCAAGATTTCCCTGCACTCAAGTATGGTAAGGGCTATGACAACTGCTGGGTGATTGACGGAGCCACCGATGGCAAGCTTCACACGGCAGCCATTCTGCGCAACCGAGCTAATGGTCGTGTGCTTGAAGTGGTCACCGATCAGCCCGCTGTTCAGGTCTATACCGGTAACTGGCTTGCTGGCTCACCTGTGAGTAAAAGCGGACGCAGCTACAACGACTACGATGGTGTGGCAGTGGAATGCCAGGGTATGCCCGACGCTCCCAATAAGCCGCAGTTCCCATCGCAGCTGCTAAAGGTCGATGGCGAATATAATCGCCTGATATTCTTTGATTTTTCAACAATGCCTAAAGATTAACTTTAATTATTAATATATTATAATGAAACCAACTTTATTTGTACTGGCAGCCGGCATGGGTAGCCGTTATGGTGGTCTCAAGCAGCTTGATGGACTGGGTCCGCACGGAGAGACAATCATGGATTATTCGATTTATGACGCTATCAAGAGCGGTTTTGGAAAGGTAGTGTTTGTGATCCGTAAAGACTTTGAGGACGACTTCCGCTCCAAGATTTTATCGAAATATGAAGGTCACATTCCTGTGGAGGTAGTGTATCAGTCAACAAGCGATCTGCCCGAAGGTTTTACCTGCCCTGCCGACCGTGTTAAGCCATGGGGAACCAATCATGCTCTGCTCATGGGTAAAGACGTGATAAAAGAGCCCTTTGCCATTATCAACAGTGATGACTACTATGGTCGCAATAGCTTTGAGGTGATGGCTGCCGAGTTGTCGGCCCTGCCCGAAGGTTCAACCAACCACTATAGCATGGTGGGCTTTATGGTGGGTAACACCATGAGTGAGAGCGGAACAGTGGCTCGTGGTGTGTGTGAGACTAAGGATGGCAACCTAACCGGAGTGGTAGAGCGCACATCGATAGGCTATGACGAAAATCACAACATTGCATTCACCGACGAGAATGGGGTAGTGCAGCATCTTGCATTCGACACACCGGTGTCGATGAATTTCTGGGGATTTACGCCTGATTATTTCAAGTACAGTGAGGACTATTTTGTGAAATTCCTAAAAGAGAATATCGATAAGCCTAAGGCCGAATTCTTTATTCCTACGCTTGTAAATGATTTGGTTGAGAGTGGCAAGTCGCAGGTGAAAGTGCTGAAGACCGAGTCGAAGTGGTTCGGTGTAACCTATGCTGCCGACCGTCAGGGCGTGGTCGATAAGTTTGCCGAGCTCCATGCAACTGGAGTGTATCCCGACAAGCTGTTCTAAGACGATTATTATTCATTGATTGATCGGAGTATTAAAGCCGTGGTTTCGCATTGTTCGAAGCCACGGCTTTGTAATTACATAAAAAGTACCCTCATTAATAATGTGATGCATGCTATTTGCTTCAGAATTCTATAAAAATGCGAATTAAGAAATAAAATTCTATAAAAACAGGCAATATTTGGAGCAATGTTTGGTTGAATATAATAAAAAGAGTATTTTTGCAATAAATTTAGGCTGGTATTCATAAAATAAACGAAGATGGCTACAAAAATACAGCAAATATTATGGTCTGCACCCAACGAATCTGTCTTGTTCGGTTCGTGGCTTTCAAGTCAGGGATTAGATGCCCGTGGTCAGTATGCCTATATGAAAAGTGGATGGCTTGACCGTATATCGAAAGGAGTCTATAAGATACATGGGACAGAACCAAGCTTATTTGCTGCTGTATCGTCATATAACACGCAACTCAGTAAGAGTTGTATTGTAGGTGCATATACAGCTTTGGAACTCCGCGGTTACTCCCATTACCTGTCAATGGGTAAACCTGTGGCTTATCTATTTACAGACAAAATCCATAAGTTGCCTTCGTGGTTGCTAAAAGAGGAGTGGAATATGACTATAAAATACATGACCACCTCTTTCCTGGGTGATGAACTGCTAGGTGTAGAAACCATGACTGTCAATCAGAATGATTTGCTTGTGTCATCACCAGAGCGTGCCATATTGGAGTGTCTGAACTTGCCAGATGCCTCTTCTTCTTTGCTCGATATCTATTATATCATGGAGGGTATGACTACATTACGTCCCAAGTTGGTTCAAATGTTATTGGAAGCATGCACATCTCAGAAAGTGAAACGCCTGTTCCTCTATATGGCAGAAAAGGCTGGCCACTCCTGGTATAAGGCTTTGAAACTGGAGAATGTCAATCTTGGTACATCCAGGTTTATGATCACGCCAACAGGAAAGTACATCAAGAAGTATAACATGACAATCTCAAAAGAACTTGCAGAATATGAATGATGTAAAATCAAGTGTTTATGCTCAGAAAGTAGAACTGCTGCTCCGTCTTATTCCGATAGTGATGGATGAAGGGGTGTTTGCCATACATGGTGGTACTGCCATCAATCTATTCTTGAAGGATTTGCCACGTTATTCTGTAGATATTGATTTGACCTATATTCCATTGGCTGACCGTCAGACAAGTTTGGATGATATCAATATGCATCTAAAGGCTATCGCGGAAAATGCTAAGAAAGCTTTCAAAGGAATGCATGTTGTATCCAACTTTAGTACCTGTAAACTGTTGTGCGAGTACCGAGGCAAGCAGGTGAAGATAGAGGTCAATCAAACCAAGAGAGGTATTGTGGGCGGTGCTGTTCAATCTTTACCATTGAGTGAGAAGGCACAGGAAGAGTATTCTCTCTTTTGCGAGGCAAATGTTGTGCCCCTGACTCAATTATATGGTGGCAAGATTGCTGCAGCGTTATCACGTCAGCATCCTCGTGACATGTTTGATGTGAAGTATATGGATATTCCATTGAGTGAATGCCGAGAGGGACTCATCTTCTGCTTGCTTGGCAGCGACAGACCTATCCACGAATCTTTTGCTCCACGCCTGATTGACCAACGTGAAGCAATGGAAAACCAGTTTGCTGGAATGACGGTTATTCCCTTTGCATACGAAGAGTTTGAAGAGACTCGTGCAAAGCTCATTAATAACGTGAAGTCGTTGATAACAGAGGCGGATAAGAAGTTCTTTATTAGTTTTGAATCTGGACAACCAGAATGGTGCGGGTATGAGTTTGAATACTTCAAGGATTATCCGTCTGTGCAATGGAAACTCTTCAATCTGAAAAAGCTTGCCAAGCAGAATCCGCAGAAGTTGCAGGAGGAAGTGGAAAAACTAAAAAGAATCCTTAATTTCAGTCATAATAATTAACAGCTCACTACTTATGTCATACCAAGATTTTCAAGAGAAGATTTATTCATGCCTGATTAAATACAAGAAGGAAAGCCTTAATATAAATGATAAAGGAACTTCTGCACATGGAGTTGAACACGATTGTTTATTACCAAAGCCATATTGTTATGCCCAAATACCTGTTATGCTTTATGATGGTATTAAAGAAACTGTCAAAGACATTCAAGCTAGCAAGTTTGCATATAAGGCTCACCTTGCTGCTTCTGTGCATGTGGCAAGTTCTCAAACTGCATGTATCAACCTATTTGTACCAATCTTGGAAAGTGAGTATGCAGACCAAATACTGATAGGAGCCGGTGTCGTACCTAAGGATTTTGACCATATTGATAGAAACCAACTTCGCAAAGGATATTGCTTTGAGTATTGGGAGTCAACACTGGAAGGAACAAGAGGGCTTCTTGGAGACCATAGTCCTCATGCTGGTACAGATTCTGATGTTGCCATTGCATATCGCAACAAGAACAACAAACTGTGCCTTTGGCTGATAGAACACAAGTTAACGGAGAAAGAATTCACGACATGTGGAGGTTATCGTTCAAAGGGTATTTCTCACTCTGAGAAGGCATACTGCACTTCTTGTGGTATTGAAGAGATTTTGAAAAGCCATGATAAGTGTTATTACCACAAGCATTGTGGTTACTTTTATTGGAATATTATGGATGCCCAATCTTCATTCTTCTCTGGTAAATATATAGGCAAAGGCTGTCCGTTTAGAGGCGGCATGAATCAACTTTGGAGAAATCAGTTACTTGCCTTGGAACTTGAAGAAAGAAGAGTATTTGAAGATGTCTTTTTCTCGGTTGTCTGTCATCCGGAAAATTCTTTTCTTGATAAAACTATGAATGAATATCGGGCACTAACAAATAACTCTCCTAAGTTCTATGACTTCAAATCAAATACGCTTGTGAATGTAGCTGAAGATTATTTACCTGATTGGGCTAATTGGTATAAGAAAGTGTATTTCGGAATGGAGTAGTGTAATAGCATGATTATAACAAAAAACAAATGATAGAACGACTCAAACAACTAATGACTCTTGAAGCCAGTATGAAAACAACTGTATAAAGGAGCGTTTTGAATAAATAGCAGAGATGCTGTTTGAAGGTTTTGTTATTCAAAAGAGAGAGACGAAATATCTCGTTAAAGAGATTGAGTTTTACCTCTATAACAAGAATCATAGCGATGTTACCACTCATCCACGAGTATCCAAACCGTTATGCTGGTATATTTATGACTTTGGAGTTATTACCTTAACTTTAAGAGTCGTATTAAATGTGAATACTTAGCAATTAACGTGAGCTTGACAGGAATAATTAACGCGAGTTCGACGAAAATAAGTTGATGTAGCTCAACTTAGGGGGAGCTGCCCAACACACTGATTTACTGGAAATTTCGTCGAACTCGCGTTAATTAAAAAATATAGAGTTGGTTATCGATTTCTCTGTCGTGTCGAGGTGTTATTCAGAGCATAGTTTTTGAATGGTGCCTTTGTCCAAACCCTTGAATGAGCCAATGGTAGTAACCATCTCGCTGCTTGTGAGTTTCTTGACTTCCAGGTTGGTGTAGTCGGATGCTATGCCTAAGAACTCGCTCTTCATGTTTGGCATTTCCTTGGCTAATTCTTGCTTCATGACATGGTTCATTTTGTCGGCAAGTTTCTTGTTAGAGGCTTTCATGTCGATGTCGTCGTAGAAGTCGGCCTTGGCAGTGTTGATTTTCATGCGCAGGCTCTTGCCGTCGAATGTATAGGAGCCCGGGCAATCATTGCCATCATAACCGTGCCGCGTTCGATTTCCTGTTCGAGATACATAAACATGATGCAGCTTCCATTAGTTTCAAAACTTGTCATGATGGTTACGGTGGCTCCGTTTTTGCTCTCGGTCTCGGCAGCCCAGTCTCGTGACGTGATTGACTGTGCGCTGATTGAGATGATGCTTGCCAGCATCATTAGCCATGAATAATAACTTTTTCATAATGAGTGAAATTAAAAATGGAATTTCAAGTTTATAAAGTTTGATAGCATTATAATCGTGAATTGAATAATGCTAATCGTCTCATCTGAATTTTGTTTTCGGTTAATGTCAAGGATGAGAACTATTCTCTTTTTGTTGAGGCACTTTTGCGGTCTTTATGCTTCTGCTTTCGTTTTTTTAATTCATAAATCACACTGAATATGCTCACGAGCACTCCTATCAGTCCCATCAGCAGGCAGATGAGTTGAAAGTTTTCTTTACAGAAAGATGTAAAAGCGTCCATAAGAAAGATAGTATAATTGTGCAAATGTAGTAATTATTTCTTTATGAACATTCACATTGTTGACGTTTTTTAATAGTGAGATTTGTAGCGACGCATGGCGCAGTTAAAATCCCCATTTTTAGGGATTGTGCGAGAACGGTAGGTTGCATAATTTTGCAATCGGTAAAAAAGATAAATGCATCAATGAAATTATCAGATCTGAAGACAGGCGAAAAAGGTGTAATAGTGAAGGTTACCGGCCATGGCGGTTTCCGCAAGCGCATTGTGGAGATGGGCTTCATACGTGGCAAAGAGGTCGAGGTGCTACTGAATGCTCCATTGCAAGACCCTGTGAAGTATCGTCTCATGGGTTATGAAGTGTCGTTGCGCCACGATGAGGCCGAGATGATTGAAGTGATTTCGCTCGACGAAGTGGCTAAAGTGATTAACGATGAAGCCGCTGCCGATTACGCTCAGACGTCGCAAGTGGAACGTGTTGCATTAAGCTCTGAGCACTTGGAGGAGGCTGCACGTCGTCGCCGTCGTGTGATTAACGTGGCTCTCGTGGGCAATCCCAACTGTGGCAAGACGTCGCTGTTTAATTATGCCAGTGGAGCACATGCAAGGGTGGGCAACTATAGTGGCGTGACCGTGGATGCGATGGAGGCAAAGGCCGAGTTTGAGGGCTACGAGTTTAACCTTGTTGATCTGCCGGGCACCTATTCACTTTCGGCCTATAGCCCCGAGGAATTATACGTCAGGAAGCAGATTATTGAAAAGACTCCCGATATTGTAATCAACGTTATCGACTCGAGCAACGTTGAGCGCAATCTGTATCTCACCACACAACTCATCGATATGAATCTGCGCATGGTGTGCGCTCTGAATTTCTGGGACGAGTTTGAGAAGCGTGGCGACAAACTTAACATCGACACGCTGAGCACACTTTTCGGGGTGCCCATGGTGCCCACATCGTTCAAGAGCGGCATGGGTGTGGAACTGCTGTTTCATGTGATTATCAACATGTATGAGGGCGTTGACTTCATCGATGATAATGGCCGCATGCGTCCCGAGGTGGCTCGTGACATCAAGCAGTGGCATGACAACTATGCCAAGGGTGTGCCGCTGCAGCACCAGGAGGACTTTGCTGCCGGCGACAAGCCTGTGAAGCATTATTTCCGTCACATTCATGTAAATCACGGGCAGTATGTGGAAAAAGGTATCGACATGGTGAAGCAAGAGTTGCAGCACGATGCTAACATCCGCCACCGCTATTCGACACGCTACCTGGCCATAAAGCTGCTTGAGAATGACAAAGATGCCCAGGCTTTAGTCGAAACGCTATATAATTCGGCCGACATAAAGGCCGCTGTGAGCCGTGCAGCTGCCGGCATTCTCGACGACACCCACGACGACAGTGAGACCGCCATAATGAATGCAAAATATGCCTTTGTCAATGGTGCGCTGCAAGAGGCGGAGTTTAAGCAGGGTGATGATCACGATATGTATCGTACCACGCATGTTCTCGATCGCCTGCTATCCCACAAGTATTTGGGCTTTCCCTTCTTTTTCCTCATTCTGTTTGTGATGTTTGAGATTACGTTTAAGTTGGGGCAGTATCCCATGGACTGGATTGATGCCGGGGTGGGCTGGCTCGGCGGTTGGGTGAGTGCCGTGATGCCTGGCGGACCGTTGAAAGACATGGTAGTAGATGGCATAATAGGCGGTGTGGGAGCCGTGATAGTGTTTTTGCCGCAAATCCTCATCCTATATTTCTTTATCTCGTTTATGGAAGACAGCGGCTATATGGCTCGCGCCGCATTCATAATGGACAAGCTGATGCACCGCATGGGACTGCATGGCAAGTCGTTCATCCCCTTGATAATGGGTTTTGGCTGCAATGTGCCTGCCGTGATGGCCACGCGCACTATTGAGAGTCGCCGAAGCCGTCTGATCACGATGCTTATCCTGCCATTTATGAGTTGCACGGCCCGACTGCCCATTTACATCATGATTACCGGCACATTCTTTGCGCTGCAATATCGCAGTTTGGCCATGATATCGCTCTATGTCGTGGGGGTGATTGTAGCCGTAATAGTGAGTAAGCTGCTTTCTACTGTTGTAATCAAGGGCGAGGACACACCGTTTGTCATGGAGCTGCCGCCATATCGTATGCCCACTGGCAAAGCCATAGGCCGCCACACTTGGGAAAAAGGTAAAGAATACCTTAAGAAGATGGGCGGCATAATACTGGTTGCCAGCATAATAGTGTGGGCGTTGGGCTACTTCCCGCATAATGATTCGCTCAGTCGTCAACAGCAGCAGGAACAGAGCTACATGGGGCGTATGGGCAAGGCGATTGAGCCTGTGTTTGAGCTTCAGGGATTTAACTGGAAGCTCGATGTGAGCCTGCTGGCCGGCGTGGGTGCCAAAGAGATTGTGGCTTCTACGATAGGTGTGATCTACAGCGATGATGATAGCTTCGGCGATGACGACAGCTATAGCGAAGATGGAGAAAAATACACCCGTCTGCGCCGTCAGATGCTTGACGATGGCATCACTCCGCTGTCGGCCTATTGTTACTTGCTTTTCATCTTGCTCTATTTCCCGTGCATAGCCACCATAGTGGCAATTAAAAACGAGACTGGGTCGTGGCGCTGGGCATTAGTTACCGCTGTCTATACTACGGCAGTGGCTTGGGTCGTCTCGGCACTTGTCTATCAGATAGGGCAGTTGCTTGTGTAGGCCTGTGATAAACTATTCAAAATGGGCCTGATTACTTGGCTGTGCTGGGCGTCTCAAGGCCATAGTCGCGGTGCTTGTCGGCATAGCGCAGCATGACTGCTACGATGATTGCTGCCACTCCAATAGCTGTGAAAATCCACATTGCCGGTGTGTAATCGACGGTGCCGTCGGCCGTGGTGTTGCGTTGCAGCACGGCTCCTATCACTATGGGAATGAGCATGAGGCCTATGTTCTGAATGTAATAGATAATAGAGTAGGCGGTGCCTAATTGCTTCATGGGCACGATGCGAGGCACAGCAGGCCATAGCACAGCCGGCAGCAATGAGAATGCGATGCCTAATATCAGCATGGCAGTGACTGCAATCCAGCTCGAGTTAAGTGGCATGGCAAACACCATGAGCACCACAGTGAGCATTACCGTGCCCGTGATCATGATTGTGGCACCGCGGCCTATGCGGTCGTACATGGCACCAAACAGTGGGGTGAGCACTATGCTGGTGAATGGCAGTATGGCCGGTATGGTTCCGGCCAAATCAGGTTGCACGCCATATTTTGTTATCATAAGCTTTGTGGCAAAATCCAAGAATGGGTAAAGTGCCGAGTAGTAGAGCATACACAGCAGTGTGATGAGCCAGAACCCAGGATTTTTTATTGTAACTTTCATGTCGGCAAAGTGGAATTTCTCGTCTTCACTTTCACTCTCGCTTTTGTTACCATTCTCATTGTCGAGTTTAGTGTCCATCACGCAGTAGAACAGATAGGCAATCAGACCAATGCCCACGGCCAGCAGTCCCACCAGTATAGGCGTTGAAATCGAGAAATGCCTTGCGATGGCCGGACTCCCCGCCAAGGCCAGTGCAGTGCCTAAACGTGCCAAAGCCACCTGTATGCCCATGGCTAATGCCATTTCGCGGCCTGTAAACCACTTGACAATAACCTTTGAAACTGTTATGCCACACAGCTCGTAGCCGATGCCGAAAATGGCAAATCCAAGTGCCGCAATCAGTACCTGGTGCTTAACGCTTCCTTCAAAGCCCAACAGCGGAATGCTCACTACCGATGAAGGCAGAGGGGAAGCAAAGCTGATGGCATAGTAGTCTATGGCAGTGCCGGCCAGCATGAGCACGCACGACAGTGTGCCCGCGAAGCGCACCCCGGTCTTGTCGAGGATGATGCCGCCCACGAAAAGCATGAGCAGAAACACATTGAAGAAGCCTCTTGAGCCGGCAAACAGTCCGAACTCGCTGCTTGTCCAACCCATGCCACCCTGGGCGGTTGGCAGTTCGAGGAGGTATTGCAGTGGCGACATTTCCTTAGCCACTACATATCCTGTCATCATTGTGAATGCAACAATCATCAGTACGGTCCATCGGGCTGCGGCCGAACGGCTCAGGCTGCTTGCTATAGCTTGTTTCATCTTATGGCTTGATTTAGTTGTTATTTCGACTTGTTGAGATTGGCTTCGTCCTCGGCAGTCCATAGTGGGTTGTTGTCGTCATCCCAGTCAAAGTCGTCGTCAAAGCCGAAGTAAGCATCGTCGGTAAATTCCTTCATCTCGCGTCCTTCCTTCTTGGTGGGGCGTCCCAGTCCTTTCTGGCGGTTAACAAAGCCGTCTATTTTCACCATCTCCAGCAGCTCGAGCTGGTCGCGTGAGGTGATGTTGCGCAGATAGTTGGGGACGAGTTTTGCGCCGACGCGGTTCTGCAGCACATCGAGCACTTCGAAGGTGTAGGTAATGGGCGGTTTCCTGACGGCAATCACGTCGCCGGCCTTGATGAGCCGCGACGGCTTAACGTTCATGCCTGCCATGGTCACGCGGCCGAGCTTGCAGGCATCGGTAGCAATGGTGCGAGTCTTGAAAATGCGTGTGGCCCAGAGCCACTTGTCGATTCTTACTTCGGTCATTGTTGATTAAATTACTGGGTTAAGCCAGGTGCGTCTAAGCATTAGGTTGATATCAAAGCTCAGACGCACCTCGCATGATGTTAACGCTTGTTGGTGATGGGCTGCCATGCCTTTTCCTTTATCTCGCCTTCGCGATAGGCTTCGAGCAGCAGTTTCAAGTCGTCGATTTGCTGTCGCAGTTCAATACCCTTGTCGGTGTCCTTGACCAGCATGCGGTGGTCGGCCAGTTCCACAAGCATATAAGTTGACTTGATGTCCTGGCCTTCCTTGATGGCCTTAGTTATCGATTCAAACGGTTCGTGCTGCACGAGCTGGAAGCCTTTAGAGTGGTACACGAGTGTGTAGCCGGCAATGCCTGTCTCGGGTTGGTAGGCCTTGCTGAAACCGCCGTCTATCACCATGAGCTTGCCTCCGGCTTTTACGGGGTTTTCGCCTTTGATGGTTTTCACCGGCACATGGCCGTTGATGATGTGGCGGAATTTTCCTTTCACACCGAACTCATCGAGAATCATCTCGCACACTTGTGGGTCGTCGCGCATGGCATAGTAGTTTCCTTTGATTTCTTTGTGTGTGGCCTTGTCGGCAATGAAGTATCGCTCGAATGTTGCCATCTTGTCTTTGTCGAATGCCGGTGAGTCTTTACCGCACCACAAATACCATATATAGTCGAGTGCAAACTGCTGCTGTCGCTTTGTCTCAGCACCGAAGTAGGCTTCGCGAATGAGCGAGCCGGCTTTCTTGAGCAGTGCCTCGCCATGATAGCGCTTCCCCTGTATTTTTACGTCTTTCAACGTCCCGTCGTCGTTGAGTGGGATGGAAGCGTGGTAGAGTAGGTTGCCGTTAATCACGCTGTAGATGCAACCGTTGCGGAACATACACTCGATGTGCTTGCGCAATTTTTCTGAGCCCACAAACGACTCGTGCAACTTTTTGACTATTTGCTCCTCCTCGGCTGTGAGTTTGTAGGGGTCGTCGGGCGACACTGTGGGCATGTTGGCATCGGTTAGTTCGTACTCCTGCCCGCCGATTGTAATCACTTTTCGGTCAAAGTCGATGCAATGCAGCAGCAAGCGGTCGTTCATGTCGAAGTCGGGCCGGCGCTTGATGGTAGCTGCTTCGAGCTTAAACTGGATGATGCTAATGGCCTTGTGCATCTGGGCGATGAGCTTCACGTCGCGTTGCTCGTCGGGAGTGCTGGCTACCGAGCCCTTAGGCCAGAACATCTTGCACTCGTCGTCGGCATAGGTGGTCATTGCCATTGTGGCCAGCGGCAGCAGATTGATGCCGTAGCCGTTTTCAAGCACATTCTGGTTTCCGTAGCGCAGTGCTATGCGCAGCACGTTGGCAATGCAGCAGTCGTTGCCGGCTGCGGCACCCATCCACAAGATGTCGTGATTTCCCCACTGGATGTCGAAGTTGTGATAATGACACAGGATGTCCATGATTTTGTGAGGACTTGGACCACGATCAAACACGTCGCCCAAGATGTGCAGCGAGTCGATGGTGAGCTGCTGGATGAGGTTGCACATTGCAATGATAAACTCGTCGGCTCGGCCGGTGGTGATAATCGAATGTACGATTCCATCCACATAGGCCTGCTTGTTGGGGTCGGTTGAACGCTCGTGTAACAGCTCCTGGATGATGTAGGAAAAATCGCTTGGCAGGGCTTTATGCACTTTTGAGCGTGTATATTTCGACGACACGTTGCGGCACACGCGCACCAGTCTGTTGATGGTGATAAAGTAGCGGTCGGCCAGCTCCTCCTCGTCGTTAAATCGTGCTTTGACAAGCTCGAGTTTCTCTCTCGGGTAGTAGATCAGTGTGCAAAGTTCCTTAATCTCTCTGATGCTCAATGTTTCATTAAAGATTTCGTTGACCTTGCGCTTGATTGTCCCGGATGCGTTGCGCAGCACATGCTGGAAAGCGTCGTATTCCCCATGAAGGTCGGCCAAGAAGTGTTCGGTGCCTTTAGGCAAGTTCAGGATTGCCTCAAGGTTGATAATCTCGGTGCTGGCTGTTGCCACATTGGGGAAGTTGCGTGACAACAGTCGCAGGTAGTGTAGCTCCTGTTCAGTGAAGCAATGCTTTTCATTCTTTGTAGTCATGTTAATGTAAGGGCTAATAAGTTTAAGCTAACAATTATTGATTATGAATAATTCATGCAAAGGTACAAAATAATTGAGAATTATGAATTAAGAATTATGAATTAATTGACAGGGCTCGTCGGTCGCGACCTTGCAGTCGGCTGTCGATTGTCGGCAGTTGTGCTATTTAATTCTACAGGTAAGTTGTTGGTATCGTGATAACAAAAATAAAAACAGTAAGGGTGAGATGCTGTGCTTGTCATCTCACCCTTGCATTATAAGGTCGTTAAATGTTCGTTCAATGCCTATTAACGGCCGAGCTTGTTGATAGCCTTGCTGGCAGCATCGGCAGCCTTAGCCTTGGCATCGTTGGCAGCCTTGTTGGCAGCTTCTGCAGCTTTGTTGGCACCTTCGTTAACCTTTTCGGCTGCTTTGTCAACCACTTCGTTGGCTTTCTTCTCAACGGCATCCTTAGCTGCATCTACTACCTCGTTAGCCTTGTCGGCAACGGCGGCCTTAGTGCTGTCGGCAATTTCGTTAGCAACCTCTTTCAGGCTTTCGGGCACGTTGATGGCATCGTTAGCAAGGTTTGCGAAGCTGGGAGCGATGGCTGCGAGCTTGTCCTTGTTAGTTTCAATGATTTCCTTAATCTTGCCAATCAGGGTCTGGGCGGCAACTGTGTCACCTTTTGCAAAGAGGGCCTGTACCTCGGCATTAGCTTGATCCATGAGACCTACCACGGCTGCACTGTCTTGTGCACCGGCAAGCTGCTGTGAGAAGTTCTCAACACTGAATGCAGCGCTATCGGCATTCTCGGCATTCTTGTTAGCGTTGTTGTCGCACGAAGCGAAGGTCAGAGCTGCGATTGCAGCAAACATAAACAATAACTTTTTCATAATAAAAACATTTTGTAGTTAATAAAACATTTTGCGTGGTATCAAAACCGCGGCAAATGTATTTGCAATTTTCTAATGTGCCAAATTTTTTAGCCCTATTAGCAAATTTTAATCATAAAACGACTATAATCCTATGCCGATTGCCTTTTTATGCGGAGTTTATGCCGAACTCTATCAAAGCAAGATTTTCAGGCAGTTGCGGTAGCATTCATGGTGCATTCATGCTATAGATGGTGATGAAAAAACCCTGCATTTTTTGTGGTGTTGAAATTTATTATTATTTTTGCATTTTCTAAATCATTACAATATAAATACTATGACAAACTTTGACTGGGCCGAAGATATTAACTGTGCCGTTACAGTGTGTGATACCGAAGGGGTGGTGGTGTATATGAACAGCCGCTCGCGCGCGACGTTTAACAAGAATGGTGCCTCGATGGTGGGCAAGAGCATGATACCATGCCATAACGAGCGCTCACAAGCTAAAATTCGCGAAATGTTGTCGCAAGGTACCACTAATTGTTACACCATCGATAAAAATGGTGTGAAAAAACTTATTTATCAAACTCCGTGGAAAGTTGACGGCAAAGTGGCCGGACTTGTTGAGATTTCAATCGTTCTGCCCGATGAGATGCCTCATTACGTTAGATAAAAATATAAAGTATTATGAATAAGAGATTTTACACATTGGCCATGCTGACAGTGGCTGTGACGCTGGCGGCAATGGCAACTGTTCCGAGTGGCTATTACAAGTCGTTGGAAGGAAAGAGCAATAAAGGATTGAAAGATGCCATTCATTCGCTCGCCAGGCCTCACACTAAGTTTGATTATGATGACTTGTGGTATTACTTCTATGAAACCGACATGAAGCCAAATTCCAACAAGCAGGTGTGGGATATGTATAGTAATAATCAGTATTTCTTTGGTAATCAAGGTAGTACTGTGTCGGGAATGAACAAGGAGCACTCGGTGCCAAACAGCTGGTGGAATAAAATCAAAAATGAGGCATATAGCGACCTGCACCACTTGGTGCCCAGCGATGCCACGGCCAATAATCGCAAGAGTAATTTCCCGCTTGGCGAAGTTTACAATTCCAGCTTTGATAATGGCGTGTCAAAGGTTGGAACTCCATTTTCGGGGCAAGGCGGAGGCGCAACTAAAGTGTTTGAGCCTGATGATGAATACAAAGGCGACTTTGCGAGAATGTATTTCTATGTAGCAACCGTGTATCAAGACTTGACGTGGACCAACACCTGGATGTTTGACAATTATACGGATTCTAACTGGAAGACACTGAATGCCTGGGCCGTCGATTTGCTGCTCAAGTGGTCGCGCGAGGATCCGGTGAGCGACAAGGAAATAGCGCGCAACGATGCCGTGTTCATACGTCAGAACAACCGTAATCCCTATATCGATGATCCCGAGTTGTGTGAATACGTTTGGGGTAACCGTGCCGGGCAAGCCTACGATCCCAGCCATGGCGGCACAGTAAATCCCGATCCCGACCCCGATCCCAGCGAGGTGATACTTTATACACCCACACAAGGAACTATATTGAACTTCGGCGATGTGGAACTTGGCAAGTCTCGTACGCTCACACTCTATGTAAAGGGTATTAACTTCACCGGTGATGTCACCCTGCGCTTGTATCGCTATAACTACGAGATGTTCAGCATACCATCGACGACCATCAGTGCCGATGCCGTGTGTAGCGAGACGGGTTACCCACTTGAGATTACCTATACTCCAACGACCCTCGGCGAGCACAAGGCAAAACTGCTGCTTTCGGGCGGTGGCATGGTGGGCAGTGTAGGCGTAGATATTACTGCTAATTGCTTAGAGAGCGTATATGTGGATGTTGAAGGTGACCTCAATGGTGACGGAATCGTTGACATTGATGACGTGAATGTATTGATTAATATCATATTGGAGAAGCCTCTGACTGTCGAAATCCCTGAAAACCAAGATCCCGACATGAATGGTGATGGAGTGGTCGATGTGGATGATGTGAACCAGATCATTAATATCGTGCTCGGCAAGGTGTGATTGCCAAGCCGTAGCGCATATAAATAAGGTGTTTTTTGATTTAATATTAACTAATTATTATAATTCGAAATAAGATGCAAATTCAGCGCATTCAATCTGTTTATCTGTTTCTTGTGGCAGTGGTGATGGTCGTGTTTATATTCTTTCCGGTAATAGGACTGACAAATGACAACGGCCTTGAAACGATAGGTGCAGTGGCCACAGGCTCGATTACCTATTCGTCGCCACTGATGCTGTGCCTCGACGTGCTTATTGCCGTGCTGGCACTCGTCACACTGTTCAAGTATCGCAACCTGACACTTCAAATCAAGTTGTGCAAAATCACGTTGATCATGATTGCCACGCTACTGGTGTGTGTGGGTGTTACGGCCTATATGCAGAAGGGGACGTCGATAGCCACTATTCAGTGGAGCATAGCACTGCCATTTGTAGCGATGATACTGACGATGCTTGCGCTCAAGGGTGTGAAGCACGACAAGAAACTGCTTAGCGACAGCGAGCGCATCCGTTAATAGAGATCTCAACAGGCAAGTCAGGCATTCAGCTTCAGCCGCAGATAGCGCCCTGTGTAACTGCCATCGACCGTTGCCACCTGCTCGGGTGTGCCTGTTGCAACCACTGTGCCGCCTGCATTACCGCCCTCGGGACCGAGGTCGATGATGTGGTCGGCACACTTTATTATGTCAACGTTATGCTCAATGATTACTATTGTGTGGCCATGGTCAATGAGCTGGTTGAACGACTTGAGCAGCGTGTTGATGTCGTGGAAGTGCAATCCGGTTGTGGGCTCGTCGAAGATGAACATGGTGGGTTCCTGACGCTCCTGGCTGAGGAAATAGGCGAGCTTAACGCGCTGGTTCTCACCACCTGAAAGTGTCGAGGAACTTTGTCCGAGCTTTATATAGCCCAACCCCACGTCTTGCAGAGGCTTCAAGCGTCGCACAATGCGGTTTTCGCAAGGCTTGTCAATTTGACCGAAAAATTCTATTGCCTGATTGATGGTCATGTCCAGAACATCGTAGATCGACTTGTCGCGATAGGTAACGTCGAGTGCATTGTGCGAAAAACGCTTGCCATGGCAGGCCTCACAAGGAATTGTGATGTCGGCCATAAATTGCATTTCGATAGTCACAGTGCCTTCGCCCTTGCATTCCTCGCAGCGTCCGCCGGGAGAGTTGAATGAGAAGAAGCCCGGAGCATAGCCCATTTGCTTTGAGAGTTGCTGCTCGCTGAAGAGCTGCCTGATTTCGTCGAAAGCCTTCAGGTAGGTAGCCGGGTTGCTGCGTGTGGATTTTCCTATGGGGTTTTGATCGACAAATTCAACATGAGCCAGGCGCTTTAGGTCGCCCGAGATGGCTTTATGTGTGCCCGGTGCTTCGCCGCTGTCGCCGTATTCTCGTGCCAGGGCCTTGAAGAGGATGTCGTTGACAAGTGTTGACTTTCCGCTTCCGCTCACACCGGTGACAACAGTCATAACTTCAAGCGGGAACTTGACATCGATGCCTTTAAGGTTGTTTTGCGCTGCTCCCTTCACCTCGATGAAGTTGCGCCATTTGCGCCGATAAGCGGGAAGAGGAATGCTTAATGTTCCATTCAGGTATTTGGCGGTGTGTCCCTTGTCGCTGTCGAGCATTTGCTCGAGCGTGCCGGCAAAGACCACTTCTCCGCCGTGGCGGCCGGCTTCGGGGCCGATGTCGATAATATAGTCGGCCGAGCGCATTATTTCTTCATCGTGCTCGACGACTACAACGGTGTTGCCTAATGCCTTGAGCTTGTGCAGCACTCCGATCAGGCGGCTTGTGTCGCGGCTGTGCAACCCAATGCTGGGCTCATCGAGGATGTAGATGGAACCTACTAATGAGCTGCCGAGCGATGTGGCAAGGTTGATGCGTTGGCTCTCGCCTCCCGAAAGCGATGATGACAGCCGGTCGAGTGTGAGATAACTCAAGCCCACCTCTTTGAGGAAGTTCAACCTGTTGCTTATTTCAACGACCAGTCGGCGTGCTACCACGGCATCCTCGCCGCTGAGGGTGAGTTGTGAGAACCATTCGGCCAGTTCCCCCACAGGCATCTGCACCAGGTCGCTTATTGTTTTGCCGGCAATGCTGACGTAGGACGCTTCTTTCTTGAGGCGCGAACCGTGGCAGGTGGGGCAGACGGTCTTGCCGCGGTAGCGAGCAAGCATAACACGATACTGGATGCTGTAGCTCTTGCTCTTAATCCAGTCGAAGAAACCGTCAATCCCAGTCCAGCCTTCTCCATCGCCATGCCACAGCAAGTCTTTCTGCGACTGGGTGAGTTTATAATATGGTGTGTGGATGGGAAAGTCGTGTTTTGCAGCAATGTGGATGAACTCCCTCTTGGCCTCGCTCATCACCTGGCCTCGCCAGCACATCACGGCATCGTCATAGACCGACAGTGTCTTGTCGGGAATGACGAGGTTTTCATCCACGCCCACTATGCGGCCGAAGCCCTCGCAAGTGGGACACGCTCCGATGGGGTTGTTGAAATTAAACATCAAGTCGGACGGCTCGGAAAACTTCATGCCGTCGGCTTCAAACCTTTTTGAAAACCTGTGCTCAACTCGTGTGCCATCGGCTTTCCACACTATTACAATGCATTCGTCTTTCCCCTCATGGAATGCTGTGGCCAGCGAGTCGAGCAGGCGCATTTCATCTTCTTTGGCGTGTGTGACGGCCATGCGGTCGATGAGCAAGTGGTAATCATGCGGGGTGCAATCGTCGGCCGTGGGTAGTACATCGGTGATTTGGATGAACTTGCCATCGTGTTCAAGGCGTGAGTAGCCACCATTGATGAGTACCTCAAGTTGAGTGGCAAATGAGCGGCCTTCGGGCACAATAATTTCGGTGACAATCGCAAAACGAGTTCCATCGGGGTAGGAGTTTATGACGTTAAGCACATCGGTCGAGGTGTGCTTCATCACCATCTGGCCCGAAATGGGTGAGTAGGTCTTGCCTATGCGCGCATACAGCATTCTCAGGTAGTCGTAGATTTCAGTTGACGTGCCCACGGTGCTGCGCGAATTACGCGTGTTCACCTTCTGTTCGATAGCAATGGCCGGCGGCAGACCCTTGATGAAGTCACATTCGGGTTTTCGCATGCGGCCCAGAAACTGCCTGGCATACGACGACAAACTCTCCACATATCGCCGTTGCCCCTCAGCATATATGGTGTCGAATGCTAATGACGATTTTCCGGATCCGGACAGACCTGTAATGACAATGAATTTACCTAATGGCAGTTCAACGTCGATATTCTTGAGATTGTTTACTCTTGCTCCTTTTATTATAATGCTCTTAGTGCGCATGCGTCGTTGTGTGTAAATCGAAGCAAAATTACTAAATAATTATGAATTATGAATTATGAATTACGAATTATGAATTATCGGCCGGTAAATGATGGGCGTCCCGGTGGCATAGTCATAGTGATAATGAATTATCGGCCGGTAGCGGTGGGCGATGATATGCTTTTGTGGGGTGTCATGTTGGTGTCAGTAGTAGCTGACTAAATGTCGGTATGCCTATTCTTGATGCCATGATCTATTTTTAATGACTTATAGGCCGAGTGCCGAAAGTGAGCAAAAAACAGGCAAATGAATAATAAATGCTAAAAATTTTTGGCCACATAAAAAATAATCAATAACTTTGGCAGTGCCTTTGGCACATTATTTGCAAAAACAATTTTTGACTTATTAATTTCAAAACTATATTTATTATGAAACCACTTCACATAATTCTTGCGGTTCTTGGTGGTGCTATTGCCGGTGCCGCTGTGGGGTTGCTTTTTGCCCCTGAAAAAGGTAGTGATACTCGTTCGCGCATTGCCGATTTGCTTCGTGAAAAGGGAGTCAAGCTCTCAGGCTCAAAGATGGATGAGCTGGTAGATGAAATCGCCGATGAGCTGAAAGCGTGATTAATGAATTGCAGTTAATGTTTAGTAACTAAAACAGTTAATATCATGAGATCATTGAGTATATTATATGCATTCTTGGGCGGCGCTCTCGTGGGTTGTGCCGGTGCATTGCTGTTTGCTCCAGAAAAAGGAACCGACTTGCGTAACCGCATCAAAGAAATGCTTAAGAAAAAAGGTATTGATTTCTCAGACGATGAGGTGGAGCGCTTAGTGCGCCAAATCAGTGCTCAGATAGAAAATTGAGCTTTGCCGTCAAGGCAACAGATAGCTAAGTGTAAGGTGTAACACCTGGCAATGTGCCGGTGTTACGCCTCCTAATCATTTATAACTTTCAACGAACAGATTTCTTTGTTATGGAAGAACTCGATTATAAGCAGCTAATAAACGAAGGCCGTAGGTACTTAAAGCTTGAATTCAATTATAGCAAGCTCACGGCAGTTGAGAAGATGTCGGTTTTGCTCTCAACGATGGCTGTGATAGCTGTGGTGGCTGTGCTAAGTGCCTTTGTTGTGCTATATCTTGCCTCGATGCTCTCTAACATGATTTCGGAGGCGACCCACTCGATGTGGGCCGGAAATCTGGTTGTGGCAGTGATTTTCATTGCTATGATACTGCTTGTGCTTGCGCTTAAAAAGCAGATAATAATCGATCCGATAACAAGATTTCTAACCAAGTTGTTCTTAACGCCCAATGACAATGAATGAGACGACAATTCCGGCCGAAATGCCCGCAATCGCCCCGGTGCAGGAGCCCTCGCAGTGGAAAGGCTGCACGCTTGATGAGCTGCGTCAGCGTCGTGCACTCTCGCTTATCAAGCGCGAGGTGGGGAAGGAACGCATTAACCACGTGCTGAACGGAATGCGAACGCGTGTTGCCGATAATGGCGTGAGAGGATTGCTGTTCAATAACAATGCCATCTCAGGCCTGAAGAAGGCCGACTATTTGCTGCTTGGCCTGCGCGTGACGCGTGCACTATGGAATTGGCGCAAAAAGCGCCGCCGGTGATAATCGTTGTCGAGCTAAGAGCGATACTAAATCTTTTAAGTTTAGAGATTATTTCTTTGAGTAGTATTATTGCAAAATTTTAGAAAAAAATTTGTGGTTTAAGTTTTTTTTTCTAATTTTGCTGCGTGAAATCGGGCTGAAAAGCCCTGGAAACTGAAAGGGAATATTGACGATAATTATTAACTAAACCCATTTGCCTATTGAAACATCATTACTAAATTAACTTATAAATACTTTGGTAATGAATACATTAAGCACCAAGAGCGACGAACAGCTGATAGCTCTTTACGTTGGTGGATTAAATGAGGCCTTTGACGAGATTTTGGAGCGTCACAAAGACCGTATTTTCATGTACATACTGAGTATAGTAAAAGATGAAGATCTTGCCAACGATTTGTTTCAAGAGACATTCGTGAAAACGATAACGAATATCAAGGAAGGCCGTTACACCGAAAATGGTAAGTTTGCGGCATGGCTAACTCGTGTGGCTCATAATATAATAATCGACCATTATCGCCAGCAACGGACAGCCAAAATTCAATCGACCGACAATGCCGACTTGAACATTCTAAATCGTAAAGAGCTGTGTGAAGACACGGTTGAGGATGAGATGATATCGCTTCAGATACGTGCCGACATACGCCGGTTGATCCGCGCCTTGCCGCATGCGCAGCGCGAAGTGCTACTGATGCGTTATTACAAAAATTTAAGTTTCAAGGAAATTTCAGAACTTACTAAGGTTAGTATCAATACCGCTTTAGGGCGAATGCGATATGCGCTGATAAATATGCGTCGCATAGCCGATGAAAACCACATAGCACTCACCATGTGATAAGGGTGCAAAACTGTTGAACAATAGCTGCGGCACCATGCAGGTAAGATGCGTTTACCTGTGTGGTGCCGTTGTTTTGTGTGATTGCATGAGAGGAAGTTGCTCAGCACCCATCGTGATGACCAGATTGAAAAGTTAAGGTAATTAAAAATTAGTCGTTAAATTTGTGAGTACCTTATTTATAGACTAACTTTGCAACTCATTTGTTCGGAAAATACAATTTGAATACACGAAAATATTGATTATCAACAATGAACGTAAATTTTGAAAAAATCGGCAACGTGAACGCAACACTCACTGTTTCGTTTGTCGAGGATGATTACAAGGACGAAGTAAAGAAACAACTTAATGAGCTGGGCCGCAAGCGTCCTATCAAGGGCTTCCGCCCTGGTCATGTGCCGGCTGCAATGCTCCAGAAAATTTATGGAAATCAAGTGCTAACTCAAGTGATTGACCAGATGGTTAGTCGTGAGTTGTCGAAATATATCGTTGACAATAAGATAAACGTGCTTGGCGAGCCCATGCTCAATAAGGACACCCGAGTTGACTTGAATGCTGAGAAGGACTTCGAATTCAAGTTTGATTTAGGCATCGCTCCCGATTTCGACATTGAATTGTCTAAGGACATCAAGGTGCCTTATTACAACATTCAGGTGAGCCAGGAGATGATCGACAACCAGAACGCCGAGTATCGTAAGCGCTATGGCCGTCAGGTGCCGGGCGAGGAAGTTGCCGAGGATTCGCTGGTGCGTGGAGCAATGGTAGAGCTCAACGACGATGGTAGCGAGAAGGAAGACGGTATCAAGGTTGAACGCACAGTGGTAATGCCTCGCTATCTGAAAGATGAAGAGCAGAAGGCAAAATTCATCGGTGCAAAAGTTAATGATAACATTGTGTTCAACCCCTATAAGGGTGCCGATGGCAATATCACCGAGTTGGCTTCGATGCTCAACGTTGACAAGGCTCAGGCCGATGTTCACAGCGACTTTAAGATTCAACTTGAAGAAATCCTCGTCAGCAAGGATGCCGATATGGATCAGGAGTTTTTCGACAATGTGCTTGGCCACGATCAGGCTAAGGACGAAGGTGAATACTTCGACAAGCTCAAGCAGATGCTTGCAGCCCAGCTCAAGAACGATAGCAATTATCGCTTTACCATCGATGCCGAGCAGGTGCTCAAGGGCATAGTGGGCGAGCTGGAGCTTCCCGATGAGTTCCTGAAGCGATTCCTGCTTGCACGCGCTGAGAATGCCGATGAAAAGAAAGTCGAAGAGGATTATCCTCGCACAAAGTCTCAGCTGCAGTGGCAGCTCATCAAGGAGAAGATAGCCCGTAATCTTGAAGTGAAGATCGACTCCGACGATAAGATGCGTCTGGCACGCTTCCTGGCTGCACAGCAGTTTGCGCAGTATGGAATGACCAATCTCCCTGACGATGTGGTTGACAATTATGCTCACAAGTTGCTTGAGGACGAACGTTACAGTACTGAGATCGAAAATCGTGCCTTCGAGGACAAAGTGTTTGCAGCTATCAAGGAGAATGTTACTCTCGATGAGCACGACGTTAGCGTGGAGGAATTTAACAAACTCTTCAGCGCTGAGTAACGATTTGCACAATCAAGACCGATTGATAAAGAGGTGGATTTTGTAAATTAATTAATAATGAGAGATTTTGATTAGTTGTTGAACTCTTGCGAAGCTAAGCAGAAAAGATGTAGCTGTCGATATCGCAAGATATTGGCTGTGCAAAGGCCGGTAATCGACAATTATAATCGCAAAATCTAATTTATAGAAATCACCTTACACAATTGATGAGGGTTGCGCTACTGCATGAGTGGCGCAACTTCTTTTTTATTAAGTGAGCGCTCATTGGCACTAATCGTGCTTGAGCGCGACTTTTTTTCGACAAATGGGAAGAAAAGTTTTCGGGAATGAGAAAAAAATTGTAATTTTGAAGAATAATAATATAACTAAAAAATCAATAAGCTATGAATAATGATTTTCGCAACTTTGCCGTGCATCATCTTGGAATGAACGGCCTGGCTCTCGACCAGTATGCATCGCAGGTGATGAATAATAACTATATATCGCCCACCATCATGGAAGAACGCAAGCTGAATGTTACTCAACTCGATGTGTTTTCGCGCCTCATGATGGATCGCATCATCTTCCTGGGCACTCAGGTGGATGACTATACAGCCAATGTAATCCAGGCTCAGTTGCTGTATCTTGACTCGGCCGACACGGGCAAGGACATATCGTTGTATATCAACTCTCCGGGTGGGTCGGTCTATGCCGGTCTCGGCATCTACGACACCATGCAATATATCCAGAGCGACGTGTCCACAATATGTACCGGAATGGCAGCGTCGATGGCAGCCGTGCTTCTTGTTGCCGGTGAAAAGAACAAACGTTTTGCCCTCAAGCACTCTCGCGTGATGATACACCAGCCCATGGGCGGAATTCAGGGTCAGGCTTCGGACATCGAAATCACTTCGCGCGAAATCCTTAAACTCAAGAAAGAACTCTATACTATCATCAGCGAACATTCAGGCCAACCCTACGACAAGGTGTATGCCGACAGCGACCGAGACTACTGGATGACTGCCGAGGAGGCTCTCGACTATGGCATGATTGATAAGGTGCTCGTGCGAGAGAAGTGAAAAAGTAGCTGAAAATAGAAACTTATGGCGAAGAAACAGAATAATATACCGATGCATTGCGACTTCTGCGGGCGTGGCGAGCGTGAAGTGCCCTTGTTGCTGCCTGGTCTGAATGCATGCATCTGCAGTGAATGTGCCGAACGTGCCAATGAGATAGCGCAAGAATATCTTGCAAAGGCGCGAAGTGAAAGCATCGACGAGATAGACCTCGCAACACTTCCCAAACCGAAGGAAATCAAGGCCTTCCTCGACCAGTATGTGATAGGTCAGGATCAAGCCAAGCAATATCTTTCGGTAGCCGTTTACAATCATTATAAGCGTCTTGCCCAGCATGTGGAAGACGATGTGGAAATCGAAAAGTCCAATATAATAATCGTTGGTCCCACCGGAACAGGAAAGACGCTGCTTGCCAAGACCATAGCCCGAATGCTTAAAGTGCCATTTGCAATAGTCGATGCAACGGTCCTGACCGAGGCCGGCTATGTGGGTGAGGACATCGAAAGCCTGCTCACACGTCTGCTGGCAGCCTGTGACTATAATGTTGAGGCCGCTCAGCGTGGCATCGTCTTTATCGATGAGATCGACAAGATAGCGCGTAAAGGCGACAACCCTTCAATCACTCGTGATGTGAGCGGTGAAGGCGTGCAGCAGGG
>DGVT01000131.1:0-3493 GCA_002395965.1 Porphyromonadaceae bacterium UBA4277
CGAGCAGGTTCTGACGGAAGCGTCCTTGCTTACCCTTAAGGCTGTCGCTGAGCGACTTGAGCGGACGGTTGGCATCGCTCTTGACAGCGCTCGACTTGCGCGAGTTGTCAAGCAGCGAATCGACGGCTTCCTGAAGCATACGCTTCTCGTTGCGCAGGATTACCTCTGGCGCCTTGATTTCAATGAGTCGTTTCAGACGATTGTTGCGAATAATCACTCGGCGATACAGGTCGTTGATATCGCTCGTTGCGAAACGTCCACCATCCAGTGGGATGAGCGGTCGCAGATCGGGCGGTATCACCGGCAGCACCTTCAGTATCATCCACTCGGGGCGGTTGATATTCTTAGATGCGCGGAACGACTCCACCACCTGCAGGCGCTTCAGGGCCTCGGTCTTGCGCTGCTGGCTTGTTTCCTTGTAGGCACGATCGCGCAGCTCATTTGCAAGGCTGTCGAGGTCGATGGCGCTGAGCAGGTCGTAGATGGCCTCGGCGCCCATCTTGGCGATGAACTTGTTAGGATCGGTGTCCTCGAGCATGAAGTTGTCTTTGGGGACGTTCTTCATCACATCGTTGTATTCCTCTTCCGAGAGCAGGTCGAGCTTAGCCAGTGGCACCATTTCCTTCTTGGTCTCGTCGTAACGGCTCTGTCCGCCCGGGTTGATGACCACGAAGCGCTCGTAATAGATCACAGCGTCGAGTTTCTTAGTGGGCAGTCCCAGCAGGTAGCTGATCTTGTTGGGCAGTGAGCGGAAATACCAGATGTGAGCCACAGGCACCACCAGCTGGATGTGTCCGCTGCGCTCACGGCGCACTTTCTTCTCGGTCACTTCCACACCACAATGGTCGCACACGATGCCCTTGTAGCGAATGCGCTTGTATTTACCGCAATGGCACTCATAGTCCTTTACCGGACCGAAGATGCGCTCGCAGAACAAACCGTCGCGCTCGGGCTTATAGGTGCGATAGTTGATGGTTTCGGGCTTGAGCACCTCACCATAGGAATTCTCAAGAATCTCGTCGGGCGAAGCCAGACTGATTGAGATTTTCGAGAAATTGCTCTTTATCTTATTGTCTTTTCTAAAAGCCATAGTCAGTGTACTAAAAAGAAAGTTATTAATCCAGTTTTACGCTCAGGCACAATCCGCGCAGCTCATGCAGCAGCACGTTGAGCGACTCGGGAATTCCCGGTGTGGGCATTGTGTCGCCCTTGACGATAGCCTCGTAGGCCTTGCTGCGTCCCACCACATCGTCGCTCTTGACGGTGAGGATTTCTTGCAGCACATGCGATGCACCGAATGCCTCGAGTGCCCAGACCTCCATTTCACCGAAGCGCTGACCACCAAACTGAGCCTTACCGCCCAGAGGCTGCTGCGTGATGAGAGAGTACGGGCCGATGCTGCGTGCGTGCATCTTGTCTTCTACCATGTGACCCAACTTGAGGAAGTATGTAACACCCACGGTAGCCATCTGGTCGAAGGGCTCGCCGGTAGCACCGTCGTAGAGCTGAGTGCGTCCGCCACGCGGCAGGCCGGCCTTGTCGGTCCACTCATTGAGGTCGTCGAGGCTTGCACCGTCGAAGATGGGCGTTGCAAACTTTACTCCAAGCTCCTTGCCGGCCCATCCGAGCACGGCCTCGAAAATCTGACCCAGGTTCATGCGCGAAGGCACACCCAGCGGGTTCAGCACGAGATCGACAGGAGTGCCATCGGCCAGGAAAGGCATGTCCTCCTGGCGCACCACGCGCGAGACGATACCCTTGTTACCATGGCGTCCTGCCATCTTGTCGCCGACGCCTATCTTGCGCTTCTTGGCCACATAGACCTTGGCAAGCTGCATGATGCCCGAGGGCAGCTCGTCGCCGATGGTGATATCAAATTTCTTGCGTTGCAGCTCGGCCGAGAGTTGCTTGCTCTTGTGCAGATAGTTCATGACCGTGGCACGCACCATTTCGTTGCAATGGTTGTCGGTGGTCCACTTGCTCAGGTTAATCGACTCAAAGTCTTCGATGCTCTTGATAGCCTCGGCAGTAAACACCTGTCCTTTGGCCACAATCTCGGTATCAAGGTAGTCTTTCACTCCCTGCGACTTCTTGCCCTCGGTGAGCATTGTGAGCTTGTCGAGGAGGATTTCGCGCAGGTCGTTCTGGCGCACCTGGTATTCCTCGTCGAGAGCCTCGATTTGAGGATCTTTGCCACGAGTTTTCTTCTTCATGGCACGGGTGAACAGGCGTGTGCCTATAATCACACCCTTGAGCGACGGGTTAGCCTTGAGCGATGCGTCCTTCACATCACCAGCCTTGTCGCCGAAGATGGCACGCAGCAGCTTCTCCTCGGGGGTGGGATCGCTCTCGCCCTTGGGAGTGATCTTACCAATCAGGATGTCGCCGGGCACCACATGAGCACCCACGCGGATGATACCGCGCTCGTCGAGGTCCTTGGTAGCATCTTCACTCACGTTGGGAATGTCGTTGGTAAGCTCTTCCATGCCGCGCTTGGTCTCACGCACTTCGAGCGAATATTCATCGACATGTACCGATGTGAGGATATCTTCACGCACCACGCGCTCGTTGAGCACGATAGCGTCCTCATAGTTGTAACCCTTCCAGGGCATGTAGGCCACCTTCAGGTTGCGTCCCAGAGCCAGCTCGCCGTTCTGCGTCGAGTAGCCCTCGGTGAGGATGTCGCCCTTCTCCACTCGCTGTCCGCGGTCGCACACCGGGCGCAGGTCGATGGTGGTGCTTTGGTTGGTCTTGCGGAACTTGGGCAGACGATACTCCTTCACAGGGTCGTCGAAGCTCACAAAGTTCTCGTCGTCGGTGCGGTCATAGCGTATGCGGATCACGTCGGCATCCACATATTCGATCACGCCCGAGCCCTCGGCTTGTATCTGCGTGCGGCTGTCGTAGGCCAGACGGGCCTCAATGCCGGTGCCCACAATGGGGGCTTCGTTGCGCAGCAGTGGAACAGCCTGACGCATCATGTTGGCACCCATGAGTGCACGGTTAGCATCGTCGTGCTCCAGGAATGGGATCAGGGCAGCTGCAATCGAGGCAATCTGCTGAGGCGAGACGTCCATGTAGCTCACGCGCTCGGGAGCCACAACGGGGAAGTCGGCATCCTGGCGCGACTTGACGCGATTGCGCTGGAAAGTGCCGTCGTCGTTAAGCGGAGCATTACCCTGAGCGATGATCTGGCCTTCCTCGGCTTCGGCAGTGAGGTATTCAATCTCGTCGTTGTTGAGATTTACCTTTGAATCGGTCACCTTGCGGTAAGGAGTCTCGATAAAGCCCAGGTTGTTAATCTTAGCATACACGCACAACGACGAAATCAGGCCGATGTTGGGACCTTCAGGAGTCTCGATAGGACACAGACGTCCGTAGTGAGTGTAGTGCACGTCGCGCACCTCAAAGCCTGCACGTTCACGCGACAATCCGCCGGGACCCAGAGCCGACATACGGCGCTTGTGAGTGATCTCGGCCAGAGGGTTGGTCT
>DGVT01000131.1:3551-6578 GCA_002395965.1 Porphyromonadaceae bacterium UBA4277
TCTGGTCCATGAACTGCGACAGGGCATTGGTGCCGAAGAATGTGTTGATGACCGAAGATATAGTCTTGGCATTGATCAGATCCATCGGGGTGAACACCTCGTTGTCGCGAACGTTCATGCGCTCGCGAATGGTGCGTGCCATGCGAGCCAGGCCCACTCCGAACTGGTTATACAACTGCTCGCCCACAGTGCGCACACGACGGTTGCTCAGGTGGTCGATGTCGTCAACGTCGGTCTTGCTATTGATAAGGCCGATGAGATACTTGATAATCTCGATAATGTCCTCCTTGGTGAGCACACGCACATCGTCGCTCGTGTCAAGGTTCAGCTTGCGGTTAATGCGGAAGCGGCCCACATCGCCCAGATCATAACGCTTCTCGCTGAAGAACAGGTTCATGATCACCTCGCGGGCTGTTGCATCATCGGGTGGCTCGGCGTTGCGCAGCTGCCTGTAGATGTAGATGATGGCTTCTTTCTCTGAGTTACAAGTGTCCTTGTTGAGGGTGTTGAAGATGATCTGGTAGTCGCTGGTGTTAACGTCTTCTTTGTGAACAAGAATCGTAGCCACACCCGACTCCAGAATCTCGGCAATGTTTTCCTCCTCAATCACCGTGTCGCGGTCGATAATCACCTCATTACGCTCGATCGAAACCACTTCGCCGGTGTCTTCGTCAACGAAGTCCTCGTTCCACGTGCGCAACACGCGGGCAGCAAGCTTGCGGCCCACTGCCTTCTTGAGGTTGGTCTTGTTCACCTTGAGTTCCTCGGCCAGGCCGAAGACCTTGATGATATCATTGTCAGTTTCCAGTCCGATGGCACGCAGCAGCGTGGTCACCGGTAATTTCTTTTTGCGATCGATGTAGGCATACATCACATTGTTAATATCGGTCGCAAACTCAATCCAGCTACCGCGGAACGGAATGATTCGTGCCGAGTAAAGGCGAGTGCCATTGGTGTGCATGGTCTGTCCGAAGAACACACCCGGCGAGCGGTGAAGCTGCGAAACCACAACGCGCTCAGCACCGTTGATGACAAACGTACCCTTGTCGGTCATGTAGGGTATGGCACCCAGATACACATCTTGCACCTCGGTGGCAAAGTCCTCATGGTCGGGATCGGTACAGTAGAGTTTAAGTTTCGCCTTGAGTGGCACGCTATAGGTTAGGCCACGGTCAAGACACTCCTCAATGGTGTAACGCGGTGGGTCGATATAGTAGTCAAGGAATTCAAGCACAAAGTTATTGCGAGTGTCATTGATAGGGAAGTTCTCGGCAAAAACTTTATAGAGTCCCTCGTTCTTTCTTTTCTCAGTCGGAGTATCTAATTGCAGAAAATCTCTGAATGATTTCAATTGCACGTCAAGGAAATCGGGATAGGGATATGGATTCTTGACGCGTGCAAAATTGATGCGTTGTTCTTTTGTTACTGACATTGAAAAATATATTATGTGAACTCAAAGGAAAAAACCTCTCAAAATTGGCGAAAATCGGGTGCTGCGATGTGCCATGCCCATTTAGGCCGGCATCATCGCATACCCGCATTAGTTTTCACCATGTTACAAACTCCGAACATCGGCGCGGGGGCCGGAAATCGAAATTTGACACAAAAAGGTTAAGAATCGACCTTTGCGGGGGATTCTTAACCTATCCGCCTGATATACAGGGGGTGATTATTTAAGCTCAACCTCAGCGCCAAGTCCTTCGAGCTCGCTCTTGAGACCCTCAGCCTCAGCCTTTGCCAGACCTTCCTTAATAGTGCTGGGAGCACCATCAACGAGATCCTTAGCCTCCTTCAGACCCAGACCGGCGAGTTCCTTCACCTTCTTGATCACTTGGAGCTTCTGAGCACCAGCGGCCTTGAGAACCACGTCGAACGAGGTCTTCTCTTCAGCCTCAGCGGCACCACCGGCTGCAGGACCGGCTGCTACTGCTACGGCAGCAGCGGCGGGTTCGATACCATAGTCGTCTTTCAAAATTTGAGCGAGTTCGTTAACTTCCTTAACTGTAAGGTTAACTAACTGTTCTGCAAAAGCTTTCAAATCTGCCATTGTTGTATAATTTTAATTGTGATTGTACGTTTTGTTGTTGTTTATTCTTTGTTTGAGAGTGTTTCCAGGATTCCGTGAATCTTACCGCCACCACTTTGCAGGGCCGAGATAACATTCTTGGCAGGAGATTGCAGCAGAGCCACAACGTCGGCAATGAGCTCGTTCTTGCTCTTGAGAGCAACCAGAGCAGCCAGGTTCTCCTCACCCTTGAAGATTGTCTCCTCAACATAAGCTGCCTTGAAAGCAGGTATGGTTTCTTTCTTCTCGCGGAAGTCCTTAATGAGTTTGGCAGGAGCGTTACCAGTGTTGCTCAGCAGCAACGTGGTGGCTCCGGTCAAAGAGTCGTAGAGGCCCGAATAGTCAACGTCCGACTGCTCAAGAGCCTTCTTCAACAGCGTGTTCTTCACCACCATCATCTTCACACCAGCCTTGAAGGCGGCGCGACGAAGAGCTGTGGTGCGCTCAGCATTCAGCGAAGTGGTTTCGGCCAGGTAAATGGCACTGTACTCCTTAATAGTTTCTTTGATCTTCTCAATCAACAGACCTTTATCTTCCTTTCTCATTTCTTCTTAAGTTTTTAGAATGTTAAGCTTCAATCGACTTGGTATCAACCTTGATACCCTTGCTCATTGTGCTTGAAAGATAAATGCTCTTGATATAAGTACCCTTGGCAGCGGCCGGTTTCAGCTTGATAAGAGTCTGAATGAAGGCCTGTGCGTTCTCACGAATCATATCGGGAGTGAACGACACCTTGCCAATAGAGGTGTGTACGATACCACCTTTGTCAACCTTAAAGTCGATTTTACCCTGTTTCACTTCTTTCACTGCCTTGGCCACATCGGGGGTAACAGTGCCGCTCTTGGGGTTGGGCATCAGGCCGCGGGGGCCGAGCACACGTCCCAGAGGACCAATCTTACCCATGATCTGGGGTTGAGTGATGATCACATCAACGTCGGTCCAACCACCCTTGATCTTCTCGA
>DGVT01000074.1 GCA_002395965.1 Porphyromonadaceae bacterium UBA4277
GCCGGCGACCAGGGCATGATGTTCGGTTATGCCTGCAACGAGACCCCCAGCATGATGCCCCTATCGCTCTATCTGGCACACTTCATCCTCTATGAGCTGGCGGCCATCAGGCGCGAAGGCAAGCAGATGACCTATCTGCGTCCCGACGCCAAGAGCCAGGTCACGGTAGAATATGATGGAGCCACTCACCGGCCGGTGCGCATTCACACCATCGTAGTGAGCACCCAGCACGACGAGTTTATAACGGCCGGCGGCAGCATCACGCAGGCCGAAGCCGACCGGCAGATGCACGACCGCATCCTTGCCGACGTGGAGCAGGTGCTACTGCCACGCGTCAAGGCTCAGCTCTCAGACCAGGTGCAGCAGTTGTTCACCGGAGAAATGAAGCTATTAGTAAATCCCACCGGGAAATTTGTCATTGGCGGCCCGCATGGCGACACCGGCCTGACGGGGCGGAAAATCATTGTTGACACCTATGGCGGCCATGGCGCACACGGCGGTGGGGCATTCAGCGGCAAAGACCCCAGCAAGGTGGATCGCAGTGCTGCCTATGCGGCTCGCCACATTGCCAAGAACGCCGTGGCAGCAGGCATTGCCGACAAGATGCTGGTGCAGGTGGCCTATGCCATCGGCAAGGCCGAGCCGGTGAGCTTCTTTGTCGAGACCTACGGGACAAGCCATGTGAGACAGAGCGATGCCGAGATTGCCGACGTGCTTGCACACCTGTTCGACATGCGCCCGGCGGCCATCGAGCAGCGGCTCAAGCTGCGCAACCCCATCTATGAGGAGACAGCAACCTACGGCCACATGGGGCGCGACACACGCATGGTCACCAAGCACTTCCACTCACCCTATGAGGGCGACAAGGAGATGACCGTGGAACTATTCACCTGGGAGAAACTCGACTACGTGGATGTGTTGCGCGAAACATTCACACTTGCCTAAACTTGTGGAAAATAATTGCGGTAATTGCCCGGAAAATGCTTAAATTTGCACTTTGAAACATTTAGACCTATAGACATGACCGAGAAATTTGAGATGGTGGCCAAGACCTTTCAGGGACTGGAAGGCGTGCTTGCCGATGAACTGACAGCGTTAGGTGCCGACGCAGTGACCCAGGGGCGCCGCATGGTGGCCTTTGAAGGCGACAAGGAGATGCTGTATCGCGCCAACTTCTGCCTGCGCACGGCATTACGCATCCTAAAGCCGTTTTTCAAGTTCCATGCCACCAATCCCGACGAGCTGTATGAGCAGGTGAAAGGCTATGACTGGAGCCAGATAATGACTGTGAAGACGACCTTTGCAATCGATGTGACAGCATTCGGCGAGGAATTCAGCCATTCACGCTTTGTGACCTATCGCGTCAAAGATGCAATAGTCGATTATTTCACCGAGACACAGGGGCAACGCCCCAGCATCAGGGTGAGCAACCCCGACATACGCCTCGACGTGCACATCAGCGGCGATGAGGTTACGCTGTCGCTCGACTCGAGCGGCGACCCGCTCTACAAGCGCGGATGGCGCGTGGCACAGACCGACGCCCCCATCAACGAGGTGCTGGCGGCCGGCATCATCAAGCTCAGCGGCTGGGACGGGCAGTGCGACCTGATCGACCCCATGTGCGGTTCGGGCACATTCCTCATCGAGGCTGCCCTGATTGCCCAAAACATCAATCCCGGAGTGTTCCGCAAGCAATATGCATTCCAGAACTGGGCCGACTACGATGCCGACCTGTTCTCGACCATCTACAACGACGACAGCCAGGAACGTGAGTTTGAGCATAAAATCTATGGCTACGACATCGCCCATCAGGCCATAGCCATAACGCAGGCCAATGCCAAGAATGCCGGCGTGAGCCGCGTCATTGAACTCGCACAGCGCGACATTGCTGACTGGCAGGAAGCCCCCGCCGGAGGAATGCTCATCACCAATCCGCCCTATGGCGAGCGACTCAAGGTGCTGGATCTTGAAGCCCTCTACAGCACATTAGGCAGCAAGCTCAAGAACGTGTTCAAGGGCTATCATGCATGGATTATAGGCTACAGCCGCGACCACTTCGACATGATCGGGCTCAAGTCGTCGGTTCGCTACCCACTGTTCAACGGCTCGCTCGAGTGCGAGCTGCGCGAGTATGTAATCTTCGACGGCAGCTACAGCGACATGCGTGAGCGCGGCGACGACATCAAGAACGACGACTTCCGTGCCAGTGAGCGCGCGCCTCATCGCCGCCAATTCAGCGAGATGCGTGCCGACGGCCGCGATGGCGCCGACAGCCACAGCGAGCGCCGTCCACGCCGCGAAAGCAGCGACCGCGGCGAGCGCCGGCAATGGGATGACCGCGGCGAGCGCCGAAGCGCCGACAGACCGTGGCGCGATGGTGACAGCCGCGACGACAAACGGCCAAGGCCTGCACATCGCAGCCACGAGAACTACCAGGTGCGCGACAAGGGACCGCGCCTGGGAGCCGACAAGGAAGTGCCCATCGTGCACGGACGCCGCAAGAGCTGGAAACGTCGCGACCTTGACGAGTGAGTAGCCACAAGATGAACGACACGAGGATTAACGATTTTCTCAACGGTCGCCTGCCGGCTGTGCTGGCTGCTGTGCTGCTGGCTGTGTCGGCAGTAGTGGCAGTCATGCTGGCCGAAGTGCCACCCGTGGACATGGGCAACGGCATTTTCTTCGACGTGTCGAAGATGTCGTTATTAAGCACCCACCTGTCGATGCCGCTCAACGTAGCGCTGATTGTGGTCACCGGCCTGATTATGCTGTTGCTCAACAAGCTGTATAACTTTGTCAAGGCCCTAACCTTTATAGGCACCACCACATTCTTCTTGCTGGAGATGGCACTGCCCGTAAGCAGCAGTGCGCTGAACATGGGCACAATGCTGTGCCTGACTCTATCGCTGGGGGCTTTAATCCTCTTTGGCACTTACGAAAACAAGTTTGCCCAGCGACCCATCTTCTTAGTGATGTGCCTGCTGAGCTTCGGCGCAATGTTCAACTGGGCTTTCGTGGCACTGATTGTGGCCTTTGCGCTGGGCTTTGCCTATATGCGCGCCATGAACTGGAAGAGCTTTCTGGCCATCCTCATCGGCCTGTTCACGCCGTTCTGGATTGCAATAGGCCTGGGATGGGTGGCGCCGGCCGATTTCAAGCCCATCGAAATCAACGCCGTGTGGGCCACCATCGACGTGGGTCAGCTACGCTCGATGATCGTGTGGACTGTGGCAGTAATCGTAGCCACGATAGCCCTGTCGGCAGTCAATTTGTTCAGCATCTATAGCTATCGCTTGCAGTTGCGCGTCTATAACGCTTTCTTCCTGCTTGTGACCATGGTTTCGATAGTGGGGATGTGTGTTGACTATCGCGACATGTTCAACTATGTGCCCATGCTCAACCTGTGCTTAGCCGTGCAGGTGGCGCATGCGTTCACTATCAGCACGTTTCCCAAGCGATATGTGTTCATGTTTGTCATTGTGGCGGCCACTCTGGCGGCCTACACCTGCAACCTGCTGTTATGAAGATAGTTTCCGACAGTCACATTCCTTATCTGAGCGTTGACCGTGTGCCGGGCGTGACACTCATGCGCCGCGACATCATCACCCGCAACGATGTGCGTGATGCCGATGCCCTGCTGGTGCGCACACGCACACAATGCAATGCCCACCTGCTCGAAGGCTCGGCAGTGAAATTCGTGGGCAGTGCCACCATTGGCACCGACCACATCGACCTGGACTACTGTCGCCATGCCGGCATCACTGTGGCTAATGCTCCCGGATGCAACGCCCCCGCAGTGGCGCAATGGGTGCTCTCGGTAATAGGGCACTGGATGCAACACAATGGCATATCCTCTCCCGAGTCGCTCACACTGGGCATCGTGGGCGTGGGCCATGTGGGTAGCATCGTGGCGCGGTGGGCAAGACAGTTGGGCTTCAACGTGCTGCTCAACGACCCTCCGCGAGCAGCACAGGACAATGATAACGAGCACTTTGTCGCACTTGGCGAGTTGCTGGCCGGCAGCGACATTATCACCTTTCACACCCCTCTCACGCGACAAGGACAGTGGCCCACATGGCACTTGTGCGACGCCGGTTTCCTGCAACAGGCACAACGCTGCCGCCTGCTGATGAATGCCGCCCGAGGGGCGGTATGCCACACGCAGGCCTTGCTGCAATGGCATGGCGACCTGGCCATCGACTGCTGGGAAGGCGAACCGGAGATCAGCCGTGAGCTATTAGGACGCGTCGTTGCCGGCACGCCACACATTGCCGGCTATTCGCTCGAGGGCAAGCAACGGGGCACTCACATGGTGCAGGCGGCCTTGGCAAGACACTTCGGCCTGAACATCCCACCCATCTCCATTGCCGCACCAGCCCTTGGAGCCGAGAAGGTTTCATTGCAAGCTATCATGCAGAGCTATGACCCGATGGCCGACACGGCCACACTCAGGGCAGCACTTGCAGCTGCTTGCGACCAGGCAGCAGCCAGAGCTGCATTCGAGGCACTGCGCAATCACTACGACCTGCGCCACGAAGTTGCCGGGGTATAGACCACTTCCACGCGCAGCTGCAGCCCAAGCCATAGCGGCCTGTGCATCAAATCATCGGCACATCATGGTATGGCCTTTAATGCCTCGGCGACATTCTCGCCGCGGTAAACGATTCGTCCACCGGCATTAGTAACCACAAAGAACGGCGCCGAGGGCACACGCAAGTCGCGCAGCGCTACATCCACTACTCCACCCGGCACCCAATAGTGCTGCCACGTCGCGCTGTCGGCCCGGCAAGTAGCACTCCACTGCAGAGTGTCGGCATCGAGCAGGATGTCGGCCACAAGGGGCTGGGCGGCCTCATCGGCCTTGAGTCGCTGACGTATGGCCCTGACAATGCCGGCACGCGGCGTGCGGTCGTTCGACCAGAAGTAGAGCAGAGCCGGCCGACCGGCCAGGTTGAGCATCTCAAAGTCGCCTCGCGTGCCACATAGGTTGAGCGACACAATCTGATCAGTAGCACTGCGTGAGTAATATTCATTCAGCCATTCAACCGAGGCTATAAGGTGATCGGGCCGCGCCTCGGGGGCGATGACGTTGAGCAACGACTGCTTGCCACTGCCTGCGAGATTGCTGTGGTCTATGAGCAGCAACAGCGTGGAACCCACCTGCTTAGGGTGAGCTGCGACCCATTTCTCTATCTCACGGTCGAGTGCCTGGGGCACGGGCTTAGCATATAGCTTGTCATGCTCACGACGAAATTTGAGCCATTGCTCGGTGGCCTCATTACCGGTGATTTTCATCAGGTGTGGCGCAGCCAAGTCGCCATCGATGGTGATGTGGTCGCCATTTTGTGCTGCAAAGCGAGCCACGAGCATATGCCTGGCATCGAGCACACTCACCACGGTGAGTTCACTGCTGCTCAGACGTGCCGTGAAGCGCTCTTTCTGCGCTTGCACCACATCGTCGGCTGCACCATTGTCGCCGTTATACACGATGTGGACGTTTTGCGTGCCCAGGCCTCGGATTTCGGCCTCAATCTCGATGCCGTCGCTCGAACAGGCGCTACTGAGCACGAGCCAGGCAAGGCTCAAAAGTGAAATACAGATGCGTGTCATTGGAGTGTGTTATGCGTCAAATTCTTTATCATCGGGATTAAAACGTTCACTGCCATTCTCAGGTGCAGGCAATGGTGGCGGCAACTTATTACCTGAATATGTTACCAACACTCCCACTACACCTATTACCAGCAGCACTGCACTGGGAGCAATCTCATCAAAGGTGAAGTAGTGCAAGTCCATGGGAGTGAACAGCAAGATGCAGCTCAGGCAGCTATAGGCTATCACCTTGATCAGTTTCTTGAAAAATCCCACCGGCGAAGCCTTGAAGCCTCCCACATATATGAACCAACCGATAAACAGCCAAAAACCCGACATGAGCACCAAGGCTTCGTTCTGTGCTTCGTCGGGCTCACCCCACACGACACGTCCTTCATCATAGACGGAGATGTGTGGCAACTCGGAAGCATCAATTTTGCCCTCCATTGCATTGGTGGCGGTATTAGCAATGGTCTCGCCGATAACATCTACTGCATCGCTGGTGAAAGCTTTGAAAATGTCGGGCAACAGCTCGAAACTGGCTATTCCGGCCAGCACAATGAGGATGACAAACAGCTTGTCGCGCACCCATTGCATGAAACGCGATGGCTTCCACCCCAATTTGGGGTCTCGATCACTGAGGTAAAACATCGCATAGCCAAAGAGCACTCCCATCGCAAATTGCACGGCGAACATTGCATAAAATTGCCATTTGGTCATTATCGGCAGAGATGTGACTTCCATATTCTTATAAGTTTAGTAAACGAGGTTTTTTAGTAAACGAGTAAACGAGTAAACAAGCTTTTTTTAGTAAACGAGTAAACAAGTAAACGAGTAAACGAGTAAAC
>DGVT01000135.1:0-5328 GCA_002395965.1 Porphyromonadaceae bacterium UBA4277
AAAAGCGTTGAAAACGCAGACGCATCGAAGATGCGACCATTTCTTTAACACCATGCAAGCAACATCGAAGATGTGCGCAGCTTGGTGAAAGACAGCGAATTAAAAGGGTGCTTCGAAGATGCACAACATGTGTCGGGTTATACTTCGATCACCTCTGATTTTCTATAATTTGAATTATGACACACCCTCCTTGACCTACGTTCAAGTTCTTTGTAGCACTTCAAGTCCACAAAGCAGATGCAGATGTGCGTCTCAATGCTACTGTGAGTGTCATTGTCTGACGGGATTTTTCAGGCTGACGATGCGGTATTCATAGGGCTGCAGGGTTGCTGTTGTTTCCAGCTTCTGCTGGTTGCCGGTCATCAGGTCTTCGACAGCGGCGCCCGCCCAGTCGGTGGGCAGAGTAATGGTTTTGGCTGCATTGCGCACGTTGACCAAGACGAGGAACTTGTCTTGCTTGCCGGCGCCGCTCTTGGTGAATGCCATGACGTCGTTGTCGGGATATGTCGAGAGGTCGCCCTTGAGCAATGCGGGGTGTGCCTTTAGCAGCGCGATGAGCTGCTTATACTCGGCACGGATCTCGGGCTTTGCCATCCAGTTGACCGGCACATAGTGGAAGAAGTTGATGGGCTGCTCATAGCCCACTTCCTGCGAGCCATAGACAAGCGGGCCGCCATGCAGAAACACGGTTCCCACCCATGCTGCCATGGCTCCGCGGTCGCCGCCGAACATGCCAAATGGGGTTGCCTTGGTCGATTCGTCATGATTGGTGGTAAAGCGCATTTTCACCTTGCCTTTAGGCAGTTGTGAGTATTCGGTGCTGTCGCTCTCAAAAGCCAGCCGTGCACTCTCGCCTTTCCACACCTCGCGCATGTCGTGCATGAAGCCCCAGGCGTAGTTCATGTCGAATCCACCCACGGTGAAGTTATCTACGTTTGCCCCCTCGGCAAGCATGAGGATGCGACGCGGAGCGGCAGCCTTGCGCAGGCTGTCGATGGCACCGTGCCAGAAGTCGGCCGGCACCTGGTCGGCAACGTCGCAGCGGAAGCCGTCGATGCCCACATCCTTAATCCAAAACAGCATTGCCTCGCGCATGGCGGCACGCATGTCGGCGTTGTCGTAGTTCAGGTCGGCAACGTCGGTCCAGTCGGTGCCCGGCGGGAATATTACGGCGCCGGTTGAGTCTTGTGTGTACCAGTCTTTATGACCTTCTTTCATCCACTTGCTGTCCCATGCCGTGTGGTTGGCCACCCAGTCGAGGATGATGCTCATGCCGTGTGCATGGCAGGAGTCAACGAGTGCCTTGAAGTCGTCGATAGTGCCAAACTCAGGAGCCACGGCGGTGTAGTCGCTGATGGAGTAAGGCGAGTTTTTGGTTTTCTCGGTTCCTATGGGGTAGATGGGCATCACCCACATCACGTTCACGCCGAGGTCGGCAATAGAGTCGATGCGCGAAGCTACGGCTTGCAGCGACTTCTCGGGTGCGAACACACGCGGATTAACCTGATACATTATCACGTCTTCAACTTCAGGAAGTTGATAGGTGGCCTTGTCGCCCCCACCCTTGCTGCCGGTGGGCTGGCAGGATGCCATGAGCAGTGCCATGAGGCACGTCATGCCGATTCCTGTTGAAAATAGTTTTTTCATAATTTTCGATGTTATATTTAACAAAATATCAGAAACTTGAATTATTTGAGGACAAATTTGAATTTCTTGCCTTTGGAGTTGGTGAAAGTGCCGGCATAATAATCGCCCCGGCACTCATAGCTGCCATCGAATGTGCCCGAGTGCTTACCCCGTGCCGTGTACTCATGAAGCACTAAGTCCATCGTGCCCTCGACATTGACGGCAACCATCGACACCATTTTGAGCGAGTAATGATTCTCGGGGTGGGCTGTGTAGAAGTAGTAGCCCACTACGTCGTCGTCTTCGGCTCCCGAGATGCACAGATACATCTTCACGGCGTATGGTCCTATCTTGCCGGTGAGCACCTGGTAATCTTTAGCCACGGTATCGGCCGCAGCCACACTGTCTTGCGGCTGCGTGCATTTTTCCTTGCTCATGGCCGGCATCTTTACAGCGGCTGTGAGCAATACAGCCAGCAAGGCTATTACAATTCTAATTCGTGTCATTTTGCTTTATTGTTTTTGTGGGGTTTCAGTTCTAATTTCAGCTCATACAGCTCTTGCGCAAAGCAACAGCTGCTGGCACACACAGCCCAACTGCACGTCATTCAAGCGCATTGATGCTTGCTGCCTTCACCTGGAAGAAGTTGTGTTCACCCAGTTCCAGCAGGCGGTATTCGGGATGGTTGCCCCAATAGGCCGGACGGTCTTCAATCACCATGTCCTCACCTATATCGTTGCGCACATAGTCGCGTATTTTCTCATGCCAGGCCCTGATGCGCTCAATGGCATCGGTGCAATACATCAGGTCGCTACGGTCGGCAACGATTTCTTTCAAATATTCTATATACTTAGCCTTAAAGTCGTCATATTCCATCAACCGTTGGATCAGGCGGTTGCTCTGCACTCCCCACTGCAGCGGGTTCTGCCGGCCGCTGTCGCTCTGATTGCCCACCTGCAGCGATGTGCCTAAGGTGTTGTCGTAGTCATAGGGGATGAAATACACCTGATAAGTGTATAGGTCTTCGGTGTTGAAATACAGGTAATAGTTGTTGGCATTATTCCAGTAGTCGTCCCACATGCCCACGGCCACATTCACGGCATACGTTTTCAGCAGCAGGTCCACGTCGCACACCTCTTTAATCCACTTGTAGAAGCTGTCGCGCCCCTTGCCGTTGAGCTTGAGCTGGAAATCGATGAGTTGAGCCTTGGCATTGTCAAAGCTCTTGGTGTTGGTCTGTAAAGTATAGGTATGGGTGTCATCGCTGTCGTCGTCATACCAGTAATCCCCGTCGTAATATTGTGCCAACGTGGCGGGCTGACCCACATATTTGCACTTCCACAGGTTGCCTTTCGACGAGCTGAACATCGTGGTGTCGGCACGCTGCTTGAGGTAGTTTTCGTCCACGGGCTCTATCATCTCATAGATGCCATAGTAGGTCTCGGCCGCGTCGCCCTCGATGCGCAGCCACAGCCGGCAGTAGTTGTCGCGCGAGGCAGTCCACACACCGGCCTGGCGAAACAGGTTGTAGCAGAACACCTCACGCACATAGACCGCATCGTCCTTGAACCACTTGAGGTGGAACTTGCGCACACCCTTGACGGTGTGGGCTTCGTCCTTGACATACTTGCGCAGGTTAACGCCGAAGTGCACATGGCGCAGCTGTGGGCTTTGGGCATCGTGATGCTCACCCCACCCTCCCTCGGGCCGGCGGCGGGATGTGTTTCCCTTCAGGCGTAACCCTATCGAATCTATTTCGGTGCGTTCACCATTCTGAACAAATGTGAAGTGCCGGGCTGCCACATACTGCTTTGTCCCGCTGTTGCCATCGTAGAGGTCGAGCAGGCGGTTCCACTCGGCCAGCGACACAGTGATGTGTATCTCGGGCAGGGCATCCATGTCCCACACATAGTCCACGCCTGTCTTCACCGGCTCGGGCTCTTCCTTGTCCAAGATTATGTTTATCAACGTGTTCACATCGTCAACATCAACGATGTCATCACCCGTCAGGTCGGCTATGGCACGTTCGTCGGCAGTAACTTCGGTCTTTCCCAAGATGATATTAATCAAAGCATTCACATCATCAACATCGACGATTCCCTCGCCGGTAATGTCGCCACGCAACGATGCAGCATTCGCAACACAAGTCATCGCCAGCAGGGCGGCAAGCAACACACATTTCCGTTTCATTTTCTAAATTTCTCTTTACCTTTTGTCGCAACAAAGTTAGCACATATAATTGAATTTACTTAATTTTGCACACTCTTTTTTACTCAGCAGTTACAAAATGACACTCCCGAAACAATTCATTCAACAGTTGCAGCAGCTGTTGCCCGACGAATGGCAGCCGCTTGCCGATGCCATAACCGGCACTGAACCAAGCGTAAGCGTGCGGGTGAACACCGGGCGCGGTGCCACGATGCCACTCAATGCCACGCGGGTGCCGTGGTGTGCGACGGGCTTCTACTTGAACAGCCGCCGGCAGTTCACCTTCGACCCACTGTTTCACAGCGGGTTATACTATGTGCAGGATGCCTCGTCGATGTTTCTGCATCATGTGATTAAAACGCTTGTCGGCGAGCCGGTGCGCTACCTCGACCTGTGTGCCGCTCCGGGCGGGAAGGCCACCACCGCCCTCGATGCGCTGCCCAAAGGCTCACTAGTGGTTGCCAACGAGATAATCCCCGCACGTGCCAGCGTGCTTAGCGACAATGTGATGAAGTGGGGCAATCCTGACGCTGTGGTAACAAGCGACACGCCGGCAAGCCTGGGAAAACTCACGCACTTTTTCGACGTCATTGCTGCCGACGTGCCTTGCAGTGGCGAGGGCATGATGCGCAAGGATGACGATGCTGTGGCTCAGTGGTCGCCGGCATTGGTGCAAGAATGTGCCGAACGCCAGCGCAGCATTATTGCCGATGTGTGGCAGGCCCTTAAGCCGGGCGGACTGCTCATCTACAGCACATGCACCTACAACCGCCAGGAAAACGAACAGATGATTGAGCACATCATCTCGAAATTCGGCGCCGAGCCGGTATCGGTACCTATTAATGACGAATGGAATATTATGCCTGCCACAGGTGCGCAATTCCCTGCCTACCGGTTTATGCAGCACCGCACACGAGGCGAAGGGCTGTTTATGGCGGTCGTGCGCAAGTCGTCGGCGGCATCGTCACGCAGCGAAAAGCCACGCAGGAGCAAGACAGCCACAGCGCCCAACGACGTTGGGCAATGGATTAGCAACCCCGAAGCCTTTAAGATAGAAGTCCAAGGCGATATAATACAAGCATTGCCACTGTGCCATTACGATGACATCATGACTATCGCAAATGCCAAGATCAGGGTGCTGCGCTGTGGAGTGGAACTGGGCGCCATCAAGGGGAAAAAACACATCCCCGCTCACGCGCTCGCCCTGTGCGGCAATCTTAACCGCAGTGCATTCGCAGCATGCGAAGTGGACTATCGTACCGCCATTGCCTATCTGCGCGGCGAGGCTATAACCATCTACGCGCCACGCGGCTATGTGCTCGTCACTCACCGTGAGGCGCCATTGGGATGGGTTAACAACCTGGGCAACCGCGCCAACAACCTTTACCCAAAACAGCTGCGCATCCTCAGCACCCACATTCCCGACACACCGCCATCGGTGATTTGTTAAATCATCGTAAAGTCGTACGAAAAAGTGTATCACTACAGCAAAAA
>DGVT01000135.1:5442-5575 GCA_002395965.1 Porphyromonadaceae bacterium UBA4277
CTACAGCAAAAAGTCGTACAAAAAAATGTATTTATGCGTTACCTTGGCGAACTGATTTCGATAGGAGTGGCATTCTCATGGACTGCCACGGCACTGCTCAGCGAGTACGGCAGCAAGCGCATGGGCAATCTCA
>DGVT01000041.1:0-384 GCA_002395965.1 Porphyromonadaceae bacterium UBA4277
CGGCCGTCGTTACGCAGCGACTCGGACATGAGCGTGAGCTTCGACTGCTTGTCGCCGTGCACGGGGATGCAGGTGGGGTGAATCTGGACGTATGCCGGGTTGGCAAACATGGCGCCCTTGCGGTAGCAAGCCATTGCAGCCGAGCAGTTGCAAGCCATGGCATTGGTCGAGAGGAAATAGGTGTTGCCATAACCACCGGTGGCTATTACAACGGCGTGAGCGGCAAAGCGCTCGAGCTTGCCGGTGACCAGGTTGCGGGCGATGATGCCGCGTGCGCGACCGTCGATAATCACGATGTCGTGCATCTCATAGCGGTTGTAGCTCTTCACCTTACCCATCTTGATCTGGCGGTTGAGGCTCGAGTAGGCACCGAGCAGCAGCTGC
>DGVT01000041.1:443-9890 GCA_002395965.1 Porphyromonadaceae bacterium UBA4277
CGAGCAGCAGCTGCTGGCCGGTCTGTCCCTTGGCATAGAACGTGCGGCTCACCTGAGCGCCACCGAACGAGCGGTTGGCCAGCAGGCCGCCATATTCGCGTGCAAAGGGCACACCCTGTGCCACACACTGGTCGATGATATTGTTCGACACCTCGGCCAGGCGATAGACGTTGGCCTCGCGGGCACGATAGTCACCACCCTTGACGGTGTCGTAGAACAGGCGATAGACCGAGTCGCCGTCGTTCTGATAATTCTTGGCTGCATTGATACCACCCTGCGCGGCTATAGAGTGAGCGCGGCGCGGCGAGTCCTGAATGCAGAAGTTGAGCACATTAAATCCCATCTCACCCAGCGTGGCTGCTGCACTGGCACCTGCCAGGCCCGTGCCCACGACGATGATGTCGAGACGGCGCTTGTTGGCGGGATTTACCAGCTTCTGGTGAGCCTTATAGTTTGTCCACTTCTCAGCTATTGGTCCCTCGGGGATTTTTGAGTCGATTACGGGCTGAGCAGTCTTGTTGATTGTTTCTTCCATTTTTCATTAAAGGTTTTAACGGTTAATACTCAGCTAATTACAAAGCAAAGAACCATGTGAAGTAGCACACCTCAACGGCGAAGAGCAGCATGACGATGGTAGCCCACCACCAGCCTATGCACTTGAAGCGCTCGATCCACTTGTCGTTAGTAGTGCCTATCGATTGCAGTGCACTCCAGAAGCCGTGAGTGATGTGGAACCACAGGGCCACGAAACCTATCAGATACACAGGAGCCACCCAGAGCTGGCCGAAGGCTGCACGCAGTGCATCCTCGCCGCTGGCGGGATAGTCACCCATGATTTCGGGCAGCTGCATCTTTGCCCAGAACTGTGCCAAGTGAAGCACAAGGAAGCAGAGCACAATGATGCCCAACACAAGCATGTTTTGTGATGCCCACTCGACAGTTGCCGGCTTGGCAGTCACTTCATAACGGTTTTCACCACGAGCCTTGCGATTCTGGAATGTGAGCCAGAAGGCGAAGATGATGTGCAGCAGGAAGCCGCCGGCAAGCACTGCCGTGCCTAACAGGGCATACCAGTTGGCACCTAAGAACTCACACACTGCCTCGTAGGCATCGAGCGAAATCAGGGCCACCGCATTCATCAGGGCGTGGAACGTCAGGAATAGGATCAGGAAAAGTCCGGTGACACTCATCACCACCTTTCGTCCTACAGAAGAATTAGTTAACCACATAGTAGTTCAGTAAATTAAGTTGTTAATTGATTAATTATTTTTGTTTATTTTTTGCAATGATACCAAACAATCTACAAAATTACCGCTAAAAAACGGACTTTCCAACATTTCGCCAAAAAAAATGACGAGCATCCACCGTAAACAAGCAAACAAGCAGAGCTCCGTCAGGAGCGGAAGATTTTAGGCAGGCGGTGAAGCGAAGCGGAACCCCTGTAGGCGATGGAGCGAAGCGGAACCCCTGTAGGCGGTGAAGAGAAAAAACGCAGTGGTGAGAAAATAAAACGTGCCGGGAAACGTTATTAATGAAGGTTCTGGACATTGCTTTGCAGCAGATGGGGCAGCAATCTCCCGGCACCACCTAAGAAACACTCGAAAAGTTGTAGAATGAAAAGACTGATTTACATAGGACTGCTGTGCATCGGCGCCATGATGGCGCTCACAGCATGCATTAACGACGATTACACGACATCGCCTACCGACTTGCTCACGTTTTCGACCGACACGGTGACCTTCGACACCGTGGTCACCAAGCAAGGCACACCCACCAAGCAGTTTGTGGTGTATAACCACAGCAAGAAGCAGGTGAGCATCAGCAGCATCAAGATTGCCGGCAACGAGAACGGAAAATTTTTCATGAACGTTGACGGTGTGAAAGGCGAAGAGTTTCACGATGTTGACATCCGTGGCGGCGACAGCATCTATGTGTTTGTGGAATGCCGTGTTAACGAGGCCACCACTCAGGAGCCCATCGAGGTGAAAGACCAGATCGAGTTTGTCACCAACGGTGTGATGCAACGCGTCGTGCTGCAGGCCTGGGGCCAGGACGTGATCCCCATCCATGGCGACACCATCTATGAAGACATGGTCATGACAGCCGTCAGGCCCTATGTGATCTACGACACGCTGGTTGTGGCCGCAGGAGCCACGCTTAGCATCGACCCCGGCGCACAGCTGCTCTTCCACAAGGGTGGCGCCCTGCGCGTCTATGGCCGGCTCGACGCCGTGGGCACTGCCGAGAAGAACATCGTCATGCGCGGCGACCGACTGGACCATGTGGTGGGCGACATCAGTTTCGACATCATGTCGGGACAGTGGGGAGGCGTGATATTCGGCTACGGCAGCTACGACAACGAGATGGCCTATGTGGTGATGAAGGGCAGCGAGATAGGTATGCACTGCAGCTCCACCGACCCGTCGCAACGCACACTGCACATGTTCAACTGCGTGCTGCACAACTCCAGCACAAGCGTGCTCACCACACTCAATGCGCGTGTCGAGGCCGAGGGGACCGAGTTCAGCAACTCGGCCGACGGCGTGGTGCACTTCATAGGCGGAAACATACACATGATCAACTGCACGTTTGCCAACTACTACCTGTTCAGCGCCATCAGCGAGCCCATAGTGAACGTGTGGAAGGAGCACGTCACCGAACAGGTGATGCCGCTCACGTGCTACCTTGACAACTGCATCATCTACGGCTTGGCCGGCGACATCAATGCCGGCGTGCTCGACGACTATGACGTGTATCTGCGCAACTGCCTGCTCAAGGCCGACGGCGAGGACGATGCACATTTCATCAATTGTGTGTGGAAAGGCGACCCGCTATTCTATACCGTGCGTGAAGACTACATCTTCGATTACCGCCTGCACAACGAGAGCGGTGCCATAGGGCGCGGCGACCGCTCGCTATGCCCCGACCATGCCCGTTATGACCGCTACGGCAACGACCGCCTGGCACGCGACGGCATCGACCTCGGTGCCTATGTGTGGGTGCCCGAAGCCGAATAGCGGTTTGGAGGCACTACCCGCCATGAGCAGTAAAAGCACATTAAAAATCATCACCTTCTTGTGGATGCTGGCCTTGGCCGGCAGCATAGCATATGCCGTGAGGCACTGCAGCCTTGACCGGCACCGTGAGCTGGCACCGCTGAGCAGTGGCTTGCGCGACAGCCTGCTCACTGCCGACATTGACGGCTGCCGCCGCATCGATTACCGCGGCTTCACCGTGTGGTTCGACAGTGCACGCCACATTCCGGCCTGCGTGACCTATGAATTAACCATCGGCCACCTTGACGGAGCACACGGTCGCACCGACCGCTTTGAGCGCGACCATAGCGTGGCAGGCTGCCCCGACCCCGACGCCTACTACGGCACAGGGCTGCATCGCGGCCACATGGCTCCGGCAGGCGACATGGCATGGGACAGCACCGCAATCAGCCAGTCGTTTCTGATGACCAACATCTGCCCACAGCATCGCTCGCTTAACGAAGGGGGCTGGGCACGCCTGGAGCAGAAATGCCGCGAATGGGTGCAGCGCGACAGCGTGCTCATCATTGCCACCGGCCCGGTGAGAGAAAAGGGGCTCGACACGATAGAAGGCAGCGGCGTGGCCATTCCCAAGCGTTTCTTTAAGGTGGTCATGGCACCATGCACAAGGCCAAGGCGAGCCATTGCCTTCATCTACGACAACGGGGCGTGCAACGACCGCCTGAAGCGCTATGCAGTCAGCGTCGATGACGTGGAACGCCTCACCGGCATCGACTTTTTCACGGCTCTGCCGTCGCAAGAACAAGAACACATTGAGTCGGCACGGAATTTGCAAGTGTGGCTTCACTGACCATATAAAAACGAGCAAAGAGAATGAAAAGATTTTTTGTCATATTACTGCTTGCATTAGGACTCACCTGTCCACAACCGGCCACAATCGGCAGCAGTGGCGACTCCACGTCGTGGGTCACGACGCTGTCGGCTCGAAACAAAAAATCAGATAAAAAGAAGAGCAAGAAGAATAAGCGCGACCCGAAAAGCAAGAAAAAGCTCAAGCAGCAGTCAAAGCGCTCTCAGCCAGGTGCCATAGTGCCACTTATCGGCAGCCTGAACGCGACTGCCGGCAAGGGCACGCAGGCGCTGTGCCGCGTGACCATTCCGGCCGCCACAGCATGCCAGACTATCAACTACAAGGCAATAACCGTGTATTTCAACCGGCGGTTGCGCATCCCACTGTGTGTGGCCTACGAGCTCACAGGCACCATGGTGGCCATGGCCGATGCCCCCACAGCCGAGAAGCGACGCAACTACAAGTTTCTCACCGACGACAACGTGCCGGGCTGCCCGTCGCACCGCGACTACAGCGGCAGCGGCTACACGCGCGGCCACATGGCTCCGGCTATGGACATGCGCGGCGACCGCGAGACCATGCGCGAATGCTTCTACATGACCAACATGTGCCCACAGGTGGCAAAGCTCAATAACGACAACTGGCGCATCATGGAAGAAGCCGTACACCGCTGGGCACGGCGCGACGGCCGCCTGATCGTGCTCACCGGACCCATTATGGGCAACAGCCGTGAACACATCGGTCCTCGCAACGACATCGCAGTGCCCGAGGCCTTCTACAAAGTCATCTACGCGCCACAGCAACAGCGAGCCATTGCCTTCATCTATGCCAATAGCGACCACAACGGCGGCATGGCACGCCACGCAACCACCATCAACGAGGTGGAACGCCGCACAGGGCTCGACTTTTTCACGGCACTGAGTCGCGACACAGAGAGCAAGATTGAGGCACAATGCGACCTCAACGCCTGGAAATAAGGCACCGCAAGCTCACAACACAAAGGCACCACCCTGCTCGCTGCTTTAGCGAAGACTGGGTGGTGCCATTTTATCGTGTGCTATAGGCTAAAAGCCCGATGTTTACTTCACAACAAACTTCTTGCCGTTCTTCACATAGATGCCTGCGGGCAGGTTGCCGGCATTCATCTTCATGCCCATCATGTTATACACATTGCCCAAGACATTGCGCATTTAACGATAATTAATTGTCACGAGCCGTAAATCGTAAGATGAATACAACTGCTTTGCATCAGTTTTTAGGTTTAGGCTCCGATTATTGGCAAATATTCATTACTTTTGCAGCCTAAACATTTAATCCATCACAATCAATCATGAAGAAGTTCTTTTTTCTATCAATAGCCATTGCACTGCTCGCCGGATGCGACGGCAACGTGAAGCAAAACGACAACCGAACGGCACCCGACACTTTCATGTCGCAGGCCGCAGCCTCAGCTACCGACGTCAACACCGGCAACTACACATCGACGGGCGACCAGTCGCTGCTCGACGTCAGCCTGCCTGCCAACCTCACCGACCAGGTGCTGCGCTACAAGGCTATCACCATCTACTACAGCAGCCGATACCGCGTGCCGAGCTGCGTGGCTTATGAGCAGACCAACACGCAGGCCACCATGGCCGATGCACCCGATGCCGAGAAGCGAAACAACTACAACTTCAACCGCGACACAAAGGTGAAGGGATGCCCCGACTGGTGGGAATACAAGGAAACGGGCTACGACCGCGGACACATGGCTCCGGCTATGGACATGCGCTGGGACCGTGAGGCCATGGAACAGTGCTTCTTGATGACAAACATCTGCCCGCAAGACCATGAGCTCAACGACGGCGAATGGCGGCACATGGAAGAGGCCATACACACATGGGCACGACGCACCGACCGACTGATCATCTTCACCGGACCCGTGCTGCGCAACGACGTGAAGCGCATCGGCAAGCACCGCGACATTGCCGTGCCCACCAAGTTCTATAAGGTGGTGTATGACCCCAAGCAGAAAAAGGCAATCGCTTTCTTGTTCAAGAACGAAAAGGCCACCGGCTCATGGACTAACTATGCCGTGACCATCGACGAGGTGGAATCCGTCACAGGCATCGACTTCCTCGCCGCCCTACCCGACGACGTGGAAACCACCATCGAGAGCCGACAGAGCATACGCAACTGGCCCCGCTACACCCCTCGACGGTAACCAAAGCACCGGTCACAGCAGTAGCTTAATTCTCACACATCGGTGATTACGCATATCTCACCGAGTTTTTAGACTATAAGCAACATAAGTTTGCATAATGGCTGGCGCCTGAACAATTCAGAATTATGAATTATGAATGAGTCGCAATGCGCAGTAAGCCCTTTCAGGGCGACAGGACATAGGCAGGGGTGTAAACCCCTGATATAAATAAGAACACATAAGGATTTCTCAATGTTGTTCCATAGGCGAGGTAACCTCGACTGGAAGTCGAGCATTTGAGTAACCGGGGGTGTCGCTGCGGCGACACCCCCGGCAGCATACCATCTCCGCGACCTCGCTGGAGGCGAGCACATATACGGCCTGGCGCGCAACATCATCAAACACATTGCACAGAGCACACCGTTTTTCGTCGAAAACGAAAATATTTCTTTACCCCACTTTACGGGAGTGCACCCGAAATCCCCGAATTGTTGCAGAGATAAGCGTTTTTGACGGCGCTGCCAAAAATTGCAGGCATTTCTTTGGCAGAAAACAGAAAAAAACCGACCTTTGCAAAAGAATAACGACACTACTTAGAACACATCAATCTTAAAACAATAAAGCCATGTCACAGTCAGAAATCAGCGCACTCAATGCCGAGATACTTCGCAACATTGGCATTATAGCCAAAGACGAAGGATTGTTGTCACGCTTGGCTAAGTACGTTCGCCGGTTGGCTAAGGAGAAAACCAACGACCCCACCCTGATGACCGAGGAAGAATTCTTCAGCCGCATCGAGGAAGCCGAGACACAATATGCAAGAGGCGAATACACTACTCTGCTTCCTGGAGAATCTGTATCAGAAATGCTAAAAAGGTGTGGTTATGGCTTATGAAGTAAGATTTACTCCAGAGGCCAATGCCGGATTAGCAAAACTTGAAAGACACGAGCCTAAAGCATTTGCAAAGGCAGTGCGTTTCATTGAAGAACTAAAAGAGCATCCCATGACAGGCCTTGGGCATCCTGAGCCACTAAAGGGTAAGCCCGAGGGAAGATGGAGCCGTGTCATTACGAAAAAGCACCGTTTGGTGTACCGAATTTTTGAAACTGAGATTGTAGTGCTAATTCTCACATCCTATGGGCATTATAACGACAAATAACGTGCTATTATCCGACGATACAATTTGTGCGATAGCCACTCCGCAGGGTGTGGGCGGCATCGCAGTGGTGCGTGTGAGCGGGCCTCAAGCCTTCGACGTGGTAGCACGCCGCTGGCAGGGAGCATCAATAGACGCCATGAAGACCCACACAGCCCACCTGGGACGCATGACCGACAGCCGCGGCGAGCTGCTCGACGAGGTGGTGCTCACCATCTATCGCGCACCACACTCGTTCACCGGCGAAGACGTGGCCGAAATCTCATGCCACGGCTCCACATGGATCCAACAACAGCTGCTGCACACCCTCATCGACGCCGGCTGCCGCATGGCCACCGCAGGCGAATTCACCCGCCGAGCACTCACTGCCGGACGCCTCGACCTGGCACAGGCCGAGGCCGTGGCCGACGTCATCGCCGCACAGTCGCGAGCCGCACACCATGTGGCCATGAACCAGATGCGCGGGCACTACAGCCACCGCCTGCACGAGCTGCGCGAAAAGCTGCTGCACTTCGTCGCACTCATAGAGCTGGAGCTCGACTTCAGCGAGGAAGACGTCACCTTCGCCCAGCGAAGCGAGGTCATAGCCTTAGCACAAGAGCTGGCACAAGCCATCGGCAGCCTGACGGCTACGTTTGCCTCGGGCAACGCCATCAAAAACGGCCTGCCCGTGGCCATCGTGGGACCGACCAACGCCGGCAAATCAACTCTGCTCAACGCACTGCTACACGACGACCGCGCACTGGTGAGCGACATCCACGGCACCACACGCGACGTGATTGAAGACACCGTGACACTTGCCGGCACACTGTTCCGCTTCATCGACACAGCCGGCATACGCCGCAGCAGCGACACCGTCGAGGCCATGGGCATCGAGCGCTCATTCCGACAGATGGACAAGGCACAGATTGTGATGTGGGTAATCGACGCCACCACGCCCGCGGCCCACGCCATCGACTTCAGCCACCAAATCATCCCCCACTGCACCGGCAAGCAACTCATCGCCGTCATCAACAAGACCGACCTGGCTCCCACAGCCATCACCGGCCTGCAACAAGCACTCTGGCCCATCCTCCCACAAGGCAGCAACATCATTGCCATCTCGGCACGCTGCAGCCACGACGTGGACCGCTTGCAACAAGTCATCATCGACGCAGCAGCAATGCCACAAGTTGACGACGACACAATCATCGTCACCAACGCCCGCCACTATCAGGCACTCACAAGCGCCGGCACAGCACTCGACCGCGCCATTACAGGCCTACGCGACGGCCTCAGCGGCGACCTCGTCAGCCAGGACATCCGCGAAGTCCTCTACCACCTGGGCACCATCACCGGCGAGATCACCACCCACGACCTGCTCGGCGAAATCTTCGCCCACTTCTGCGTGGGCAAGTGATCAGCAATTAGCATCGATTACAATCAATCACAAAATATCACATAAGGCGTTCATAATGAGCGCTTTTTCTTTTTACCTACATTTTAAGTAAAGTCGATAAAAATCGTTTTTGCTCGATTGTTGCCCATTTGGAACCGTTCTATCTGCAATGCCTTGGGCTGCCCTTTTATGATGATAAATGTGTTTGGCGTTTTATAATCCATTATTTCCCCTTCTTTTTAACTCCACTTTCTATCATATTGACAGATTAAGTTAAGCCTGTTCAACAGGGTCACTACCATAGATAAAGATGTCTTCAGCTGCCATCATCATTCCTTCTTCTTCCTCCAAATTGAGGATACATAGAAATGACTGGAGCTGTTTTTCCCGTCTCTTCGTCATCTGTTTGCTCGTATTTCTTGAAGTTCTCCGCCTGCTCAAAAATTTCCTTAAAGACTTCGTCCTGCGGAACTGGCGGATAACCATGCTCTGCCAATATCAGGATCAAGTCCATTTGCAATTCTGCTTTGATATCAGAACGATTGGCCCAGTCGGTATATTTCGACTTGTCATCCACCATCTTCTTCACAGCAGCTGCCAATGTCAGCAGTTTGTCTTCTGGATATTCAAAACCGAACTTATGAGCTATCTCTTTCAGAATATCATAGAAAGCCTTTTCCTCGTAGGTAATGCCTAAGTCCTTGAACGACTTCTTCTCTTTGTTTACCTCCTTCAGCAGTTCTGCCATCTGTTTGGCTACTTCATTGAGCACTTCTTCGGCAAACACGGCATTGTCGCTACGGTCGTTGTATCTCTGCACCAACGCATTCAGGCGTTTCGTGAAATCCACGCCCTTCAACTTATTGACCTTCTTGAAGTCGGTA
>DGVT01000005.1:0-6006 GCA_002395965.1 Porphyromonadaceae bacterium UBA4277
CGATTCCGCCATCTGGGCTCAAAAAGCGGATGCAAAGTTAAGTCATTTTTTGACACTGAGCAAATTTTTAACAGCTTTGGCCTTAAAATTAACAATTCGTGTCATTGTGAATACCGCCCAAAATACCCACATGCCCACGTTCATGCCATTCGCGCCTTGCCCTGGGGACGGTATGGCGCGGCACGTGGTATATGTTACGCTCTCAATGTCTTACCACAACGGCTCATCTTCGAAGTGCCGCGCTCTATATCGTCACCTTTCGCACAGGAGAGTGTGTCATAATTCAAATTATAGAAAATCAGAGGTGATCGAAGTATAACCCGACACTTGTTGTGCATCTTCGAAGCACCCTTTTAATTCGCTGTCTTTCACCAAGCTGCGCACATCTTCGATGTTGCTTGCATGGTGTTAAAGAAATGGTCGCATCTTCGATGCGTCTGCGTTTTCAACGCTTTTTTGAATTATGACACACCCCGCAATGTGTTTCGCACATTTGCAAGTCTCCTGACTTGCATTCAAGGCCAAGCCCATTAGAGAAGATTTACATTTATTCCATTTGAAATCAACTTATTACAGAGATGTTGAAAACTTTTAGCGGACACCATTATTTTTTATTCTGCCGATAGTGTATCACCAGCGGGGCTATGGTTGCTGCCGGGTGGTGCGCAGCCATGTGATGAATGGTGCGAGTGAGCGAGCTGCCGGCTGTGCTGTGCGCGTGTGCAGGGTGATGTCGTTGCCCATTCCACCGAGTATTTCGAACTGGAAGTCGGGGCAGTTCTCATAGTCGGTGGGCTCGGGTGCTTGTCCTTGCAGCAGTGCGATGGCCTCGGCCGTCATGGCTTCGAGTCGCAGCAGCCATGGCCGCATGTCTTGATACAAGAGTGCGTTGCTTTGCGAGCTGCTATCAAGTGGAATGAGCATTAGCTCATGGCATGCCCGATTTACTGCGGTCAGCTCATTTATTAGCGGGCGCGGCTCCGGCTTGCCCCCTTCCACGCTGCTCTTGTAGCCTGCGATGAGATATTCGAGAGCATCTTCGTCGTAGTATCTCAAATAGGGCGCGACTCGCCGCAGTGCCGAGGCATATTTCGGTCCTGTGACGGCGGCGAACGAGGCTTCCCAGTTGACTTGGCTGTTGAATGCCCGGTTGTTCCAGGCGTAGTCGGCCACGGCAAAGAGTGCCACCTTCGACAATTCGCCTTGCTGCATTGGATTGACGATGACGGTGGTGGTGCCGTGAAGCTGTCGCTCGAGTGTTGCAAGGCTTGCGATGTGTGTCTCGTCGCGGAAGTTGGCATAGGTGTCCATGATGAAGAGCTTGGTCGGGTCCTGGTCGTTGCATGGGTAGTTCCACCACCAGCTCACGCTTCGGCCGAGCCATCGGCTCACCAGGTCGAGGTCATTATTGTTAGGCACGCTCCACACGTTTTGGCCTGTTATGAAAATGTTCACCTTGCGAGGTGTTGTTTGCAGTGACTCATAGAAAATCTTAGCCTTCTCCACGTCCACCCATCCGTAGGCATAGAGTTGCGGCACGTAGTTGAGCGGTCTGACGGAGTCGTCGGGTGCGGCTCCGGCCACATTCCAGCGCTGGTCGATGCTGTGCTGCAAGGCAGTGAGGTTACGGGCACACAGGTTCATGATGGCGGTGTCGGACGGCACCCCCACGTCGTCAACAAACACTCCGAACTGCCTCACTCCCAGCTTGTGCATATCCTCGAATTTTCCCATTATTCGGTCAATCACAGTGTGGTCGTGTGCATTGGCAAAGGCTTTTCCGGGATGTATGGCCCAGATGAAATTCACCTTAGCAGCTGCCGCTGTTGCCGTGATGTCGCGCATCATGTCTTGCGACAGGTAGCCGATGCGCTCTTGCTCGGGGGTGATGTGTGTGGGGTAAGGCTTGTCCCAGTAGCGTGAGTGATAGGGGTCGGACTTAGCTCCATACATATAGGTATTCATCTTGTAGCGAGCCATAAAGCGGAACAGGTCTTTGGTCACGTGCACCGAATATGGCACGCCATAGTACCCCTCGATGATGCCACGGTTCTTCACGTCGGCATAGTCGTGAATGGTGCAGCATGGCATGGCAGTGTGTCCTGCGTCGAGCATCTGCTCGAGCGATGCCAGCGCGCAGAACACGGCATCGGTGTTCTCCCCTACAACCACCAGTTGAGCCTCGCCACGTTTGCTTGGCGTCAGGCTGATGATGTGACGGTCGTACTTGCCGTTGCGCTTGAGCACGCCACGGTCGATATTCAGTTCGGTGAGCCGTTTCACGGCCACATCGGCCTGTGCGTCGGTACCTAAGAGCACATACGAGCCGCTCGATGGCATTGCCGCGGTTAATTCGGCCGCCAGTCCGTGCTCAGCCAGGACCTGTTGAGTCCTTGCAACGGTGGCGCGGTCGATAGTGCTGGCGGCTACTATTGCCACTGGCGAAGTGAATGTGGCCTGTCGGGCGGCATATTCCACTCGCTGTGGCACGGGATAGATGTCATAATGATTGGTGGCACTGACCGCCATTGCAGCAATCAGTGCCATCATTAAAGCTAAGAGTCTCATCGGGTGCATCACTGTTGGGGTGCGGGAGTTTCGGGGTTCTTATGATCTTTTGGGTCCTCGTGCTTGCGTACGATGCTTGCCAGATCCACGCCCACTGCACTCTTGACCGTGTCGTTCACCTGCGCCAGCACCACGGGCAGTGTTCCTGTTATGGAGCCTATACCTGCCCCACTCTCGGCGCCGCTGCTATAGATGTTAACCCCCTTGATGGTGGCCACCTGCTGGGCGATGTTATTGGTGATTTCGGGCAGTTTTTCGATTACCATCTGAGCCACGGCTGCGTCGTTATATTTCTTGAATGCTTCGGCCTTCTTCTCCATGGCTTGTGCCTCGGCCTCACCTTTCTTTTGCACGGCATAGGCCTCGGCTTCTCCGCGTGCCTTGATACCCTCGGCTTCTTGCATCATAGCGAACTTCTGTGCTTCGGCCTTAGCGCGAATGGCTTCGGCTTCCTGCTCGGCCTCATATCGTTGTGCTTCGGCTTCACGTTTACGCTTCTCGAGGTCGGCCTCGGCATTCTTCTGCACCTGGAATTTCTCGGCCTCGGCCTGGATTTGTACCGAGTAGCGGTCGGCATCGGCCTGCTTGTTGACTTCGGCGAGCAGCTGATTTTCACGAATCTTGATTTGCTCGGTTGTAAGGTCTTGCTCCTTCTTAGTGCGGGCAATCTGTGCCTCCACCTCTTTCTCGTTGAGCACCTTTTGCTGCTCTTGCTCTTGGATGCGATAGGCAGCATCGGCCTGTGCCTGGCGTGTGTCGGCCTCCTGCTTCAGGTCGGCGCGGCGAATGGTGAGTTCGTTTTGCCGCTCGGCAATAGCCGTCTGCGACGCCACGGTGGCATCGTTGGCCAGCTTCTCGTTTTCGGCCTTAGCCTGAGCAATGTCCTTCTCGGCCTGAGCCTTGGTGATGGCCGCATTTTTGCGAATGGTCCAGGTGTTGTCGGCACCCAGGTTCTCAATCAGCCCCAGTTCGTCGGTAATGTTTTGCACGTTGAATGCGAGGATTGAGATTCCCAACTTGGCCATGTCGGGCGCAGCCTTGTCCATAACTTGATTAGAAAATCCGTCGCGATCCACGTTCAGCTCCTTCAGTCCCTGGCTGCCGATAAGCTCACGCAGGTTACCCTGCAAGGTGTCTTGCAGTTGTGCCGATATAGTGGCTGCATCCATGTTAAGGAAGTTGCGTGCTGCCAGGCGCACGCCCTCGGGCGTAGGTGTTACGGCCACCTTAGCCACGGCATCCACATTGACGTTGATAAAGTCGTTGGTGGGCACACTGCGCTCGGTGCGTATATCTACTGTGAGCTGACCCAGATACACCTTGTCGAGGCGCTCAAAGATGGGTATTTTCACACCACCGGCGCCTATAAGGATGCGCGGCTCGCGCTTGATACCCGATATCACATAAGCCGTGCTGGGCGGTGCCTTGACGTAACATGTGAACAACACGATGAGCAGAATGAGCAATATTGCTCCTACAATAAGAGAAATATCAAAAAGGTCCATGATGTTGAAGTTTTATATGGTTAGACTTTTCAAGTATATCAGACAAAAAATGTGCCATTCTCTCAGGTTTCGACCTGCAAAGCAACTATTTATTAAAAATGAGTTTGGTTCGGTCAGGCCTTACGTTGAGCGTCACATTGCATCCCTCAATCATCGGGTAGTTCCATGCCTCGTCGTGGCTGGCCGGGAAATCATAGCAGATGGGGATTTTATAGTCTGCGAGATATTCTTCGAGCAGCGTCGGCATATCGGCATAGCCATAGGCAGGATGGGTGTAGTCGGTAAACCGTCCTACAACGATTCCCTTCACTGCATCGAGCACTCCTTTCAGCTTTAGGAGCGTGAGCATACTCATCACTCGTGGCATAGACTCGCTCACATCTTCAAAGAACAGTATTATGTCGCGTCCTTTAACGAAGTCGCGGTCCAGGAAGTCATAATCCTTGCTGCCGGCCAGATTACTGAACACGGCCATGTTACCTCCCACGAGCATTCCCGTTGCCTTACCGTAGTGATTGAGTTTGTGAGACGGGACTTCATAGTGCGGCAGCTTTCCCATGAGCACGTCGCGCAGCATCAGAGTTATGGGGTCGTTGGCTCCACGTTCCTTCAGTGCGCCGCACATATTGGCATGCAGGCTCATGTTACCGGCCCGCACCTGTGCACTGTGCATGCTTGTGATGTCGCTGTATCCGATAATCCATTTCGGGTATTTGCGCAGCGTGTCGATTGGGACATAAGGCAGAAGCAATGATGATCCGTAACCGCCACGTGTGCTCAGGATTGCTTTCACGTTGGGATTGCGCAGGGCATCCATGAAGTCGGCGAGGCGCTCCTCTGTTGTTCCGGCATACATCCCATGCTTGTCATACACATGCTTGCCTGTCACCACATTGAAACCCCATTGCCGCATGGCTCTTTCTCCAGCCTCTGCCACGCCATCGCCTGGTGTGCTGGCGAGCGATAGAATAGCCACTGTGTCGCCTTTTTTCAGGAATGCCGGTGCCTTAGGCGCCTGCGCCATTGCCGCTCCGGCCGTAATCGCTGCTGCCATAAGTAATAATGCAATCTTTTTCATATCTATTGTTGTTTACCTGTTTGTTAGTTAAGTTTCAAGATGATGTTAATCAGTGCATTTACGTCCTCGACATCGATGATGCCGTCATCGTTCATGTCACCCTTGAGACCATTATTTGAGTTTTCTGGTATACCATCAATATAATCTTCAGCATCTTCAAAAGTGAAAAGAAAATCTTTCCAAACGTCTTGTGCTTCATATCTCAACTTGGATCCTTTTCTGACATGAAGATCACAACTTGCTGTGGGAATTCCTTCAAATACATCTGCACTTATTATTATCGGGCGTTCTCTAAGTGTAACAAAATCTTCAAGATATGGACAAGCAAAAGCACCGGCTCCAATAGATGTCAAATTCTCTCCAGCAATTATTCTTTTTAATCCTAAGCAACCCCTAAACGCAGAGCTACCGATTGAGGTGACGGAGTTGGGGATGGTGACCGAAGTCAGGCCGGTACAACCGGAGAATGCATAGTCGCCGATTGAAGTGACGGAGTAAGTCTTCCCGTTGTAGGAGACTGATTCCGGGATATTGGCTTCAGTCAATCCGGGATAGTTTGAGGGAGACCGTTCAGTATATGTAACACTGACGGTTGTGTCGCTGTTGATGTTATATGCCAGGCCGTCAACCATAAAGCTGTAGGCCGAGGCGGTGACAGGCAGCAGGAGTACTATTAAGGCGATAAGTCTGGTAAATAGATGCTTCATTATAGGTATGTATTAAATGTAATAATCAGTTTATGATTTGCAAATATAGGAATTAATTATGAATTAAGAATTATGAACTCGACAGATTTTAGACTATAAGTAACAAAAGGGGCATAAGGGCTGCGCACGACAAGATTATAAGTTACAT
>DGVT01000005.1:6204-9624 GCA_002395965.1 Porphyromonadaceae bacterium UBA4277
ATAATTTCCCGCCGACAGGCGGCCTTAATCTAAAATCTGTATAATCTGCAAGATCTGCATGAGTTTTAGACTATAAGTTACATAAGGGGCATAAGGGCTGACGCACGACAAGATTATAAGTTACATAAGCCGCAATGCGACGAAGCTCGTTCTCATGCAGATTAAGCTGATTGGGCTGATACCGACCATACATATTTTAGACTATAAGTTACATAAGCCGCGATGACATGGGCGCCCTGCGCGTGGAAATTATTCAAAATTTTATATAATTTCCCGCCGACAGGCGGCCTCAATCTAAAAATCTGTATAATCTGCAAGATCTGCATGAGATTTAGACTATAAGTTACATAAGGGGCATAAGGGCTGACGCACGACAAGATTATAAGTTACATAAGCCGCGATGACATGGGCGCCCTGCGGGCAGAAATTGTTCAAAATTATATATTTTCTACCGACAGGCGGCCTTAATCTAAAATCTGTATAATCTGCAAGATCTGCATGAGATTTAGACTATAAGCTACATAAGGGGCATAAGGGCTGGCACCGTGTTCGATAGTCGAGCTAACCTCGACTGGAAGTCGAGCATTTGAGTAACCGGGGGTGTCGCACCGGCGACACCCCCGGCATCAAACCGCCTCCACAACCTCGCTGTAGGCGAGCACATATACCAGCTGGCGCCCCGCATCTTCACACCTATGACACGGTGCTTCTTAGACTATAAGTTACATAAGTTTCATAGGGGCTGACGCGCTTAAACAATTCAGAATTATGAATTAGTGGCGATGCGCAGTAAGCCCTGAAAGGGCGACAGAACTTAGGCAGGGGTGTAAACCCCTGATATAAGCTACATAAATAACATAATTTTATGTTTTATTTTGTTACTTATAGTCGAAAACAATTTGCTTGCAAGCCTTATGTACTGTTTTGTTATTTATAACCTGTTGGCGGAATAAAATTAGTTTTGAGGTTTGCAGGTAACAGATTGATAATGTTGAAGTTCCTCTTCGAGGCACTTTCCCGCGACATCCTGTGACCAAGCTGCGTGCACCTACGGCGCACTTGCATGGTCTATAACACGAAGTCGGGTCTTCGACCCGCCAGCGTCTTCGACGCTTTTGCTTGCTATTTTCAACATTTTATCTACTTTAGAAACTTGAATAAGTTACATAAGTTTCATAAGGGCTGACGCCTGAGTATTTCATAATTCTTAATTCTTAATTCATATTATGTTACTTATAGTCTAAAAACTATTTGCGGGCATGTCCTTATGTATTCTTATGTAACTTATAGTCTAAAAAACTATTTGCTGGCAAGCCTTATGTATTCTTATGTTACTTATAGTCTAAAAAACTATTTGCTGGCAAGCCCTATGTACTCTTATGTTACTTATAGTCTAAAAACAATTTCCTGGCAAGCCCTTATGTACCCTTATGTTACTTATAGTCTAAAAAACTATTTGCTGGCAAGCCCTATGTACTCTTATGTTACTTATAATCTATAAAAATAGCTTGCGGGGCAGTTTTTCGTCGATAGACGAAAAGACCTCTTTAGCCCCACTTTACGGGAGCACCAGCTCCCTAAGTGGGGACAGACGGCAGCGTGGGGAGCCCTACGTCGATAGACGTAGGACAAAAATAGGTCCAAGAATTTGCATAACCGACCGAAAAGCACTACTTTTGCCTATGGCATTCCGGCGGGAGTGCCACGCGATGGCAGTATCGTTGCCATCCAAACGACATAGAAAGCGTTTCTGTCACAATACAGACAAGTCTCCGCTTTCGCGTTTATTATTAGAATATTAACAGCCAAATTCGGGAGACACAGGCGGCACCCAAAACTCTTACCACTATGACCAAACGATTCCTAACTCTGATGCTCACCATCACCCTGCTCACCCCCATCGCCTACGGTTACGACTTTGAAGTTGACAGTATCTATTATCGCATAATAGGTGTAGGAGGCGAAACAGTATCGGTTACATCCCGCCATGAAAGAATTTCTTACTACTCCGGCTCTGTCTCAATTCCTTCAAGTGTAACTTATGCAGAGAAAACCTACTCCGTCACTTCCATCGATAGCGGCGCCTTCTGGGACTGCAGTGGCCTGACGAGCGTCACCATCCCAAACTCTGTCACCAGAATCGGCAGTTATGCCTTCAGGCACTGCAGTGGCCTGACTAGCATCACCATCCCAAACTCCGTCAAAATTATAGAAGAAGGTGCTTTTAACGGTTGCAGCAACTTGAATGAGGTTACTATTGGCAAATCTGTCTCTGTAATCGAAAAAGATGCCTTCAATGACTGCAGCAGACTTGAAACCATTATAGTTAACAATGGTAACACTAAATACGATTCTCGCAACAATTGTAATGCAATTATTGAAACCGAATCCAAAACTTTAATTACAGGATGTAAAAACACTATTATTCCCAACTCAGTCACATCTATTGGCGACGGCGCCTTCTGGGGTTGCAGCGGCCTGACCAGTGTCATCATCCCCAACTCAGTCACATCTATTGGCTGCGGCGCCTTCTGGGACTGCAGCGGCCTGACCAGTGTCACCATCCCCAATTCTGTCACCTCAATTGACTTCGCCGCCTTCACCAGCTGCAGTGGCCTGACTAGCATCACCATCCCTAACTCCGTTACTTTTATCGGCGGATATGCCTTACAGTTCTGCAGCGGCCTTAAAACCATTAACTGGAATGCGAAAAAATGTATTACAGGACAAGCACTATTCGATGGATCGCAAAATATTTCAGAATTTAACTTTGGCAATGAAGTTGAGCAGATTCCAGCAAAATTGTGTTCCGGTATGAACAGTCTAATAACAAGCGTCAACATCCCCAACTCCGTCACTTCAATCGGCGACTGGGCATTCTCCAGCTGCAGCAGCCTGACGAGCGTCACCATCCCCAACTCCGTCACTTCAATCGGCGACGGCGCCTTCTCCAGCTGCAGCGGCCTTAAAAGGATTGATGCGTATCCCAACCCTGGGAAAGTAAGTCTTGGTTATTATTATGTTTTCGATTATGTTCCTAAAAATGCGACGTTGCATGTGCTGCCGCAGTATCTTGAGGCTTATCGAACTGCTGACCAGTGGAAGGAGTTTACCAACATCGTAGGCGATCTGAAAGAGAATGTGGGCGTTACCGGCGATGTGGATGGCAGCGCTATGGTGGATGTGGACGACGTGAACGCGATGATTAACCTTATCCTGAACTTCGACCTGTATAAGGACAAGTACCCGGGCAGTGCCGATCTCGACGGCAACGGCATGGTGGATGTTGACGATGTGAACGCGCTAATCAATATGATTCTTAGCAAGTAAACAAGTTTTTATAGTAAACGAGTTTTTATAGTAAACGAGCAGACAAGTAAACGAGCTTTTATAGCAAACAAGCAGACAAGTAAACGAGTA
>DGVT01000082.1 GCA_002395965.1 Porphyromonadaceae bacterium UBA4277
TCTATGGTGTGTGGGGCTACAAATTGCAATCTCTTAAATGGTACATCAACTGAGAAGTATGAGGTGGGGAGAAAACCGTTCTGCTTATAAAACTTTGGTGCATTGTTCGCTCCGATGAAAACCGCATATTCAGGATCATAATATCCAGGATCCTTTATGGTATTGCAGGCACAAGAAAAAACTGCAATCAATATGTATAACAATATATTTTTCATTTTAGATACCAATTAATAATGTGTGAACATTGTATTGATGTGTTGTTTTCAGTCGTAAATAATTGCCACTCATTGTTTTAGGTGAACCATAAATGAAATATTCATCAGCAAATTGTGACATAAACTATCTTAGGCCTGTGGGGCCGTAGCAGTCGCTGGTGTCGGCAACAGCCACGATGCTGCCTCCTACTGATATTTCAGCCTCTTTCATAACAATCACAAAATTATAAAATATTCTGCTATTGCGCAAGAAAAAAATAAAATTTTACAGGAAATAATAAGATATTTACGGCATGAGTGTAAAAAAGATGACAGTTAAGTGATAGCTGACAGGCACTTGTGAGAATTGGAGTATAAAGGCTTTTGAAACAGTTTTGCCGGACAATAATTCGTTATTTGACGGTTCTTTCTGTCCTACGTCTATCGACGTAGGGCTCCCACGCTGCCATCGGTCCCCACTTAGGGAGCTTGCGCTCCCGTAAAGTGGGGTTAAAGAGGTCATTTCGTCTATCGACGAAAAATTCGGTGAGATCGGCGAGAGAATGCGGGGTGCTGGAGCTTCAGACTCTTCGGACCCTTCGGACTTTTCGGGCTCTGACAAGCCTTATGTGGCTTATAGTCTAAAAAACCTCAGTTTAATCTCTGCAATCTGTAGAATCTGCATGAGAATGCCGTGCGCCAGCCCCTATGAAACTTATGTAACTTATAGTCAGATAAATCTCTGCAATCTGTAGAATCTGCATGAGAATGCCATGCGCAAGCCCCTAAGAAACTTATGCAACTTATTCAAGTTTCTAAAGTAGATAAAATGTTGAAAATAGCAAGCAAAAGCGTCGAAGACGCTGGCGGGTCGAAGACCCGACTTCGTGTTTAAGACCATGCAAGAACCCCAGCGGGGTTCGCAGCTTGGTCACAGGGTGTCGCGGGAAAGTGCCTCGAAGAGGAACTTTGCAGTACTATCTGAACATATTAGCTACTTTAACGTGAGTTCGATGAAATTTATATCAGTAAATCAGCGCGTTAACAGCTCCCCTCTAAGTTAGAGGGGTGCAGGGGGAGTGTGCCCGGAGCAGTGGAAGCGCATCGGAGAGAAGAAGCCACGCTTTGCGTGGGAAATTATTCAAATTATTAACAAATTTCCCCAGACTATCTATTTGTTTAATTTTGTATTAAATTTTGATTAATTTCCCGCCGCCAGGCGGCCATTCCCCAACGCGGGGCGCGGGGCGACAGCTCCCCCTCTAAGTTAGAGGGGGGCCAGGGGGAGTGTGCCCGGAGGCTGTGGTTTTCGCAAAGCGGCGTCTCACACACTCCTCCGGCCCGTTGGGCACCTCCCCTAACTTAGGGAGGAGCTGCGCGTCAGTAAATCAGCGAGTTAGCAATGCCTCCGAAGCAAGCGTGGGGCGTGCCGGAGGTAGTGGGGGAAGGCAAATCGCTAGGGCTAGAGAGTATGCCGAGCTTTGCGTGAACCACACTTCCACAGCACCGTGACACACTCCCCAAACTCGCGAAGCTGGCACACTCCCCCTAACCCCCTCTAACTTAGAGGGGGAGCTGTTAACGCACTGATTTACTGGTTAAAACTGATGTAGTGCTCACGTTAATAGTCTGATAAATCTCTGCAATCTGTAGAATCTGTATGAGAATGCCGTGCGCCAGCCCCTATGAAACTTATGTGGCTTATATCAGGGGTTTACACCCCTGCCTATGTCCTGTCGCCCTTTCAGGGCTTACTGCGCATCGCGACTCATTCATAATTCATAATTGCTAAAGCGCCAGCCCTTATGAAACTTATTTGGCTTATAGTCTAAAATACTCACGCTCGGAAATGCTCAAATAAATTTGGCTTCGCCTTATTTTGTCACGACTCAGCAAAGATAATTCAAGAATTTCTTTGCTTTCGCTGTTCCAAAATTTGGCATTTCGCTCGCTTAATCGTAACGTTGAGGCTTTGCCTCGAAGTTACTCACGCTCGGAAATGCTCAAATAAATTTGGCTTCGCCTTATTTTGTCACGACTCAGCAAAGATAATTCAAGAATTTCTTTGCTTTCGCTGTTCCAAAATTTGGCATTTCGCTCGCTTAATCGTAACTTTGCAGTCTTAAAGTTGAATGAATGGCAACAATATTGAATATAGAGACCTCGACCGATGTTTGCTCGGTGGCGCTTACAGCCGACGGACAGGTGCTGGAGCATCATGAAAACTATGATGGTCAGACGCATTCCACGCTTCTGAGCCAGTTTGTGCAGGATGCGTTGACTTACGTTCGTACGCGTGAAATCGCCCTCGACGCCGTGGCCGTGAGCATCGGCCCGGGTTCCTACACCGGGTTGCGCATAGGCTTGAGTGAGGCCAAAGGGTTGGCGTTTGGCTTAAATGTGCCGTTGATAGGGGTCAACACTCTGCAGCTGCTGACTGTGAGTGCCATGTTCAGCGATTTCTATGATGAAGGAACGCTGTTTGCGCCCATGATCGACGCCCGGCGCATGGAGGTCTATACTGCCGTTTATGATGCGGCACTTGATGCTCTGATGACTCCCCAAGCCATGGTGCTGGATGAAAATTCGTTTGCAACATTACTTGAGAAGCATCGAATAGTGTTTGCGGGAAACGGAGCCGGCAAGGCCGCCGACGTCATTAAACATGCCAATGCACTGTTTGCCCCCGGCATAAAACCCGAAGCACTCAACATGATGGCTCTTGCCGAGAAGGCATTCCGGCAGCACGACTTCATCGATGTTGCCTATTCAACTCCGTTTTATATTAAAGACTTTCAAGCCACTAAGCCCAAAAACAAAGTGCTTGGACAGTATTAGTTCTATTATGTAAAAAGCGTTTCTTTATATGCTGATATACAATTCACAACTCAAAAAACTCATTTTGCCAGAATATGGCCGTAATGTGCACCAAATGGTGGATCACTGCATGAGCCTGACCGATCGTGCCGAACGCAACCGATGCGCCAAGACCATTATAGCCATTATGGACAACATGCTTCCTGAGCAACGTGAAGAGGCCAATCACGTCCAGAAATTGTGGGACCACCTGGCCATTATGAGCGACTTTAAGCTCGACGTTGACTATCCGGTGGAAATTGTTGAGCCATCACATCTCGATACAAAGCCCGAGCGCATCGAGTATCATCTGGAGCCCATAAAGTATCGCCATTACGGCAAGATTATAGAGCGCATGATTGACCGCGCAGCACAGTATCCCGAAGGTGAGGAACGTGATGCCCTGGTGATGCTGCTTGCCAACCACATGAAGAAGTCAATATTCCAGATTAATAATGAGGTGGTGGATGACGCAAAGATCTTTAACGATCTTGCACATTACTCTCATGGAGTTATCAGGCTTAACCCCGAAACCCACATCCTGCACGAGTTTCAGGTGGCTCAGTCACCGACCTCAGCCGGCAAGAAAAAGAAGAAAAAATGATAACACGAGACCAGCTGATATCAATAGGGCGCTACAATAAACCTCATGGAGTGAACGGAGAGCTATCGGCAACACTCGACGTGGATGCCGGCCTCCTGAGCCATTTCAGGTGCCTTGTGAGCGACATCGACGGCATCTTTGTCCCGTTTTTCGTTGAACACATCAGGATTAAGAATGCAACGTCGGCACTGCTCACAATCGACGGTATAGGCGATGAAACAGAGGCCACACTGCTCGTGAATAAAGATATCTATGTTCTCAAGGATGAATATGAGCAACTGGCTCAAGACGAAGACACCGACGAGTATCCCATCGACTTCTTCGTTGGTTATAAGATTTATGATGCTGACCGGCTGGTAGGAGAAATAGCCGATGTTAACGATGCCACAGAGAATGTGCTGTTTGTCGTCGATCGGCCCGGCAGTTCGCAAGTCTATGTCCCGGCCGTTGACGACCTGATAGTCGAGATAAATGAAGATAGAAAGGTGATAGTAATGAACTTGCCCGAAGGGCTATTATCAATATGAATATTACGATGAAAGAATTTGACGAATTTGAAGCTGTGGAATTTATCAAGAATGCAGTGCCCGAATTGCACGATTGCAATGATGACGACATATTACTGATAATCGACACCATGCTTGATTATGACGAGATGGTGGGTGAAGACGCTACCGATGAGCAACTATCGGTAAGAGCTGTTGCTGCCTATGTTGCCAAGCAAGTGGCGCGCGACCCGGAATTTAGCATCCCTGCCGAACTTATCGCCCCTGTGGTGCAGGCTTGCGATGCCTATGACGATTACCTGATGGAAGAGGAATAGAATGAACGCTTTATTTGGAAGCATTATGAAATTAGGAAAAGTAGGATGTGTTATAATCATGTTGTTGGCCCTGGCAGTCGTTATGCCCGAGCCGGCGCATGCCAAGAAGAAAAAAGTAGATATCTACGAGCTGTCGCTCGACGAGAACCTTGAATATCCCGAGATCACTAACGACAAGCAGAGCGACCGCATTCAAGATTATCAATACTCGGTGGCAGTGGCCCTGAAAAAGAGCAACTACGACGTGGAGCTTATGCGCGACGACGAGGTGATTGTTGTAACCTTGCCTGCAAGCCAGCTCTTCAATGCCAACGACACTGTGCTCACGTCGCTTGGCAAAACCCTGCTCAAGCCGTTCACTAAGTATCTCAAGACTCCCGGCTTCTATAAGATGCTGCTTGTGATGCATAGCGACAACACCGGCAGCGACAAGTACACCTTGAAGCTGACTCGCGACCGCGTGAATGTCGTCTTTGACTGGTTTGACGAAAACTCAAGTGTCGATTATGTAGTGCCCTATGCACTGGGTGATACCGACCCTATAGTTGATAATAATTCAATGGCTAACCGCAAGCGCAACCGCCGCCTCGAAATATATCTAATACCCGAAGAGGGAATGATATCGCAGGCTAAGCGTGGAAAAATAAAGTAATTACAATAAATCCCCATATATTATGGCAAAAGAACTTAAAGACCTGACAAAAAGAAGTGAGAATTACTCGCAATGGTATAATGACTTAGTTATTAAAGCCGATTTAGCCGAGCAATCGGCCGTGAGAGGCTGTATGGTAATTAAACCTTATGGCTATGCCATTTGGGAAAAAATGCAGCATCAGCTCGATGCTATGTTCAAGCAGACCGGTGTGCAGAATGCCTATTTCCCGTTGCTCATTCCCAAGTCGTTCCTCAGCCGTGAGGCCGAGCATGTAGAGGGATTTGCCAAGGAGTGTGCCGTGGTCACTCATCACCGACTGATGAACGACCCCGACGGGAAAGGCGTTGTCGTGGATCCTGATGCACGCCTTGAGGAAGAGCTTATCATCCGTCCAACTTCAGAAACCATCATTTGGAACACTTATCGTAACTGGATAAGCTCATATCGTGACCTGCCGCTGCTGGTAAACCAGTGGTGCAATGTGATGCGATGGGAAATGCGCACACGTCTGTTTTTGCGCACGGCCGAGTTCCTGTGGCAAGAAGGACACACGGCACATGCCACTAAGGAAGAAGCACAAGCCAAGGCAATCGAAATGCTCAATGTCTATGCCGACTTTGCCGAGAAATACATGGCTCTGCCCGTTGTCAAGGGCGTGAAGACAGCCAACGAGCGGTTTGCCGGTGCACTCGAGACATATACTATCGAGGCTATGATGCAGGATGGAAAGGCTCTGCAAAGCGGCACATCGCACTTCCTGGGACAAAACTTTGCAAAAGCCTTCGATGTAAAATATATCAATAAAGAAAACCAGCTCGACTATGTGTGGGCTACATCGTGGGGAGTGTCAACACGCCTGATGGGTGCACTCATCATGACTCACAGCGACGACAATGGCCTCGTGCTTCCGCCGCGTCTGGCTCCCATCCAGGTGGTGATTGTGCCCATCTACAAAAACGATGAGCAGCTGCAGGAGGTGAATGCAGTAGTCGAACCCATCGTTGAGCGCTTGCGGCAGATGAACATTTCGGTAAAATATGATAATGCCGATAACAAACGCCCAGGTTTCAAGTTTGCTGACTACGAACTCAAAGGTGTGCCCGTGCGCCTTGTGCTTGGAGCACGAGACATTGCCAACGGCACTGTAGAGGTGATGCGTCGCGACACGCTTGAAAAGCATGTGGCTCAACTCAGTGGCATTGAGGAATATGTGAAGCAGTTGCTCGACGACATCCAGCAGGGAATCTATGACAAGGCACTGCGTCATCGCCATGAACTCACCTATAAAGTTGATACCTGGGATGAGTTTAAGGAGCAAATTGAGAAGGGTGGCTTTATATTGGCCCACTGGGATGGTACGACCGAGACCGAAGAGAAAATCAAGGAGGAGACCAAAGCCACAATTCGCTGCATACCCATGGATGCACCCGAAGAGCCCGGCAAGTGCATTTATACCGGCAAGCCCAGTATGCGCCGCGTGATTTTTGCCCGTAACTATTGATATGGTGAGGCTAAATTTTATTAGGTAAGAAATAATCATAACGATGATGGTGGCGGCTCAAGGCTTGGGTCGCCACCCATTGAAAATACATAGTATTATCGTGAGTAGAAAGAAGAAACCACTGCCTGTAATAGAGAATTTTGAGATTACCGGAGTGGCAGCCGAAGGGAAAAGTCTGGGTCGGTGGAATGACCTGGTTACTTTTGTACCCTATGGTGCCCCGGGCGATATTGCCAACGTGCAGATAACACGCAAGAAAAACAGTTTTGCCGAGGGAACAATCGTGAGCCTTGTCAAGCCAAGCGAAATGCGCATTGAGCCGTTGTGCGAGCACTTCGGCATATGTGGAGGCTGCAAGTGGCAGCATCTGCCATATGACAAGCAACTGCAATTCAAGCAACAGCAGGTGGTGGACGCCCTCGAGCGCATTGCTAAGGTTGAAATACCGCCCATCAATCCCATTTTGGGTTCGGCACACACTACTCATTATCGAAACAAGTTGGAGTTCACCTTCTCGAATAAGTGCTGGCTCACCCGTGACCAACTTAATAGCGGTGAGGAATTTCACGATCGCAATGCCTTGGGATTTCACATTCCCGGGGGCTTCGATAAGGTGCTCGACATCAAGCGCTGCTGGTTGCAAGATGACATTTGTAACGACATTCGCCTGTATCTGCGCAATTATTGCATCGAGCAGGGATATTCGTTCTACGACATTAAGGCCAATGTGGGCTTGATGCGGATGATGATGATTCGTGTGGCAAGCACCGGTGAAATAATGCTTGTGGTTGTGTTTAGCGAGAATGACGAAGATGCAATCACCCATGTCATGACAGCCCTCGCAACCCGTTTCCCACAGATAACGAGCCTGATGTATGTGGTTAACCTCAAGGTGAACGACTCGATAACCGACCAGGATGTCATTTTGTTTAAGGGGCGCGACTATATCGAGGAAGAAATGGAAGGCCTGAGGTTTAGGATCGGTCCAAAGTCGTTCTATCAGACCAACTCGGCCCAAGCCTATGAATTATATAAGGTGGCTCGCGATTTTGCAGGTCTAACGGGCAGCGAAATGGTGTATGACCTTTACACCGGTACGGGAACCATCGCTAATTTTGTGGCTCGGCGCTCGCGTCGGGTGATTGGCATTGAATATGTGCCCGAAGCCATCGAGGATGCAAAGCTCAATTCCCGGGTTAATGGCATCGACAATACGCTTTTCTTTGCAGGCGACATGAAGGATGTGCTCACCGACGACTTTGTTGCCACTCATGGACGTCCGCAAATAATGATTGTGGATCCTCCCCGGGCTGGAATGCACCCCGATGTGGTTGCCGTTATACTCAATGCCGAGCCTGAACGCATCGTCTATGTGAGTTGTAACCCGGCTACTCAAGCACGCGACTTGGCATTGCTCGATGCAAAATACCGGGTCACGGCAATTCAACCGGTAGATATGTTTCCGCACACGCATCATGTGGAGAATGTAGTAAAGCTTGAACGCAGATAGTAGTTTCATGATCATGAGGCAAAGATTTCTCATATTGCTTGCAGCGATGGTTGTGTGGCTTGTCTCACCGTCGCAAGTTATTACACAAATGGGAAAGGAAAACATGAAGATTCCTAAAGGTGAACGGCCCGACGATGATGTGCCTGCCATCACTCGCGACTTTCATGTTGAACTCGATACTACGGCAGTCTATTATGCTATGATCGATTCGGCTCAAGTGAGAATCAATCATGAAGACTGGCCGCGGGCAGAACAATGGCTCAGGAAAGCACTCGCTGCCGACCCCGATAATGCGGCTAACTCGCTCGTGTTGTCTAATCTGGCAACCATTCAGCGCTTTCAGGGAAAGAGTGAAGAGGCGCTGAAGAATTATACGTTTGCTCTCGATTTGACTCCTAATGCTGTTACGTTGCTGCTAAATAGGGCGGCGTTGCTCCTGGAACTGGGACGTACACAGCAGGCTGTGAGCGACTATGAGCGCGTGGCTGCTCTCGATGCCAACGATGTTGAATCTCGCTACAGCCTCGGCATGATTGCAGTGGAGCAGGGCGATTATGAGCGTGCCAAACTCATGTTTGATGAGATTGAGCGAAATAACCCAAAGTCGGCTTTGGCAAGCGAAGGACGGGGATTTATGTGTAAGGCTCAAGGCGACTTTGAACACGCAGTAGAGCACTTGAGCGTTGTGATTAAAGCAAAACGCGATGCTCATCTTTTGGGAAACCGTGCCGACTGCTATTTAGCCCTCAAACGCCTTAATAATGCGGCCGATGACATTCGCGAGGCACTAAGGCTTACGCCCGAGGATGCCTATTTATATGTTCTTAGAGCAAAACTTAATAAATTGCGCTATAACTATGCTGATATGCAGAAAGATATAGAGCTGGCAGTGCAATATGGGCTTGACCGGGACCTGGTGAATGGCATGCTTGAAAATTTGTCAAAATAATTTGGCGGGTTCAAAAATAGTGCCTATATTTGCATGATGTTTACTCTGAACGAACATATTGAATACCTCATGATGCACCACGATTGTGTTATCGTCCCTGGTTGGGGCGCACTCGTGGCGCAATATTCCGAGTCGTTCTATGATGCTGATGCTCAACAGGTAAAGCGACCATCCCGAAAGCTTGGCTTTAACTCTCAAGTTAATCATAACGATGGGATGCTGGCGCAGTCTATTGTGAGGCGTGAGGGCTTGAGCTATGATCAGGCTGTGCGTTTCATCGACAGGAATGTCACCATCTTTAAGCAGCAGCTGCAAGCCGGTGATGAGGTGAGCATGGGACGGTTGGGCTTTTTCAAAAGCGACAGGAATAATCATGTCGAGTTCATCCCATTCTACCACGAGATGTGCAATGATCAGTACTTCGGTTTGAGAAGTGTTGCCTTCAAGCCGTTGTCGCAACTTGATCGGGATGATAATGGGCCAAAGACTGTTGTGGCCGAGCCCGGCTGGTGGACCTCACGCCGAGTGTGGCAGACGGCTGCTTCGATAGCAGTCCTGCTGGCGCTGAGCGTTGCGCTCACTACTCCTATTGTCGTGAATCGTAATAATCATGAGATGGCAAGTCTCAATGTCGCCGAGCTGAAAAGCCCCAAGCATGAGGCCGTAAGTCATCAAAGCCAAGTTAAGACGCAACCTCGGCCGAAGCAACAAACCGTGCAAGAGTCAAAAGAAAGCTCGCCGTTGATGCTTGACGAAGGTGGCAAATATTATCTTGTAATAGCCTCGCTGGGCAGTACAAAGCAGGTTAACGAATATCTTGCAATGCACCCCGATGTGGCGCCTCACACCATTCTCCTTGACAGGGGCAGGTATATTCATGTGTGTGTCGCCCGCAGTGGTGAGGCTCAAAGGCTCTATTCGTTTATGAATAGCTTGCCTAAGGGATATCAAGCATGGGTATATGAAAATAAGTAAATAATATGATAAGTTCTAATTGAATATTAGGACCAACAGGAGCCGCAACGTCGTGAGACGATGCGGCTCCTGTTTTATGTTGAGTGCTGCTATTGGTGTCGCTGTCCTAAGTTTAAGGGTAACCATCCGAAAAATGCCGGCTTGGGCTGGCATTTTTCTCGCTGTACCTTTGCGGGCAAAAAACCTATGTTCAATCTGAATGAAAATAACCGCATCGTGATGGCGCAGCACCCGACTGACATGCGCAAGGGTGTGAACACGCTGTGTGGCCAGGTGCGTGCTCTGGGTCTTGACCCAGCCGACGGCAAGGTGTATATATTCGTTGGCGGGAGCCGCAAGGTGATGAAGATCCTCCACTGGGAGCACGGCGGCTACGTGTTGTACTACAAGCGTCTTGAGCAGGGCCGGTTCCACCCGCGCATTTTCCTGCGGCAGGGCGTCGGTTTCCGCTC
>DGVT01000029.1:0-9976 GCA_002395965.1 Porphyromonadaceae bacterium UBA4277
TTTACTTGTTTACTCGTTTACTAAACTAAATTATTAATTAAACATAAGTTCATGAACATTTTAGTATTAAATTGCGGCAGCAGTTCCGCAAAATATAAACTCATCGAGATCAAAGAAAATCGCACCCTTGCCGAAGGCGGTGTAGAGAAAATCGGTTTGCCCGACGCTTTCATCAAGGTCAAGCTCAATGACGGCTCCAAAAAAGAAATACCGCTCAACATCAGCGACCACATCGGCGCTATCAAGTCGATACTCGACATCCTCACCAGCCCCGACTACGGCTGCATCAAGAGCTTTGACGAAATCGACGCCGTGGGTCACCGCGTGGTGCATGGCGGCGAGAAGTTCAGCAAGAGCGTGCTCATCACGCCCGAGGTGAAAGACATGATCAAGGAGTGCTATGCCATAGCCCCGCTTCACAACCCGGTTAACATGATGGGCATCGAAGCCATCGACAAGGTGCTTCCCCACGTGCCCCAGGTGGCAGTCTTCGACACTGCTTTCCACCAGACCATGCCTGCCAAGGCCTTCATGTATCCGCTACCCATGAAGTTCTACACCGAGGATCATGTGCGCCGCTACGGCTTCCACGGCACCAGCCACCGCTATGTGTCGCGCCGCGTGTGTGAATTGCTGGACGTACCCTACCAAGAGCAGAAAATCATCAGCTGCCACATTGGCAACGGAGCCAGCATCACGGCAGTGTGTCACGGCAAGAGCATCGACACCACCATGGGACTCACACCCGTTGAAGGCCTGATGATGGGAACGCGCGCAGGCGACGTCGATCCGGGTGCCATCTTCTTCCTGATGGAGAAGCACAACCTCAGCGCTAAGCAAATGAGCGACATCATCAACAAGAAGAGTGGCGTGCTGGGCATCACCGGACTGTCGAGCGACATGCGCGAGGTGATGGACGCCATCGCCCACCACAACGAGCGTGCCCAGCTGGCACTGGAGATGTATGAGCACCGCATCATCAAGACCGTGGGTGCTTTTGCTGCCGAGATGAACGGTGTGGACATAATCGTGTTTACCGGCGGCGTGGGCGAAAACCAGACCGACACACGCGAAGCCGTGTGCCGCAACCTGGAGTTCTTGGGCGTGGAATTTGATGCCGAAGCCAACAATGCCACCACTCGCGGCCGCGAAGGCCTCATCAGCACACCCGACAGCCGTGTCAAGGTGGTGGTGGTTCCCACCGACGAGGAATACATGATTGCACGCGACACCGAGGCAATAGTCGAAGGCCGCGAAATCACCGAATAATCACTGCCGCCATCACAGCATGGCTGCGCGAAACTGATAGGCTCCACAGGCATCCACCCGTGGAGCCTAACTTTTTCCCACCAATTTAACAAAATGGGCATCAAAAGGAAGTTCATGAAACCGATGAATGGCAAGGCACCACTATATTTTTTGAACTTCGCAGCAACGCTGAGATCAACGCTAATGCTGTGGTTGATTTTCGCACTGATTGTGAAGGCGAGTTCAACGATAATTTTGACAATGACAATCTTGAAGATTTATGGTAATGAATACAGTTTTTTTTAAGTTTAATAAATTTGGCACCAACCTTGGGACCAGACAACTTGGAGCACAAGCACGCGAAGAGCTTGTGTCATTACTAAATACCAGCAATAAGGTTATTTTAGATTTTGAAGGCGTTAACGTAGTTTCAAATTCATTTGCCGATGAATGTTTAGGAAAATTGCTTCTCTCTATGAATTTAGAGGAACTCAAATCTGTCACCACGTTTCACGGTTTAAATGATTTTGCCCGACATAATATCGCTGTTGCTCTTCGCCGCAGGTTAAAATCGCTCTCGTCACAAATCAGTCACGACACACCTTCATTCCAATGGCAACATTAAAGGTGGCACTATCGGTATAACAGTGATGAATGTGGTAAGAATTGACCATTAACCTCATAAAAGCATCCAAAACGACTGACATTTTAAAATTTGTCAGTCGTTTTTGATAATTTGTTAGTCGGTCAGCACAGGCGCAACAGTAATTTTGCAAAATCAAAGTCAATACATAAAGTAGGCAATGACAAGCTACGTTTCTTTAATTTAAATTATGTGTGCTATGAAAAGAAAATTACTGTTGACGCTCTGCGCTATCGCCATGAGCGTGACTATGGCGGCAGCCATACGCAACATCGATCTGCCAGGGTATGGCACTGTGTCCGTTGACCTTTATTACCTCGATGCCACAGCCACCGGCATCGCCGGCGAGGACAATGAGCCTATGCAGTACGCCTTTAGTGTCTATTTCTGCGATAATCCGCGCATCGCGGTCGTTAGCAAGGTTTGGGAGCAGTTTACCGACAGTCAGTCTAACGTGGTGCTGCCCCAACAGGTCACCATCGCCGGCAAAACCTATCCTGTGGTGGGCATCTGGAGCACCGACAAGCTCTTTGCCGCTGGAGGCTTAGGCGTGCAGCAGCCCGACGCCAAGCTGGCATCGGTGGCACTGGCATCGGGCTTCACCAACGAGACTTCGTTTTTCAGAGTATTCAAGGCCATAACAGGACTCACACCCAAAGAGTGGCTCGCCCGTCATGGCTCGTCTCAATGACCAAAAACGAAAAATGCTTTTACATAATAGAAGCCACACCGTCCACAATAAATAAGACAAACCTATTGGCGGAATTACATGTTTTGGTATAATATTGGTTATCAAGCGCAGACCTTGAAGAGGTCGAAAGGCTCGAAGAGCCGCAATGTGTTAAACACCATGCAAGAGCCTCGCCGAGGGTCGCAGCTTGGTGTAGGCGGCAAAATCAAAATCGTGCCTCGAACTTCAACATTATCTATGTGTTACCGGTAAATCTCAAAACTAATTTAATTCCGCCAACAGGTAAGACAAAAAAGCGTAGGCAACAGAGCTGCTGCACCAGGGTGTGGCAGCTCGTTTTTATGCTGTAAAACATGTATTTGGCGGATTTTTGCATGGGTTATTAACATTTAGCGAAATTTAGACTTAATTATTTTGCCAGATGCAAAATAATACCTATTTTTGAAGGCCGTTAAAAAGCTACGCTTTTTTGCGGCGGCTCACATGGTATATTAATGAGAACCATTAACATAGACACTTTTTTAACCAACTTTATTAAATAAAATTATTCATCTAATGGAAGTCAAGAATGCAGCTGCCGGCACACTCGAATCCGGCGATATTCTGATCCAGATTGCGCCCGCCCAACAGGCAGGGCTGCACATCGACCTCGACAGCACCGTAGCCTATCAGTTTGGTGCACAAATCAAGAAAGTCATTACCGAAACGCTCACCGGCCTCGGGCTGGAAAATGCCGATGTCAAGGCCACCGACAAAGGTGCCCTCGACTGCACAATCCGTGCCCGCGCCACTGCCGCCTTTGTGCGCGCCACTGGCAAAGACGTGTGGGCCGACTGATGTCAGGCTAATGCACTCACTTGAAAAATTAACTATTGCTGAGTTGGCTCCCGCCCGGCAATTGAAACAAGTTTCATTGCCATAGCTGACTCGCAAAATTTACTGTCGTTGATTAACTCTTCAATTTCATTTTACACACTATGCAACGTTTAAGAAGAACAATGATGTTCGTTCCCGGCAATAACCCGGGAATGATGCAGGACGCATTCATCTATGGTCCTGACTCAATCATGCTCGACCTGGAAGACTCAGTAACAATGGCCGAAAAGGACACGGCGCGACTGCTCGTTCACAACGCCCTGAAAACAATAGATTATGGTAAGACCGAGATGGTGGTTCGCATCAACCCGTTGAGCACCCCTTATGGCAAGAAGGATGTTGAGGCAGTGGTAAAGGCCGGCGTTCACGTCATACGCATGCCGAAGACCGAAACAGCCGAAGAGGTTAAGGAACTCGAACAAGAAATCATCAAGATTGAGACCGAGTTGGGTTGTGTGGGACGCACACAGATCATGGCTGCCATTGAGAGCACGCTGGGTGTCATCAATGCCTACGCCATCGCCACCGCCAGCAAGCGAATGATGGGTATCGCCCTTGGTGCCGAAGACTACTGCGCTAACCTGAAGGCACAGCGCACCTCAGGCGACTCGCCAAACTTCGGCATGGAATTGCTCATGGCTCGCCAGACCATCGTCACGGCTGCACGTGCTGCCGGCATCGACGCTCTGGACACTGTCTTCAGCAACCTTAATGATATGGACACCTTCAAACGTGAAGTGGAGATGATCAAGGCCATGGGCTTCGACGGCAAGTCGATTATCAATCCCCGCCAAATCGAGGTCGTCAACGAAGTGTTTGCTCCAAAGGAGAAAGACATACAGAAAGCCCTCACCATCCTGGCCGCCATCAAGGAGGCTGAGCAACGCGGCAGCGGCGTGATTGCCGTCAATGGCAAAATGGTTGACCGCCCAGTAGTGATTAGAGCACAACGTACCATCGACCTGGCCATTGCGTCGGGCATTATTAATAAGGAGGACATTTGATCATGAATAGCATCAAAGATAGAGCAGCCCTCATTGCACAGGCTGCACAAAAGATGAATAAGGAAGTCTATAACGACTCCAATATGAAGAAAATCATCACGCCCCGTCACGAATTGCAACGCCAGAGCGGCAAGGTGGTCACCCTGGAGGAAGCCATCAAGAGAACCGGCCTCAAAGACGGAATGACCATTTCGTTCCACCATCACTTCCGCGGTGGCGACAAGGTGATAAACATGGTTGTTGACAAGCTGGCCGAGATGGGATTCAAGAACCTGCACTTAGCCTCTTCAAGCCTTATCGACGTGCACGAGCCACTCATTGAGCACATCCGCAACGGCGTGATTACACAGATTTCCACTTCGGGACTGCGTGGCAAGCTTGCCAACGAAATTTCTCACGGCCTGATGAAAGAGCCCGTGGTGTTCCGCTCGCACGGCTCGCGCGGCTATGCCATCAAGAGTGGCGAGCTGCACATCGACGTCGCCTTCCTGGGTGCATCGTCGAGCGACCCCTTAGGCAATGCTGCCGGTTTCTCAACCAGCGAGAATGCCAAGAGCATCTGCGGCTCGTTAGGCTATGCCCTGCCCGATGCCAAGTATGCCGACCACACCGTGATCCTCACCGACGACCTTGTGGATTATCCTAACCAGCACAACGCCATCAGCGAGGCCGACGTAGAGTTTGTCGTCGTCGTTGACTCGGTGGGCGACTCAAGCAAGATTTCGTCGGGTGCCATCCGCGACACCAAGAACCCCCGCGACATCCTTCTCGCCAAGCAGGCAGCCAAGGTGGTGATGAACAGCGGCTACTTCGAGAACGGCTTCTCGCTGCAGACCGGCTCGGGTGGTGCATCGCTCGCCGTGACCAAGTATCTGCGCCAGGGCATGATCGACAAGGGCATCAAGGCAAGTTTTGCCTTAGGTGGCATCACCAGCCACATGGTGAAACTGCATCAGGAAGGCTTGATCGACCGTCTGATCGACGTGCAGTCGTTTGACAAGGTGGCAGCCGAGTCGCTGATGAACGATTGCAAGCACAAGAGCGTGTCGGCCAACGAATACGCCGCTATGCTCGAGCCGGGCTCGGCAACCCACTACCTCGACGTTGTCATCCTGTCGGCACTTGAGGTTGACGTCAACTTCAACGTGAACGTGCTCGTGGGTAGCGACGGCATCATACGCGGTGCAATAGGCGGCCACCCCGACACTGCCGCCGACTCGGCCCTGTCGGTAATCGTGTGCCCGCTGCTGCGCGGTCGCATCCCGTGCGTGGTGGAAGAGGTGACCACCCTCATCACTCCGGGTAGCAACGTCGATGTTGTTGTCACCGAGTATGGTATTGCAGTCAATCCCAACCGTCCCGAAATAAAGAAGCGCCTTGAGGATGCCGGAATGAACATCGTTGACATCCACGACCTGGCCGACAAGGCTCGCAAGATCATCGGCACACCCGATCCCCTGCCCTTCGGCGACAAGGTGGTGGGCGTGGTGCTCAACCGCGACGGCTCGGTACAAGACGTGATCAAAAACATCACAGAATAATATCTTATAGTTAAATAATGAAACGGGCCAAGGTGCCCACAAGTGGTATCCTTGACCCGTTTTTTTCAACTCTATTTTGCAATTATAATGGAAATCACGCTCGACCAGTTGCTGCGCAGCCGCGAGCAACGTCACGCGAAGCAGATGGCACTCATCGGTGCCTACCCTGCTCACACGCTCGTGTGCCTCACGGTGATTATGCCTGGCCCGGTCAAGCGCAATTCTCATTCACTTATCGTTGCTAACGCTGCCATCACGGCAGTGTTAGAGTGTTTTAGCGGCACATTAGTAGCCATTGAAGCTAATGACCTGCAAACGGGCTACGAAGCCTACTTCATGACCACCATTGCACGCGACAAGGCAAAACGCATGACCTGCAAGATTGAGAACGAGCACCCGCTGGGACGCTTATTTGATCTTGACGTGCTCGGTGCCGACGGCACCCCCATGTCGCGCCTTGAAGTTGGCGAGCAGGCACGCCGCTGCATGCTGTGCGACAACGAGGCACGCTACTGCATGCGCAACCACAGCCACACTCAAGACGAGCTGCAACAGCACATCGGGCAATTAATCAGCAACTATGTTCAGTGAGTATGAGATAAATACCCTGCCACTCTCGTTAAAATCGTCAAGACAACGAGTGGAACGTTTTCTGACCGGAAACGGGCTTCGTCTCGACGATATCGACACCTATGCCGTGGTCTCGCCCATCGACAGCGATGAGATTCTGGCCGGAGGCGGCATCAAGGGCGATCTCATCAAGTGCCTGGCCGTGAGCGAGCAACTGCGCGGCACGGGCATGATGCAACGCCTAATCTCACACCTGCTGAGCATTGCCCACTCGCAAGGCTGCGACTGCGTGAAGGTCTTCACCAAGCCCGAAAACCGCGACATCTTCGAGAGTCTGGGCTTCACCACGCTGGCCGAAGCACCAAAGGCAATTTTCATGGAAAACGGCATGAGCGGCATCAAGGCTTATGTGAACAAACTGCGCACACTACATTCGGGCATGTCGCCCCAAACTTGCGGCATCATCGTGATGAATGCCAACCCATTCACACTGGGGCACAAAGCCCTTGTCGAGTGGGCCGCAGCTCAGGTCACCACACTCTATGTCGTTGCCGTTAAAGAAGACCTGTCGCTATTCTCAAGCACCGAGCGACTGGAGATGATGCGCAACGGATGCCGGCACATCAACAATGTGGTGGTGTGCGAAGGGAGCGACTATGCCATCTCGGCAAAGACCTTCCCCACCTATTTCCTAAAGAAGATTGACGATGCCACCGACACACACATCACACTCGACCTCGACCTGCTGGCACGCCACATCGCACCGGCCCTGAATGCAACAATCCGCTTCGTGGGCAGTGAACCTACCGATGCACTCACTGCACGCTATGTTGAACTCATGAAGCAGATACTGCCACAACACGGCATCGAAGTGAGGGTCATGGAACGCATCACCCACGGCCATCAGCCCGTGAGCGCATCAGTAGTCAGGCAACATCTTGCACACCGCCATTTCAACCTTGCCGCACAACTTGTGCCAGAGTCAACCATACCTTTCCTGATAGCGCATCTTGCATGCAACGCCCTTGAGTGCGAACTCGACACCACTCCAAAGCCCGGACTCATCGACCGCGACGACAACGGAGCACACACCGACATGACCTACTCCACGATGCAAGACAGCATCAAGGCACTGCGGCCATTCTTCAACAGGCTGACAGCAATGGGCACACGCGACACGATGCCGGCACCACACGACATCTGCAACATAGGCATTGAAGCTGAAAGGGCCATGCTGGCGGCCACTGCTGGTGTCAACACTCATCGCGGGGCACTGTTTGCCCTGGGACTGACAGCATTAGCTGCCGCACACACTCATCATCGGCACAACCAAATCACGGCACCGGCCCTGCGCAGCTGCATCGGCAGCATTGCCGGGCTGCTCCCGGGCTCTAAAGACTCCCACGGAGACCGCGCCGTGACACGGCATCATGTCGATGGCGCACTGGCAATGGCACGAAAGGGCTATGAAGCACTTTTCGACTGCTGGCTGCCATTCTACCGCTCGCTCAGCAGCGACACGCTGCAACCGCACAAGACCCTGCTGCTAATCATCTCGCAACTCGACGACACTAACGTCATACATCGCTGCGGCTACGACAAGGCTCAGCTTGTCAAGCAGCAAGCAGCCGAGTTGCTAAACCACTTCTCCACCGAGGGCCTCAGGCAGATGAACAGCGATTTTATAGCACAAAACATCTCGCCGGGTGGTGCAGCCGACATGTTGTCGCTCACAATGTTTATCGACTCAATTTTATGCGAAAATAAATAACTTATTAACAATAAATTAATCTTCTTATTAAACACAAATCACTATGGTAGAACTTATCAAACAAGGAGTTTATCTACTGAACGGAACTGAAATTCGCACCGACGGTGCCGGCATGCCGGCTCCCGATGAGGCGCGTGAGAACACTATTACCTACGGCATCCTGCGCAGTCACGATGTGGACGGCAGCAAGGGCAAGAAAATGCGCATCCGCTTCGACGCCATGATGTCGCACGACATCACCTATGTGGGTATCATCCAGACTGCTCGTGCCAGCGGTCTCGAAAAATTCCCCCTGCCCTATGCCATGACCAACTGCCACAACTCGCTGTGCGCTGTGGGTGGTACCATTAACGAAGACGACCACGTGTTCGGTCTGTCGGCAGCCAAGAAATATGGCGGTATCTACGTTCCCGCCAACCAGGCCGTCATCCACCAGTATGCCCGTGAGGCTATGGTGAAGTGCGGTAACATGATCTTAGGCAGCGACAGCCACACCCGCTACGGCTCATTAGGCAACATGGGCGTGGGCGAAGGCGGAGGCGAGCTCGTTAAGCAGCTTCTGAAAAACACCTGGGACATCAACGCTCCCGAAGTGGTGCTCGTGTGGCTCGAAGGCACACCACGCAAGGGTATTGGCCCGCACGACGTGGCCATCTCGCTCGTAAAGGCTACATTCGAGTCGGGGTTTGTTAAGAACAAAGTGCTCGAGTTTGCCGGCCCCGGCGTGAAGAACCTGCCCATCGACTTCCGTAACGGCATCGATATCATGACCACCGAGACTACCTGCCTTAGCTCAATATGGGTTACCGACGATGAGGTTAAGCACCACTACGAAATCCACAAGCGCCCGCAAGACTTCAAGGTGCTCGAGCCGGGCAAGGTGGCTTACTACGACGCAATGATTCGCATCGACCTGAGCAAGCAGGAGTCGATGATTGCCCTTCCGTTCCACCCCAGCAACGCCTTCACCATCCACGAGTTGCAGGCCAACCCCGTCGAAATTCTCAAGGCTGTCGAGGAAGACACTCGCAAGCGCTTCGGCGACAAGGTGCAGGTTGACCTCGTTGACAAGGTGGTCAACGGCAAGGTGATGGCCGACCAGGGTATCATCGCAGGCTGCTCGGGAGGTACTTACGACAACCTGAGCGCTGCTGCCGCTATCATGAAGGACAAGAGCATCGGCAACGACTACTTCACCATGTCGGCCTACCCACAGTCGGTACCCGTCTATATGGCCGCCACACGCTCGGGCATCACCGAAGAGCTGCTTGAGACCGGTTGCGTTATCAAGCCCGCATTCTGCGGCCCGTGCTTCGGCGCCGGCGACGTTCCCGCAAACAATGGTCTGAGTATTCGCCACACCACCCGCAACTTCCCCAACCGCGAGGGTTCTAAGCCCGGCCAGGGTCAAATCTCGCTCGTGGCTCTGATGGATGCACGCTCGATTGCTGCCACCGCAGCCAACGGCGGTGTTATCACTGCTGCTACCGATGTTGACTACACCGACACACACAAGCCCTATGACTTCGACGAGCGCATCTATGAGCGCCGCGTCTATAATGGCTATGGCCACGCCGACCTGAGCCAAGAGCTGAAGTATGGCCCCAACATCAAGGACTGGCCCAAGATGTA
>DGVT01000029.1:10091-11551 GCA_002395965.1 Porphyromonadaceae bacterium UBA4277
ACCGACGAGCTCATTCCCTCGGGCGAGACTTCGAGCTACCGCAGCAACCCGCTCAAGCTCTCAGAGTTTGCCCTGTCGCGCCGCGTTCCCGAATATGTGGGCATCAGCAAGCGCATCCAGGCCGAAGACCTCGAGCGCCGTGCAGGCAAGTGCCCGCAGCATGTGCTCGACGCATTAGCTAAGGTTGGTGCCAATGCCGACAACACTTCGTTTGGCTCGTGCGTGTTTGCCAACCGTCCCGGCGACGGCTCGGCTCGCGAGCAGGCTGCTTCGTGCCAGAAGGTGCTGGGCGGCGACGCCAACATCTGCTACGAGTATGCTACCAAGCGCTACCGCAGCAACTGCATCAACTGGGGCATCGTGCCATTCACCATCGCTGCCGACACCAAGTTTGACTACGAGCCCGGCGACTTTGTGTTCGTTCCCGGACTGCGCGAGGCTATCTTAGGTGGCAAGGAAGAAATCGACGCCAAGGTCATCACCAAGGCTGGCGTGAAAGACATTCACCTGTTCTTCCAGAACCTCACGGCCGACGAGCGTCAGATCCTGGCCGACGGCTGCCTGATGAACTACTACGCAGCTCAAAACAAGTAATAAATCAGTTTAACCAATTTATAACGTGGGCGGCGAGCCCATTGCCGCCCACACAATTCATACAAGACAAATGGAAAAAATTAAAATGACCACTCCCATCGTCGAGATGGATGGTGACGAGATGACCCGCATCCTGTGGAAGATGATCAAGGACGAACTCATCCTCCCGTTTGTTGACCTCAAGAGCGAATATTACGACCTGGGTCTGCCCAAGCGTGATGAGACTCGCGACCAGATTACCGTAGAGGCTGCCGAGGCTACCAAGAAGTATGGTGTGGCCGTGAAGTGCGCTACCATCACTCCCAACCTGAAACGCATGGACGAGTACAAGCTGCACGAGATGTGGAAGAGCCCCAATGGCACCATCCGTTCTATTCTCGACGGCACTGTGTTCCGCGCTCCCATCACCCTGCCGAGCATCAAGCCCGCAGTGCGCAACTGGGAAAAGCCCATCACCATCGCTCGTCATGCCTACGGCGACGTTTACAAGAGCGTGGAGCTGCGTGCCGAAGAACCCGGTGTTGCCAAGCTCGTGTTTGACGGCGAGAGCGGCAAGCACGAGGAAGTGGTGATCCACAACTTCAAGGGTGCCGGCGTGCTCCAGGGCATGCACAACCTCGACAAGTCGATACGCTCGTTTGCACACAGCTGCTTCAAGTTTGCTATCGACACCAAGCAAGACCTCTGGTTCTCGACCAAGGACACCATCAGCAAGAAGTACGACGCTCAGTTCCGCATCATCTTCGAGGAAGTGTATGAGCAGAACTATAAGGCCGAATTTGAAAAACTCGGTCTGGAATACTTCTACACCCTCATCGACGATGCCGTGGCTCGCGTGATACGCAGCAAGGGCGGCTACATCTGGG
>DGVT01000029.1:11641-17943 GCA_002395965.1 Porphyromonadaceae bacterium UBA4277
ACGTGATGAGCGACATGGTTTCTACAGCTTTCGGCTCGCTGGCTATGATGACAAGCGTGCTCGTCAGCCCCGACGGCAACTATGAGTATGAGGCCGCTCACGGCACCGTGACACGCCACTACTACAAGTATCTGGCTGGCGAAGAGACTTCGACCAACCCCATCGCAACAATCTTTGCTTGGAGCGGTGCTCTGCGCAAGCGTGGTGAGAAGGACGGTATCAAGGAGCTCATGAACTTCGGCGACCAGCTCGAAGGCGCATGCTTCGACACGCTGAATTCTGGCACCGTTACTAAAGACCTTGTCAACCTCATGGAAGGCGTTGACGCACACGCTGTCAATAGCTCCGACTTCATCAAGGCCATCCGTGCCAACCTTGAGAAGCGCTTAGGCTGCTAATCAAGTTTCAACCATTAACAAATATAGTCCGCAACAAGCCACTGCCCTCTCAGGCGGTGGCTTGCTTTACGTTGCACCAGGCCCATCCACCGACAGTCAACGGCCGCCCGACACGGGCACAATAAAGGCGGCAGGCTGCATTGCCCACCGCCTTTATTGGCTTCTCAAAAAAATCCGATATTACTTGTTGAGAATAATGCGAATGATGGCATTCACGTCGTCAACGTCGATCTCGCCTGCACCATCCACATTAGCGTTACCGGGATAATCGGCCTCGGCTGCCTTGCCAAGGATTATGCGAATCACGGCGTTCACATCGTCGATGTCAACTTCACCGCTACCATCCACGTCACCTACCTTAACCTCGGGACCTACCGACGACTCGCCATAGCCGAAGGTTGTCTTGGGAATAAACGAAGACGTGTAAGGATATTCGCTATACTGATACATCGAGAAGGTCTTCTCGGCATCGCTCGTGCCGTAAACGATACCATAGAACATGCCACTGGCAAAGCTTGAGCCGGGAGTGGTCACGTTCCAATCTACCACGAGGTTCTTCTCGCCGTCGTAGGCAAACGGAGTGTCGAGCGTGATGGTGAAGCTGCCGTCGGCATTGGGTGCCCACTTGCCACAGGCTGTGGTCTCAACAAACGCTTCATTACCATAGAAGAAGTTAAGGTCGGTAGTGCCTAACGATATTGTAGCCTCACCATTGAGCTGCAAGTCGGGAGCACTGTTGGGATAATAAGTCAAAGAAGTGATACTCTTTCCTGCCAGTGCAGCCAGGTCGGCCTTGTTATAGATTGTCTGTGTGTGGCATCCTTCATCCCAATAGTAGAAATACATTGGGAAATAGTTGCTTGTCGATGTTCCATCGGCCACCGTAAACTCATACACGGGCTCGGTAATAACCGCGCTCACAGGCACAACAAATGTTCCACCCTCACCCTCAAATGCGGTGATAGTGAGCGTGCCGCTGTACTCGCCTGTGGCTGTAGCACTCAGGGTAACAGGTATCTCAGCTTTCTCACCCTTAGCCAGCTCGGCAGGCACATAGCTCGTAGCGAAGCCATCGCCGGTAAGTGTCACCGAAGGGGTGATTGCGTTTGTGCCACGATTGGTAAGCGTGACGGTGAGCGTTGCAGGCAGATTGTTAGAAGCTACGTTGCCAAATTCCAGAGCTGTATTGTCGATGCGGGCTGCATAGTCGGCAGTCTCGGCTACATATTCAAAGGTGGTCTTCGGCAGGAAGTTGATCAGCGTTGAGCCATAGCTATACCAAATGCTGGCGCCGGTAACCTCCACACCATAGAACGAAGCATCAGCGTAGTTGCCACTGCCGTCCCATGTCACGGCAAAGAGCAGGTTGCCGCCTTCGTAGGTGAAAGGATTGTCAAACGTGATGGTGAGCTTGTCGCCTTCGGGCACAAATGTTCCGGTGAAAAGACGAGTAAGACCTGTGGTCACCTGGTCGTAGATCGAGGTTTCTTCCACCACCTTCACATCGAGTGTCTCGTTGCCACCGCCGAAGCCTATGGCTGCAGTGGCATAGAATGTCATGCTCGTAATGTCACAACCTTCCATATCGGCAAGCATGCTTGCAGGGTAGATAAAGTGAGTGTACTTGCCCGTGAAATCATAGTAGTTGCCACACACGGGGATGCGTTGTTCGGTGGCAGTGCCATCGGCAACGGTGACCTGCTCAGCCCATGCTCCTGAACAGATAGCAGCGGCTGCAAGAAGTGTAAATAATTTTTTCATAAAAACTGATTTAGTAAAATTAAAATGAATGTAAGATTTATGTTAATTTCAGGTTGATTTCAATCTTCAACATTCAAAAATAAATATCACATTTATATTAAATGCAAAGTTAATTTCTTTTGCGAAATTTCGCAAAGGAAATTAGGAAATAAACTATTTTTTGCAAGTAAATTAACAACTGCAACTCTCCAGCGGTCATGCTGCACCGGCACCCCCACCCCGATCTCACCCATTCCGAAGAGTCCGAAAAATCCGAAGAGTCCAAAGAGTCAGAAGAGTCAGAAGAGTCCAAAGAGTCCAAAGAGTCAGAAAAGTCCGAATAGTCTGAAGAGTCAGAAGAGTCCGAAGAGTCCGAAGAGTCTGAAGAGTCAGAAGAGATTGAGGACTCCTCACCCCGATTTCACCGATTGTTTAGACTATAAGCAACATAAGAGCACATAAGCGATGACGCTGTGTTCGATAGGCGTGGTAACCTCAACTGAAAGTCGAGAATTTGAGTAACCGGTGGTGTCGCTCGCGAGCGACACCACCGGCAGCATACCGTCTCCACAACCTCGCTGAAGGCCCCGCCTCAACATCGGTGCAAAGCGAGCGAAAAAGCAAAGTTTACAACTTTCACTAAGTTTCTGGCTATCATTCAGAACAGCGCTGCAATGCCTATCGTGCCCCAAATGATGGCAGCGTAGCGAAGCAGTTTGCCTATAGTCATCGAAATCAACACAGGCAGCCATCCGGCACGCATATAACCCAACGCCACCGTGATGGCCGTGCCCAGAATGGGAATGAAGGCGAAAAAGCCCATCCACGCTCCTCGTCCGCGTATGAATCGCTCGGCGCGGTCGAGCTTTTCCTTCTTGACATGTGCATAACGCTCAATCCACTCAAGATTGCCCTGCATGCCCAACCAGTAACAGGTCATGCCTCCCGACACATTGCCAATGGTAGCCGCCAGCAGGCACCACCAGGGGTTCATGTGAAACGGCCCTACACAGGCCACCACTATGGCCTCGCTGCTGAGCGGAACCACACTGCCGGCTATGAATGAGCCTAACAACAGCCCTACATACCCCCATTGCAAGAAAAAGGCAACAAATGCGTCCATCACTCGTGCGGATTAAAGAAATTTCGTTTAGGTGATGCAAAGATAATACGTTGCGACTTATCAAATGGCATAGTTCACATTTTTTCACCTAAAAACATGCGAATGCTGCTGTTCAGCAGGGTTGCGCAGCTAAATGCCAGCTCACAAACCGGGCACAAAAAAAATGCGAGCCAATGATGCTCACGCACTCACCGGCTCGCCATTCACGTAAAAACTCAACTATTGTCTGAAAAAATTATGATTGCGGCTTGATTGCCACTTCTCACTTTATGGCTTCAGCCTTCTTGTCGTTGTCACACGACCCACAGCTGTTGCCTCTTTTGCTATCACCCTTGTCGCAGCAGTCGCCACCCTTTCCGTGCTTGTCACCGCGCATCATCTTGTGCATGCCGCGGCCATTGGGCTTGTCCTGCTTGAGTTGGGCAAAGCGTGTTTTCTGGTCGGCAGTGAGCAGCGACTCAACCTTGGCATCGACCTCTTGCTGACGCTTCATCATCTGCTCGTGGCGAGCTTTGCGATCGGCCTTGTCGGGCTTGCCGGTTTTGCCTTCGCTCATGCGCGCATCCATCTTTTCCTTTATCTCCTTAGCCTCCTGCATATAAATCTCGGTGATGGCCTCCTTCTGGTCGGCCGTGAGGTTTAGCTCCTTATCAAGGTGAGAGACTCGCATCTCGACCATCTTCTTGGGATCCATATTATGGCCGCGGCCATGATGCTTACCGTGGGCGTTACAATCTTGTGCTTGTGCAGCGAATGCCATTATCATGGCAGTCACCAATAAAATCATTGTCTTTTTCATCGTGTTAAAATTAAAAAGTTAGTAAAAAGTTAGTTCGTTAATAAATCTATTAATCACGCTGCAAATTTAGCACCAAAGTTTCAGTTGTGCAATAGTTGAAAGTGGAGTTAGAGACTAATCAAGGCCTCACACCGATAAACCACAAAAATCTATAGACAAAACACAAGGCAGCCCCGCCACAGGCTCATGTGAGCCTTTCTTAGCGGGGCTGCCTTATTGCCATGCTATGTGTGCACATCAGCGCTTCAAATCCCTGACGGGGAAGGTGAAATAGGTGTCGGGGTAGGGCTCGTTTTTGAGCTTGAAGTGCCACCACTCAGTGTCGATAGGTTCAAAACCGTGGCGCATCATGGCATCACGCAACACCATGCGGTTGCGATATTGCTGCACTGTGATGCCCGCAGTGTAGTCGGGATGGCTCTGCGGCCCGAAGAAGTCGAATGTGCCGCCCATGTCCACCTCTTTCTCGGTGACCATGTCGAAGAGTGTCAAATCCACCGTCGAGCCACGGGTGTGGCCACTATGGTAGGCTATATAGTCAAGCTTAAAGAGCACACTCTTGTCCAGGTCGGGGTAGAAATACGGCTTCATCAGCGTGTCGGGGATGTCCTTGGCCCAACGGGCAAAGTGGTCAACACCGCACTGCGGACGATAGGCATCATAGATCTTTAGACGATAGCCACGGGCCTTGAGCTCGTCGCTCACGGCACGAAGGCTGTCGGCAGCCTGGCGCGTGAGCAGGGCCACCGGCTGCTCGTAGCCGTCGATGCGACGTCCCACAAAGTTATAGGTACTAAAGTAGCGTATCTCAAGAATAGCATCGGGAACGACATCGGTAAGCACCACAAAGCCGCTACTGTCGTCAGAAGTCTTGTACTGCTTCCCGGCAGACTGCGCCGTGGTGGCAACTATGGCCATCAGAGCCACTGCTAAAAACAATCTCTTCATCACAATATATCTTTAATTGAAACTAATTGTTACTCCTGGGGGAGGGTGCGGAAACCTTCACCCAGAATTTCGGAACTCTCCATGATATTGACAAACGCCCTGGGGTCGATGTTATGCAGCTCAGAACGCAACTTGAGCATATCACTGCGGTCGAGCGTTACATAGATCATCTTGCGCTCGGCACCTTTGTAGAGACCCGTACCGGTGAGACATGTGCCACCACGATCCAGGTTGTTGATGATATAGTCACGCACGGGCTCAGGATTGTCGGTGATGATAAACATGGTTCGGTAGCTCTTCATGCCATCGATAACCAGATTGATTACCTTGCCTTCAATGAAGATGATGATCACAGAGTAGATTGGCAAGCGTATGTTGCCAAAGGCAATGAGCGTGCTCAGCGTGATAATGCCATCCACCACCATCACCAGGGTGCCAAGCGAAATCTTGGTGTACTTGTGCAAAATCATTGAAATGATGTCGGAACCACCACTGGTGGCACCCGAGCGGAATATCAAGCCTATGGCAACGCCATAGATGAGGCCTGCCAGAACGGTATTGAGGAAATAGTCGGGCACAAACCAACCGCCATTGTTGGGAATGGGAACCATCGACTGCCCCTGAACGGCACTGATTGCACCATCGTGAATCACCGGCGAATAACCCCACAAGCTCTCAAGCACAAACGTAGCTGCAAATATCAATATCGTGGACAATATGGTTTTCACACCAAACTTAGGTCCTAAGATCAATGTGCCAATGATGAGCAGCGGCACGTCCATACAAATTGCATACAGCGAAATCTTCCACGGCCAGAGAGTGTTGAGCACGTTGCTCAGACCATAAGTTCCACCCGGAGCCATAAGGTAGGGGTTAACAAACATCACATCGCCCACAGCAAAGAGCACACTGCCCAACGTGAGCAAGACGTAAGAAAAGACCTCACTCTTGATTTTAGATTTTGTTTCAATCGTCATAATACCAACATCTAAATTACATTATTAAATTTTCTCTAAGATTCTGTCCACACCATCAACCAGCCGGCTACACAGCTACATAACTCTAACCATTGATGTAACTGCATGAAACATTACATCGGTGCGGAACCATTTCGGCGCTGCAAAGTTACGAATAAGCGAGAGAAAAAACAAAGCGTGCTTTGATTTTTCCGAGCGAGAGTAACTTCGGCCGAAAGCCAATGTTACGAATAAGCGAGAGAAAAAACAAAGCGTGCTTTGATTTTTCCGAGCGAGAGGACTTCAGCGCAAACGAGTGAGGGTGTGTCATAATTCAA
>DGVT01000007.1 GCA_002395965.1 Porphyromonadaceae bacterium UBA4277
TTGAGTCTGATGCGTTGACCATCGCGCTGCTCTACAAATACAGGTGGAGCATCGAGTTGTTCTTCAAATGGCTCAAACAACACCTCAAAATCAAACGGTTTTGGGGGACTTCGGAGAATGCTGTCCGCATTCAAATATACTGTGCTATAATTACTTACTGCCTGGTTGCAATCGTGCAACATGACATGAAGCTTGAACGCAGCATATACGAAACACTCCAGATCCTGAGCATCTCGCTGACAGACAAGACCCCATTAAGGGATCTTTTCGACAAACAGAATTTCAATAATGTCAAAGAGCTCAATGGTTCAAGTGAACCGAGTTTGTTTGAATATTATATTTATTAACCGTCCACAATTTTTAGTGGACAGCAATGTTAACTTATTGATATTTAATAGCCGCTATCTAATGGCAGAAAAAAGTGCCGAAGTCAGGAAATACATCGAGGAACTCTGCGACGCTTTGGCTATATAGTGCCTAAATCTGCGGTTTCTTTACTTGCTAAGAATGATATTGATCAGCGCGTTCACATCGTCAACATCGACCATGCCGTTGCCGTCCAGGTCGGCACTGCCCGGGTACTGGTCCTTATACTGGTCGAAGTTCAGGATGAGGTTAATCATCGCGTTCACGTCATCCACATCCACCATAGCACTGCCATCCACATCGCCGGGCACTACACTTGCCCCTTCGGGCACGACTTGCAAGGTGCAGGTGGCGGTGATGTCGCTCAGGTCGATGGTCGTGGCACTGATGGTGACCCGTCCGGTCTTGAGTGCGGTGACATGTCCCTTGCCGTTTACAGTAGCCACATCCTCATCGTCGGTAGCCCAGTCAAGCAACGTTACCGTTGGGTATTGCGGAGTGAATACAGCCGTGATGTCCGCGCTCTCTCCCGGGTGCAGCACCAAGTGCTTCGGATTCAGTTCCAGTGCCGTGGCAGGGATTACGATCGTAGTCGTGCCATCAACATCATCCACAATATTCAGAAAATCTTTCCACTGTTCGCAGCGGCGATACACAGGCACCGTTCCGCGCGGCACATGGAGCGTGCACACATCCATAACCACATCCAAAAACACAATACCGCCCAATGCAACGTTTTCAGGATGTTGAATCTGACTATAGATATTCTTTAGGCCGCTGCAGCTGTAGAACGCATAATCTCCGATTGTGGTGACGGAGCTGGGGATGTTGACGCTCGTCAAGCCGCTGCAGCCTTCGAACGCATTAGAGCCTATTGTAGTGACGGAGTTGGGGATAACTGTATTTTTACACCCAGCTATTAAAGTATTGGTTTTTGTCTCAATAATCGCATTGCAGTTATTGCGTGAATCATACACAGTATTTTCATTTCCGACCTTAATGCTTGTCAGGCCGCTGCAACCAGAGAAGGCTTCGTTGCCGATTGAGGTGACTGAGTTGGGGATGTTGACGCTTGTCAGGCTGCTACAGCCGTAGAATGCCAAATTGTCAATGGAAATAATCGATTTAGGTATTATCACCGATTCAAGACTGCTACATTTATAGAAAGCTGCACGACCTATTGACGTGATGGAATTGGGGATGTTAACACTTGTTAGGTTAATACATTCATAGAAGATACCATTTTCAATTATTGAAACCGAGTTTGGGATTGTTGCCGATTTTAGATTGCTACATCCGTAAAAAGCACCTTTCCTAATTTCAGTAACCGAATTTGGAATGGAAATCGAATATAAATTTTGGCAGCCATAGAACACATCCTCACCGATTGAGTTAATGGAATTCGGAATTGTTACCGATGTCAAACTTATACATCTTCCAAATAGATATTTTTCTAATGATGTAACGGAGTTTGGGATGGAGACACTTTCCAGACCACTGCAACCGTAGAAGGCGGAATTGCCGATTGAGGTGACTGAGTTGGGGATGGTGATGCTTGTCAGGCCGCTACATACTTCGAAGGCACTAATACCGATTGAGGTGACGGAGTTGGGGATGGTAACGCTCGTCAGGGCGCTGCAGCCAGAGAAGGCAGAGCCCCCGATTGAGGTGACGGAGTTGGGGATTGTCAGCGTTCCGGTTAAGCCGCTGCAACTATAGAATGCCCTTTCGCCGATTGATGTGACTGAGTTGGGAATGGTTACATTCGTCAGGCCGCTGCAGTGCCAGAAGGCTTTTTCTCCGATTGCAGTGACAGTATATGCATAATCGTGTTTGATGGGATTACCATTAGAGTCATAAGTGTAGTAAATGTTATGCGCAACTTGAGGAATAACAACAGAGCCTGATGCATTTTGATTTTTTGATACGAGAACACTTGAGGATCCTGTGATGTCAAACTTCAAGCCATTATATGTGAAGTCGTAGGCATTGGCGATGGGGGTGAGCAGGGTGATGGTGAGTAGCAGGGTGAGTAGTCGTTTGGTCATAGTGGTAAAAGTTTTTGGGTGCCGCTTGTGTCTCCCGAATTTGGCTGTTAATGTTCTGATTATAAATGCGAAAGCGTGGAGGCTTGTCTGTATTGTGATAAATACGCTTTCTATGTCGCTTGGATGGCAACGATGCTGCCACCGCGTGGCACTCCTGCCGGAATGCCACAGGCAAAAGTAGTGCTTTTCAGTCGGCTATGCAAATTCTCGGCTTGTTTTTTGAAGGTGTGTCATAATTCAAATTATAGAAAATCAGAGGTGATCGAAGTATAACCCGACACATGTTGTGCATCTTCGAAGCACCCTTTTAATTCGCTGTCTTTCACCAAGCTGCGCACATCTTCGATGTTGCTTGCATGGTGTTAAAGAAATGGTCGCATCTTCGATGCGTCTGCGTTTTCAACGCTTTTTTGAATTATGACACACCCCGTCCCCACGCTGCCGTTTGTCCCCACTTAGGGAGCTCGCGCTCCCGTAAAGTGGGGTTAAAGAGGTCTTTTCGTCTATCGACAAAAAAGAAAGCGCATCCAAAATCCAAATATGTCCTCGAAGAGGTAAGTTTCAGTTAATCATGAAGAGGAGTACCGGCAAGGGAATCGGGGCGGTGTAGCTGTACAGGATGTCGCTGCTATAGGCACTACGGCCACGATAGATGTGACCGTTGCTAATGGTGAGCAGGATGTCGCTGGAGTAGGTGCTGCGGCCATGATACAGGTATCTGCCATCCCAGGTGTAAAGAATGTCGCTGCTATAGGTGCTGCGGCCCTTATACACACACCGGCCATCGAACGTAAACAGGATGTCGCTACTGTAGGTGCTGCTGCCTCGATATAGATGCCGGCCGTCCCATGTGGCAAGGATGTCGCTTGAATAGGTGCTGTTGCCACGATAAATGTGCGACCCATCCCAGGTGTAAAGGATGTCGCTGCTGTAGGTGCTGTTACCACGATACAAATGCATTCCGGCAGCAAGAGCCTGGGTACAAGTCATTATAATGAGGTATAATGCAAAAATTGTACGTTTCATAATCAACTATCCGACAATATCAATAATGCAAAGTTACAGAAATTTCATTGATGCAGAACATTAGTAAACAATTTTTTCGTAATTTTGCCGTCCAAACGCATCAGGCAGTGGAATGGTCTGTCGCTTGCAAGGCTATAATGGCATGCAAGAGGAAAGTCCGGGCAACACAGAGCATCACATTTCTTAACGGGAAGCCATGGGCGACTGTGGGGTTAAGGTGACAGAAAACAACCGCCGGTCATCGCACCGGCAAGGGTGAAAAGGTGAGGTAAGAGCTCACCGGGCGCGATGGCGACACCGCGTGCCGCACCACCTGTGAGTTGCAAGGTCAAGTATACCGGCATCTAAGGGCTGCTCGTCCATTGCCGGGGGGTAGACTGCTACTTCGTGCTTAGCACGATATACCGGCACAGCAATGTGCCGGACAGATAAATGACAGGCGGTAGCACCGCGCGTGCTACTACATAACCCGGCTTATAGTTCCACTGCCTTTTTTATCTTTTCGGCCACTTAAAGCATCCAAAACATAGAAAAATCGCATGAAATTAGGCGAACCACTATTTTTTTCCATAGAAAAGTGCTTTTTTGTAATCAGAATGTAGTAACTTTGCAAAATCTAACGGCAAGGCACCCAGCTTTCATCGTTCTTACCCGACTGTGAAAGCCATGCAGCGGCATTATCGGAGTGAAGCCATCGACTATTCGGCTGTTAGAGTGCAATGTGCTGAAAACTCAGCATTTGGCCATGCGCCGTCACAATGTGAGCGACTATTGACTAACCCCATAATACACTTATCTTCTATGCTTCAGATTCGCTGCAAGAACAACAACATCACCCGTAGCTTCCCCGAAGGTACTTCACTGCTCGACGTCTATCAAGATTTTGCCGAAGAGCTCCAAATGCCCTACCCTGTGGTTTCGGCAAAAGTAAATAATGCCTCACAAGGCCTAAAGTTCCGGTTGTTCCAGAACCGCGACGTTGAGTTTCTGGATGCGCGCGAGGGTTCGGGACGGCGCGTGTATGTGCGCTCGCTGTGCTTCATGCTCTACAAGGCCACCTGCGACCTCTTCCCCGGCAGCAAGCTGTTTATCGAATACCCGCTTGCCCTGGGCTATTACTGCAACTTCAAGAAGCGCAATAACGAGCCACTGACCGATGAAGATGTGGAGCAAATCAGGCAACGCATGAAAGAGATTGTGGGGATGGACATGCCGTTCCGCCGTCACGAAGCCACCACCGAAGAGGCTGTGCGAGTGTTTGCCGAGCGCGGCTTCTCCGACAAGGTGAAACTGCTCGAGACCAGCGGCCAGATCTACAGCGACTACTACACACTTGGAGATACCGTGGATTACTATTACGGGCCCCTCGTGCCATCGGCCGGCTACCTCAAGGTGTGGGAAATCGAGCACTTTGAAGGCGGCCTGCTGCTGCGAGTGCCCGACCGCCACGACCCCATGAAGCTGGCTCCGAAACTTGAGATGCCCCACACCTTTGCCATGCTGGCCGAGAAAGTGCGCTGGGACATCATCATGCGCCTGTCGAATGCCGGCGATGTGAATAAGGCCATCCTCAAAGGCCGCGCCTCGCAGCTCATCCAGGTGAGCGAGGCACTGCAAGAGAAAAAAATCGTTCAGATTGCCGAAGAGATAGACCGCCGGTTCCGCGCCGAGGAAAACCCCATCAGGATCGTGCTCATCACAGGCCCTTCGAGTTCGGGAAAGACCACCTTCTGCAAGCGACTGTCAATCCAGCTGCTTGCGTGCGGACTGAGACCGATGTCGTTTTCTACCGACGACTATTTCGTTAATCGCGTTGACACACCGCTGCTACCCGACGGCCAGTACGACTTCGACAACATCAAGGCCGTGGATTGCGACTTGCTCGAAAACCACCTGATGAAGCTCATGCAAGGCGAACGCGTGGAAGTGCCTGAATACAACTTTGTGACAGGCATGCGCGAATACAAGGGAAAACGCCTCAAGCTCAAGAGCGACAGTGTGCTCATCATCGAGGGCATCCACGCATTGAACCCCATCCTCACCAAGCACATTCCCGACAGTGCTAAGTTCAAGATCTTTGTCTCGGCACTGACAAGCATTTCGCTCGACGACCACAACTGGGTGCCCACACGCGACAACCGCCTGCTGCGTCGCATCATTCGCGACTACAACAAGGGGGCCTTCAGTGCACGCGAAACCATCAGCCACTGGAAAAACGTGTGCGAGGCCGAAGAGAAGTGGATCCTGCCCTTCCAGGAATCGGCCGACGTGATGTTTAACTCGGCACTGAACATCGAGTTTGCCGTATTGCGAGCTCATGCCGAGCTCATCTTAGCCTCGGTGCCGAAGAACTGTCCGGAGTATTCCGAGGCCCACCGTCTGCTCAAGTTCATTCATTTCTTCATCCAGATCGACGACAAGGAAATTCCGCCCACAAGCATCATGCGAGAGTTCCTGGGTGGTTCCAGTTTCAAGTATAACCGATAAAAGCAGCTTTCAACTGAAGCACATTTTTATACCGACACAAAACATGCGGGTGTGTCATAATTCAAATTATAGAAAATCAGAGGTGATCGAAGTATAACCCGACACATGTTGTGCATCTTCGAAGCACCCTTTTAATTCGCTGTCTTTCACCAAGCTGCGCACATCTTCGATGTTGCTTGCATGGTGTTAAAGAAATGGTCGCATCTTCGATGCGTCTGCGTTTTCAACGCTTTTTTGAATTATGACACACCCCGCATGTCGCATTTTTCCTGCTGAATGATGAGTTAGAAGTCGAAACCTAAAGAGACGTAGAAATTGAGCCTGTGAGTGTAGTTGCTCCAGCCTAATGAGGCTCCGAGCGGCCCCAGAATGCCACTATTGTAGAAATATGAAGCCCTGACGCCCCAAATGGGTTTCCGGTCGAAGAGGTTGCTCATCTCCCGGTTATGCTCGGCCACACTGCCGTCGAGCAGCAGATAATGGCGCCCCACGAGCCGCTGCTGCAACCGTAGCGATGCACTCACAAACTTGCTGTCGAGAAACTCCACATTCCCAATACCGGCCAGTGGAAGCTGCTGTGGAAAGAACTTGCCATAACTCATTCCACCCACTGCATTATATTGCATCACAGGCAAATCATCGTCGCCAAACACCAGACGCCCCTGCACGCATGGGCGCAGATGGGTGGTGGCTGTTATGGGAATAGTGACCTGGCACATTGCCATGAGTGCACTGAAGCCGGAATGGCCTTTCCACTGGGCAAAGTTGTCGGTATAATAAGCATACGACGCCTCGGCCCTCACGCCATGCTGGGTGAAATAAGCATTGTCCTCGTTGTTGTAACGCAAGCGCATGTGATAATTGAAGTAATGCTCATTGGGCACAAATGGTATCATGCTCAGCTCGTTCCACAAGCCTTTGAACAAGTGGTAGTGCTCCCATCCCAATCCCAGCTCGCAGTCGAAATTCAGCGCATCGAATGAGAACAACTTGGCATTGGCATGCTGATAGATAAACGAGAGGTTGTCGCTGCGCTTGCCACGCGCGTAGATGTCGTGACGAATGTTATGCCACAGTTCATAGCTCAGCCCCATTTTCTTGAATGGCCGCGGCTCTATGTCGAAGTTCACCCGCAACATCGAGCGCAGTCCCAGGCGCAGCGTCAAGTCGAGTTCCTTGCGCAGTTTACCGTCCATGAAATAGCGCCCGCTGAGCTGCAATGCTGCCACGTCTTCGGTATCATATCTCACACCCAGTGAGGCCATGAGCGTGTTGGGCCGGTGAGAATTCACCAGACGTTTCACCGCCTCATCAGTGGGCTTAAGGTTATTGATGTCGCGCAAGTGCATGGTGTAGTTTGCCTCGGGCACCACGCCGGCCTGCTCTTTGAGAATCATGATTGAGTCGTATTTCTCTTGAGCGGCCTTCTCGCCACGTTCAATGAGTGCATTAATGGCCCTGCTACTGAAACTCCCGCTTGAGTAACCTCTCACCGGCACCGAAATGACCAGGTCGCAATACTTCTCGTTCTCCTTCGAGCGCCGGGTAATATCGCTTCCGGCCGAGCGCTCAAGCACGTCCATAAACGAGCGATACTCCTTGTCGGTCCCCAAGCCAATGTCAAATTTCACACCTATCACGATATCGGCCCCCAACTCTCGCGCCACATCGGCGGCAAAGTTATTTTTTGTGCCTCCGTCAACGAGCACCTTGTTGCCTATGTGCACCGGGGTGAACACACCCGGGATCGACATGCTCGAGCGTATGCACTCCACGAGCGACCCACTCGAGAGCAGCACTTCGTCATCGGTAACCAGGTCGGTGGCAATGCATGCAAACTGCCTGGGCAGGTCGTGCAGGAAATTGATGCTGTCGGTGTAGCCTTGCAGGTAATGACTAAACACGCGCGAAATATTATTGCCGCGAATCACGCCGCCGGGCTGCGGGTCGATACCGCCATGCACATAGAATTCGCGCTCATAAATATAGGTGTTGCGAGCCTCCCGCTCACTAAGGGTGAGATTGCTCAGGTTGCCACGGTCAAGGAAAAGCTCAGCCCAGTCCATAGTGCGGAACATCGTTTCAAGGTCGCCACTATTATAGCCCACGCTATACATGGCCCCGACGATGCTGCCGATACTGGTCCCTATCACCATGTCCACCGGAATGCCGGTGCGCTCTATCACCTTGAGCGCGCCCACATGACTGGCACCAAGGGCACCGCCGCCACTGAGCACGAGGGCTACCTTTTTACGGTTCATCACACTGTCGCCACTACTCTGCCCAGCCACAGCACCAAGAGCCAGCACTGCCGCTAATGCCATCAATAATACTCTTTTCATATTTATTACTTTATCATTATGCCTCAACACTCACGTTTATAGCGCGTTGACACTTGAGCAATTCGATAATTTGATTGCAAAGTTAATAATAATTTATTTACTCCTATGTTTTTACGCTGCGTTTTATCATTTTTAGATTGTAAAACTGCTATCATAAAGCAGCCTCACGGTTCCAAAACAAATATATTTCCTGTCATTTTGGTTGTAATTCGCAAAAATTCAGTAAATTTGCGCCACAAATAAAATTCAGAAACGATTATGAAACACTTACGTCACATTCTCATAGCCATCGCCTTGGTTATTGCATCGCTGAGCACCGCAAGCCGCGCAAGCGAAACAGAGCCGGTTGCTACCAGTCAGTTGGTAGCCATGATGGCAGAATTAGGACACTGGTCGGAGAATAATCTCGCCGACATGGGGCTGACAAAGCTCGTAGCTGAGACCGAAGAAGACGAGGAATGCGGAGAATTCTCACACTTCGTCTATGGGAAAAACGTAAAAATCAAGACCCAAGAAGGCTGGACCGTAACCCTTGAGCCTACGGGCGAGCACGCGTGCGCTGTCGAAGTCACCTTGGCGACCGACAACTTCACAAAGCTATATTTCAAAGAAAAGGACGACCACGATGCCTTTATGATGAGCGCAAAACAATTCAACAAAGCCTCCGGCAGTCCATATGACGACCAGTTAGGTCCCAATCTGGTTGAGAGCGAAGGCTATATCGACGGCTGGTATGTCATCACACTGCATGCCGGATAACCCACTGCAATTCTACTCGATATAACGCTTAGCCAATGCCATGCCTGCTATAAAACAATGCAATCAATCAATAACATGACACACACTATTACCCCCCAAGCCACTGCGGCGAACACCACCGCCGAAGCAAAGGTGTGGTATGCTATTAGAGTGACCTATAACCGCGAGATGAAGGTTAAGGCCGAACTTGATGCCCGCAACATCGAGAACTTCATCCCCATGAAATATACGCTGGGAATAAAAAACGGACGCCGCGTGAAGAAACTTGTCCCCACGGTGCACAATCTCATTTTCTTGCACATTGAGCCATCGGTGATGAAGGTGTTCAAAGCCACGACAAGCCTTCCCATATGCTACATCATGAACCCCGCCACCAAGAAGCCGGCCTTGGTACCTGAAGACCAGATGAAAAGCTTCATAGCCGTGGCCGGGACCTACGACGAGCAGTTGGAATATCTCGAAGTCAAGCCCGGGCAATTCACTCGCGGCGACCGAGTGAGGATTATAGGAGGCCCGTTTGAGGGAGCCGAAGGCGTCTTGCGCCGCGTGAAAGGCAACCACCGCGTGGTGGTGAGCATCGAGGGCATCGTGGCAGTAGCCACTACCACAATCCACCCCTCACTGTTGCTGAAGTTGCCCAAGAAATGACGGCCCCGCCTTCGTTTTTGCTCATCACAGATGTCAAACACTTCAATCCAGCGAAAGTGGCATCATTGGCCGATGAGGTGATAATCGCGCCGCTGAGCACCAAACTCAGCAAGCTAAAGAAAAGCGACATCGAGGCTTTCTTCTATTGGACTGAGGTACAGAAACTGATGTAAGAATTTTTGAGAATGGGAGAGCTCGAAGAAAAACGGAACCACGGCCGAAGAGGTCATGATTCCGTTCTTCTTTTTTTTCGCTACTTGCAGATGGTTAAAAACAAAAAGACGAACTGATGCCCGTCTTTCCTTAATGCCAATTATTGTGTTAGTTCATCATGGAACTGTCAGTCCTATTCCTGTTTCCAATAAAGACTTATTAGAATCATGTCTGTTGAACACGTACATGATTGAAGGCATTCGCGAACTGCGCGAGCCTGACTTTTTGGGCTCCTTTTATCGCAGCTTCATAATCACATTCCCTGTAGTCCAACTTACTTACCATCACGAACAATTTCAGACTCATCAGCAAGACGAAGAAAACAATATAGATCCTGTTAAGAGAAAAATCCAAAAAGTCGGACACGGTTTGACCGAGGTTTGTTGTACCTTTGCGGTGTTAAATTAAAAACGCGTATGTTATGGCTGAAAATGAAAGAGGACCTATCATGATGAAGAGGTATGTCTGGTTGATTAATACAATCTATCGGGCCAAGAGGATTTCGTTTAAGGATATCAATGAGCGCTGGCGTAACGATTTTGACATGAGCCGAGGGGAGGATTTGTCTATCCGCACTTTCAAACGCTGGTCTGATAACATTTGGAACTTGTTCGGGCTCATCATTTCGAACGAGCATTGTGGTGATTATTGTTATTTCATCGAGAACATTGAAGACATCACTGATGGAGGGCTGCAATCGTGGCTGTTCAATACGTTCACGGTGAGCAATGCCCTGACGGGGTGCATGGGCATCAAGGACAGGATCCAGTTGGAGTATGTACCCTCGGGAGAATTGCACCTGCATCCCATCATTGATGCGATGAAGGAGAACCGGGTGCTTAACATTACCTACAAAAGCTATTGGAAAGACAACGAGAAGAATTATGATGTGCAGCCATTGTGCCTCAAGCTGTTTCGCCAGCGATGGTACGTGATTGTTCACGGCAATGACGGCGAGGAGGATCAACGCATTTGGATTTGCGCCCTGGACCGCATCCTGTCGTTGCAGAAGACCGATCAGACCTTCACGATGCCACGGGAGTGGAATGCCGAGGCCTATTTTGACGGCTTCATCGGCGTGATTCGTGATGAGGATTACGACAAGGAGATTGTGAAGATTAAGGTCAAAGCCGGCCAGGCCAACTACCTGCGTGACCTCAAGATCCACCGTTCGCAGCAAGAGGCGGAATGCAACAACGAGTACAGCATCTTCACTTTTTATTTGAGGCCCACCTTCGACTTCCAGCAGGAATTGTTGTGGAATGCCGACAACATGGAAGTGCTCTCCCCTCAGTGGCTCCGTGACGAGATGGTCGATAGAATCAAGGAAATGTTGAAATTGTACCAAACCACGCCCTCGGAACAAACTGAGAGTTGAGGAACTGTGTAAGGCAATAGTAACTGTACTTAAAACTAAAAACTTACAACTTAAAACTAATGAACGATTTTGCTGCTATAGATTTTGAGACCGCCAACTATGATCGTTCTTCGGTATGTTCGGTTGGAGTGGTCGTTGTCCGGGACGAGAAGATTGTGGACAAGTTCTACTCGCTCATCAAGCCCGAGCCCAACTATTATAACTACTGGTGCACTCAGGTTCATGGCCTGTGCCGTGAGGATACCGACAATGCCCCGGTATTCCCCGATGTGTGGGCACAGATTGAGCCTTTGATCGAAGGCCTGCCGTTGGTCGCCCACAACCGCCCCTTTGACGAAGGCTGCCTTCGCGCCGTCTTCCGTACCTATCAGATGGATTATCCCGAGTACGAGTTCCTCGACACGCTTGCCGCCTCCCGCCGCTTGCAACCCGACTTGGAAAACCATCAGCTCCAGACCGTAGCTGCCGCCTGCGGCTTCCAATTGGAGAACCACCACCACGCCCTCGCCGATGCAGAGGCCTGCGCCTGGATAGCAAGAGAACTGTTGTAACTTCAATCGTTTTGATTTTGGATAAGTGAAACTGATTTAATAACTTTGCAAGCAATAAACACAATCTTATAATATCTGTATTATGGAATTTGATAAATTTCAATTAAGTAATCTAAAAGAGAATAAACTGAAGAACCATATTATTCAACGGGGCTTAGTATGGAATCCTAAACAAATTGGATTGCTTTGGGATTCAATTCTACATGAAATACCAATCGGGACTATTCTTCTATTGGATAACGGTAATGAAAAGCAGGTTTTAGATGGACAGCAAAGGTTAAATGCAATATCACTTGGATTTGGACAATATCTTCCAGATAATCCTGATAGCGTTGTCTGGATTAACTTCAAAAAAGACAATTCATTTACTTTGATGGTGACAACCATCTCACATCCATGGGGGTATAACGATAATGAGGATTGCTCAAAATTAAGAGCAATTGAACAAAGATATGCGATAAAAGAGTTTTTAGGAGAAGATGTTGATGAATGGTCAATTTACAATAGCGATGCCATATCCTTAAAATCAACATGGCCTTTTAAGGCAGAACTGCCCATCCCATTGCAAGTTCTTTTCCAAGCAGCTGAAAATGATAGCAGCAATTTTGTAGAATGCGCGAACAAAATATATAAAGATCATTTTTCAAATGCATATAAGAAAAAGATTGACCATGAACAACTTAACATCGCATTAGCATGTCTTGAGAGTTATATAAGAAATGCACTAAAATACGAAATTGGTGCCACAATAATGACCCTTGAATCAATTGAAACGATTGAGACACTTTTCAATAGAATAAATAAGGGTGGAACCCCGATAAGTGATGATGATCTGGCGTATTCCACGATTAAAGCATACTTCAAGTTCATCAAGGATAAAGAAGATGAAGTTTCAGCTTATATCAGTCCAGCTAAATTAGCTAGAATGTCTCTCCGTATTATAGAAACTGATATAAAAAAGAATAATAATGGTTTTGTCAATCATCTTAGCTTAGAAAAAATCAGAGAGAAAGGCTGCGACAAAGAGTATGTGCGAAAAATAAGTGATTTCTATGATAATGTGCCATACTTATTAAAACAAGTTGATGATGTCTTTAATCACTCCAAAATACCAGATGTATTAAAAGCACGCATTGCTAATCAATCAACCGATTTGTATATGCTTCTGCTTTATATAAAATATCATCAATTTTATGAAATTGATGATGAGTTCTTATCGGGGTTGGTATTTTATATTCATTGGTTTGCAAGGGATATCTCAATATGCGTTAATCTTTGTCATCAATATATAAGCAAACATGACAAAAAACTTGATGCAATTAGATTGGCATTAGCTCATGCTGTCAACATATCGAACTTAACTCCATTAATCACGCCTGATGAGTTTGACAAAATGTTGAAGATCGAGGCCCATGATAAATGGAATCCTGGGTTATCTCAATGGAATGAGTTGTGGAATCGAGTATACACTAATAAAGAGATGCTTCTTTATTTCGAACGAAGTTATTTGAGTGGATGTTTTCGGAACTATAACCCGTTAAATCTCAAGATGTGGAGCGAGCATAACACTCCCTGGGACTATGATCACATTATCCCTCAGAATTGGTTTGGCAACTATAGTGAACATAATTGTTATGCTCGGTTCTGTCGCAATTATTGGTTGAACAATATCGGAAATCTTGCAGCTATTCCATTTGAAACAAATCGGTCCAAGAGTGATAATGATGATTGGAGTTATTATAAGGCACATGACCAGTCTCTAAAGGTAGACATTGATGCAGTTGAAGAATTGTCTAAAGATCCAAGTATCATAACATCTGACCCTAAAACTGCATTAGATTTTGCAACGACGACATTCAGGCGTTGCGGGGAAATTTATCGGGATTGTTATGATAATCTGTTTAGATTCATCTCTATAGGCGAACAGGATTTGACTCAATTGGCTAATGAAAGAAAAAAAGTATTAGACGGATTAAATAGGGCGTTGAGAAATTTGGGAGAAAATAGTGGTTATTATTACGTTACACAGGATGCATCTATTGAATTACCCGTTGATACTTATTGGGCATGGAATATGCCCTGGATGTCTTGCGGAATCATTGTTAATTCTTTTTTTTATGTTGCTCTCACCTGCTATTTGGATTATGAGGCAAAACCTGAGCCTCAATTGGTTTTTGAGATTGGCGTAAGGCGTAATCCTGGAACTATAGAGATAAAGCATGAACTACCAAGATTTGACAAATATACTCAATATAATAAGGATTGGTGGTATATTGAGAGAGACTTTAATAATGAAAAAGAGCAATTTGAAATAGACAGCATTAGAGACGAAATCATGAAATTAAAAACATTTGTAGAAAGGGAGACAAGTTATACGTAAAGTATAATGACATTGAAAATGTTATCATTCATTTCAAATAGTGACCATTATGGGGAGGTGCTTGGTCGGGTGCAGTCGGTGAAGCGCTCGTTGTGGATTGGGACGGCCGACATTAAGGACCTGTATGTCAAGGTTGGAGATACGACCAAACCTTTTCTCGCCGTGATTGCTTTGCTGATTCGGCGAGGGGTTGAAGTGAGGCTGATTCATGCTAAGGAGCCTGGGCCGAACTTTAGGGAGGACTTTGACAGGTATCCCGTGCTGTATGACCGGTTGGAGCGGGTGCTGTGTCCCAGAGTACACTTCAAGATGCTGGTGTTTGACTGCGAGGAGGTCTATATCGGCAGCGCCAACCTCACGGGTGCCGGCATGGGCATGAAGTCGGCCACACGCCGAAACTTCGAGGCTGGCATCCTGACGGACGACCCCGAGATTGTGAACGCCGCTATCGAGGAATTCGACAAGGTATGGCGAGGCAGCGAATGCAAGAAATGCCAACGCCGCCACCTTTGCCCAGACCCCATCGCATAAATCTCAAAGAAATATCAACTTTTTTCAGGCCTCTGCCACAGATTGGCGGAGGCCGTCTTTTTCTTTGCGGCAAAAACTTTTAATCGCAAAACATTATGGACAAGAAAACGCTTCATGTGGTATATGGCTATGTTAATAGAGGGACATTAAACCATGGACTACATTTAATGGATATCAAAGACGAGGTGGTCTGTCTGCCGGTTGATTTTTCATACAGGCACATGCCTAAAGATTTTTCCGACATAGAACTTTATAAAGCGTCATTCGTTGAAGGAAATGATAGCATCTATAACGATTTGAAGGCTCTTATTACCATAGATTATACAGCCTATGATAGGGTAATTGTATGGCATGGATGGGGTTCCGCTGACTTGTTTGCACTATATTTGATGTCAGTAATAGTAGATAACAATCTTTATCATGTTGACATTAGAGATTGTGAAGCTTTCATGGCTAAGCATCTATCAAGAAATCCAATGGAACCATTTCCAACAATGGGACATGTTGCGCCTTTTGACATTTCCCAAAACAACATGGTTTCCTTGGAAAAGCCAATAAGCGATGAAGAGAAGAATACCTATAAAGAACAATGGTATAGATGGACCAATTCAAACACCATATATCGGTTTAGTGACACTCATGATGGAATTATAAAAGCATACCCTGCAGATTTTATGGATGCTGCCATCCTTGAAATAGCAAAAAAAGAGTCGAAGATATCATATGTGGCAGCACATGTGATGTACAAATTGAATTATTTGAACATCCCAGACATAATAGTTTTTGACAGGATACTTGAACTAAGATGTGAAGGCAAATTAATTATTGAAGTGTCTTTGAAATGAGATATCAACTATTTCAGGCCTCTGCCACAGATTGGCGGAGGCCGTCTATTCCTTTGCAACAAAAACAATAATAACATTAATCGCAAAACATTATGGACAAGAAAACGCTACATGTGGTATATGGTCCTTCATTCGGAGGTTCAGTTAGGTTCGGGCTTTGGAAGTTAAAAGGTATTTCAGAAGAAATTGTTTATCCTAATTTCAATTTTTCTTTCGGGTATATCCCCAAAAATTTTTCAGATAGAGAACTGTGTTATGCATTATTAGCAGCGCACGGGCGAATTGAATTGTTTGATAATTTGAAAGCGTTTATAAATAAAGATTACTCTCTCTACAATCGGGTGATTGTATGGCATGGATGGAGTTCTTCAGACTTATTTCTACTATATCTAATGTCAGTCATTGTTGAAAACAACCTTTATCATGTTGACATAATGGACAGCAAGGGCTTTATGGAAAAGCACCTATCAACATACCCATCAATCCTTTATCCAGATGTAGGCTATGTATCTGCTTATGATGTCTTTGAATACGACATGGCGTCTCTGGCAAAACCAATAAGCGATGAAGAGAAAAATGGCTATATAGAAGAATGGTATAAATGGGCTTATTCAAATACCATATATCGTCTTAGTGATACCCAAGATGGTATTATAAAAGCATACCCTGCAGATTTCATGGATGATTTCATTATAAAAACGGTCCTAAAAGAGTCTAGATTTTTAAACTTAATTGATCTCGTGCTTGATAAATTTGACCATTTGTTCATTCCGTGTTCAGTAATTTATTACAGGATACTTGAACTTGTACAACAAGGTAAAATAAAGATTAATGTGTCTTTGGCTTGAGTAGATTTTCTTACTCTATTCTAATATGGTGGATAAGTATCTGTTTCTTGATTTTGACGGGGTGTTGAATACTGAGTTTTATCAGGATCTGCTGATGTCTCAGGGGAAACCATTTCGAGACAAGCATGGACCTCTCTTTGATCCGGTGGCTGTGGAACAGTTAAAGCGGGTCGTTGATTCGACTCATGCCGACATCGTCATTGAATCATCTTGGAAGTACCTTGGTCTGGAGGCTATGCAGGACATGTGGACGGATCGACAACTGCCTGGTCGCGTGATTGACATTACACCGACGATTGTCAGTGCCAGCTGGTCATCAAATATTGACATTTTCAGCCTTGATGCAAGGCAAAGTAAAGGAATTGAGATAGACTTCTGGCTTTTCGAGAACACCTTAGCAGATGCTCGTTACGTCATTATTGACGATGAATATGTGATACTGGATTCACAATTACCTCGTTTCATCTTGACCAATCCTTTTGATGGATTAACCGAATTACTAGCCGACCGAGCCATAGCTTTACTCAACGGCTGAAAAATTTTTAAACCCTGCCGCAGAATGGCCGAGGTGCCTTCTACTTTTGTGGCGATTATCATTTTTGTTTCACATTTAATCGTTAGCATTATGAGCAAAGTTTTTAGAATCACACCCAAGCGCACCAGGCGCGTCAATGGGCAAGTCATTACCCCTGAGATGGTGATTACCGTCACCACCCGTCAGCACTGCACCAATCCGTTCTATAACGGGGCGGTCGAGATCAAGGAACAGTACATGCGTATGTTCCAGTTCGACTACAAGAAAGCCTGCATGAGCGCCGCCGACTTCACCTACCAGGCACTTGACTGAGATGCAATTTTGAAATTTGATATGTGATGTTTGTTTAGCCGGGCTTTGAGCGCCTTTTTGGCCATTTTTACTTGATATTGTTCGTCACGATGCCCGCATCGCTCCTCAAAGATTAATTAAAACTGCCTCAAAAATCCATCTCAAATCCTCGGCAAAAATTTCAAAACAGCATCTCTACACTTTTCTTTAAGAAAAACAACTTTTGACAGCGCCTCTGCCACGATATGGCAGGGGCGCCGCTTAATTTTGCAGCGACAAACAACAATATGTGTCGCTATGATTGAATTACAAGACTATGAGATTCGATGCATTGAAGAAGAAATTCTCAATGTGTTCAATGACAACTGGAGCAAATATCCTGAGTGTGATTGTTTGCTGACAGTTCGGAAAGACATCATTAATAAGCGAGCCCTGGCTCATCAGGAGGAGATTTTGCCAGACATCATCGCATTTAATGATGCGCTCACGGCTGCTTTGCGGGAAATGTATGACCGTGCACATCGCATCTGGGACGCTATAAAGGACAAGGCTGAGAATCCCGATCACATGCATTTGACAGCGAGATGCTACCTGGGTGACGATTATCCGGCTCTTCATCCAGTCCAAGGGGCCGATCGCCAGGAACTGTGGAATGCGCTATGTGATTGGGGCTGGAACCGTATCTATGATGATGGCGTGACGCATGGGCATCTCATCATCCCAATGGATGAAGGGTACAGTTTTGAGCATTTGATTGGCATGGATTGCACTCCGCCCAACTGGAATGAGGGCCTGGACCAGGAACTCACCAAGGACTTGCACCTCACGTTGCCTTTCCACCACTTGTTTGACCACATGAAGTTCGCCATCACCGACTTCATCTATGTGCGCCAATTCGAGACAGAAATCAAAATAGAAATCAAAAAATCAGTGTAACATTATGGACAAGAAAGATAAAACGATGTTTTGCGAGCTAAGCGGGGAATTGAAGTGTAAATCACCGCAAAAATTAAGCCGCTGGATTTCAGCGGCTTAATCATGCAGTTGTGGAGCTGGAGGGGTTTGAACCCTCGTCCAAACGCGGAAACGATAAGGTTTCTACATGCTTAGTCATGACTTGGTTTTCGACCGCAGGCAGGCTCACGACTACCAACCTGTGGCTTATCCTCTAAACTTCGGGTTTGGCCCGAGGCTTGCCGCACCCTATCTCCGATATTCCAGCACCACCATATCGAAACGCCTCGGAGCGAGGGCAATCGGGTGATGTCTCGTCTTAACCATCCTTGGGCTAAGATAAAGCAGATCTACTATACTTCGATCAAGCAGCGAGAGCGTAAGTGTTTTCGCCAGTTAAATTTAGTAATGACTGAGATTAAAGAGCATTGCCATCATCGCTCTGCATGCTTGCTTACCACCTCTACACGCTGTCAAAGCCAAGTCAGCCCCTTTGTGCATACGATAGTGAGTAAAGACTTCGTGCTGCATTAGTAGTGCAAAAATTGTGCCAAAATGCCACTTTCTGCTCATTTAGGCTGCAAAGGTAATACTTTTTTTTGAAACTGGCGCAATCACAGCAAAAAATCAGCGCAACCACTGCGGCAGGAATTGCCGGGGCAGAACGATGAGCATGACTCCGAGCAAAATGAGCATTATGCCCGCGCACAATCGCAGTGTGAGCAACTCTCCGAACACTATCACCCCGATGGCAACGGCCGTGAGCGGTTCAAGTGCCCCCATGATTGCCGTGGGCGTGGGACCGACGCGCTGCACTGCTATGGTCATAAACTCTAACGACAACACGGTGGGCACCAAGCCCAACCAGCAGTTGAAGAACCAAGCGCGCGGCGTGGGCGGCAACTGGATGTGCAGCTCAGGCGATGTGAAAGAGTACAGAAACTGGCACACCATGCAGAATAGCATGGCATAGAACGTTATCAACAATGACGACAGCCGGCTTAAATCGGCTTGCTTGATGACCACGATATACACTGCATAGAAAGCCGACGACAGTATGCACAGGAGCACACCCCATGTGCTGAGTGTGGCTCCCGACGAACCGCGATAAAGCAATGCTATGCCAAGCATCGACAGCACTACCGAGAATATCGTGATGCGCGACAGCCGCTCATGAAAGCACATGGCCATGATGCCGGCCACCATTACCGGATAGACAAATAATATGGTGCTTGCAATACCGGCATCCATGTAATGGAAACTTTGATAATAGGTGATGCTTGAAGCGGCAAACAACACCCCCAGTGCTATCAGCACTTCCAAGTGGGCACGACTCACGGCAAAACTCATGCGGCGCACAGCCATCATGGTTCCCAGTAGCACCACTGCAATCAGGAAGCGGAAAAACAGCACTGTCGAGACGCTCTCACCTTCTTGGTAGAGCGGTAATGCACCGAAGGGATTGGTGCCATAGCACACAGCCGACAGCACAGCAAACATTATGCCTACTGCGCCACTGTGCCGAAGTGATTTGTTATTATTTGGAGTGACCATGAGGAAAAAACCATAGACATCGACAAAGCCAACTGCCAACGAGTCATAATCTCACTGGCTGAGCGAGCCGGCATGCTGAAATGCAAAGGGCATTAGTTTGTCACTGCCACACTCATCGTGTGTCATTCACACGCTATGACTTGTGTGTCATGATGTTGAGCACATAGCGGTCGGTGATGTCCATTCCCTTCGAGCCTATCGCTGTGAGGTTATGGATGCAGCGATCTACGTCGTCATCGATGATGCCTTCGACCGAGGTTACATATTTGTGCTGCATGGCAAGCATGGCGCTCATCACGGCCGTGCTCACGCCGCTGGTTAGTTTCAGCGCACACGACGGTTTGGCTCCGTCGCAAATCATTCCGGTGAGATTTGCCACCATGTTTTTGACCGAATAGCATATTTGCTCATAGGTTCCGCCCATGAGATAGGTAATGCCGCACGATGAGCCCGTGGATGCCACTACGCATCCGCACAGTGCCGACAGCGCCCCCAGACTCTGCTTGATGTAGATGGCAGTGAGGTTGCTGATGATGAGAGCCCTGACGAGTTCTTCCTCGGTGTTGTGATTTTCCTGTGCGAAGACCACCACTGGCAGGGTGGCACATATTCCCTGGTTGCCGCTGCCCGAATTGCTCATCACCGGCACCATGGCTCCGGCCATGCGTGCATCGCAGGCACAGCTGGTCACACTCAGGATTTTTGAGAATATGCTGTCGCCCATTATTCCGCGTCCCAATGGCGAGCACATGGTCTTGCCTAACTGGTGCCCATAGTTTTCTTTCAGGCCGGCGAGGGCTGCGCCTTCGTTGAGTCTCTTGGCCTCAAGGATAAACTTCAGGTCTTCGAGATCGGTTTCGATGGCAAAGTCATAAACCATGCGCAACGTGAGCGGTACTTCGGGCTGGGTGGTGCCATCGGCCTGCAGGGTGCCGTCACACTTTGGCGCACGGCCGGGTAAGGGCATGTCATGGCCATCTTTGCTGAGCATCACAAAATGTGTGTGGTGCGACTTGATGACCGCCTCGGCACTGTGTTCGCCGGCTGTGACACTGGCATGAATGTAAAGTTTGTCGGGGTCGTCATTTTCGAGAGAAATGTGTATTCTGTTCTCGGCTATATATTTCTTGCCCTCTTCCACGGCATTGCGGTTGCTATCGCGCAACACCTCCAGCCCGTAGTCAGATTTTCCTATCAGAGCACCTAACGCCACAGCTATGGGCAGGCCCACCATGCCCGTGCCCGGGATGCCCACTCCCATGGCGTTTTTCAGAATGTTGGCACTGAGCTTAAGGTCTATGCGCTCGGGGCGGCAGCCTAACAGCTCGGTAGCCTTGGCCACACACAGTGCCACGGCAATGGGCTCGGTGCACCCAATGGCGGGCACCACTTGCTGCTTGATAAGGGTGATTATGGCTTGTTTTGTCTCTTGGGTCATCATAGTGATTACTATTTTTTGGCTTATGTTATTCGGGGAATTAAAGGTGTGCTAACGCTACATTCAAAATGGCTTTATCTGCTCCAGCATCAAGCCGCGACAGTCTTTTTCGCTGAGCTTGACATCTTCTTGGGGCATCAGCCAGTCGATGCCGAGCGCAGGGTCGTTGAAGGCGAGCGTCACCTCGCTTTGCGGGGCATACACGTTATCAACCTTATACTGGAACTGTGCCACATCGCTCAGCACAATAAAGCCATGCGCAAAGCCACGCGGGATGAAAAGCTGATTGCCTTGCTCGGCACTCAGCTCCACGGCCACATGCTTTCCGAAGGTGGGGCTGTCGCCACGCAGGTCCACAGCCACGTCGAGCACGCGTCCTTGCGACACTCGCACCAGCTTTGCCTGGCTCCACTCGCCACTCTGGAAGTGCAATCCGCGCAACACGCCGCGAGTGGAGAACGACTCATTGTCCTGAACAAAGTGCACCGGCCCCACATGAGCCTGAAATTCATCGAGCTTGAATGTCTCGCTAAAATAGCCCCGCGCATCGCCGTAGCGCACGGGCTGAATAATCCACACTCCTTTTATCTCGGTTTCTACATATTTCATAATAGAAGGCTTTTTTCTATTGTCGTGCAAAATTACTGCAAGTTGAGCGCAAAACAAAATGAGAAACAAAGTTTTTCATTTTGTTATGCCGAGACGCCGCGTAATTTCGAGAACGTCAGTTCTCAACATTACTGCAAGTTGAGCGCAAAAGGGTGTGTCATAATTCAGAAAAAGCGTTGAAAACGCAGGCGCATCGAAGATGCGACCATTTCTTTAACACCATGCAAGCAACATCGAAGATGTGCGCAGCTTGGTGAGAGACAGCGACTTAAAAGGTGCTTCGAAGATGCACTATATCAGTGACGTAATCTCAAAATTCAATCAAAGCCTTATGAAATAGAATTATGACACACCCCGATGCCGAGACGCCGCGTAATTTCGCTGTTTAACCTGTAAATATAGATAAAAATCTTGATTTTTAGGCCCGTCGAGTTAAAGAAAGTAATTATTCTTTATAAGAAAGGTACAAAAAGTAAATGTATTGATTATAAAAAATAATGAGTGTTATAAGGTTTTGATTATCTACTGAAATGTTGTAATTTTGCACAGCCTAATCAAAAACGAATGAAACGCAACATTATAATATTTGACGACAACAAGGTGCGGCGCCGTTTGCTGCCGCTCACCTATACCCGCCCCACAGCGCTGCTGCGTGTGGGCATAACCACCATCGACGAGAAATGGCGCTCGATGCTTGGCGAGGCCACCTATAGCTACCTCACAGTGTCGTATCTGAAGAAAAAGTTTCCCACCATTGCACGTCACAACAATCTTCTCATTGCCGGCCACGTCATTCCCACTGCCGGGCTTGCACAGCAGGCACTGTCGCTCAAGCATGGCGAGGCGCTGATGGTGGGCGAAGAGCTCATTGCCTTCAATGGCAGTGCGCACGACTTCGACAATCGCCACTTCAGCCACATCGTTTACCCCGACACTCCCCCCCTCATCCTGCGCAGTCTGCCCGACATCTTTGAGTTTAACGGCACTGTGCTTGAGCAGGACTTTGAGCGCCTCACCGCCGGCCGCCAGTCGCAGCCTTTGTCCGACACCTGCATTGTGGTGGGCGACCGCAGACGCATCTTTATCGAGGACGGAGCAAGTGTAGAAGGGGCATTCCTCAACACTAATGCCGGCAGCATCTACATTGGCAAAGACGTCGAGGTGATGGAGGGAGCTTGCATCAGGGCACCGTTTGCTGCATGCCACGATGCAAAAGTGCGCATGGGAGCCAAGGTGTATGGTGCCACCACCCTTGGGCCGCACTGCAAAATAGGCGGTGAGGTGGAGAATACGGTCTTCATCGGCTATAGCAACAAGGCTCACGACGGCTTCCTGGGCGATGCCGTGATAGGCGAATGGTGCAACTTGGGCGGAGGCACCACAGCCAGTAACCTCAAGAACGACTATAGCGAAATAAAGCTCTGGGACTATGAGGCACAGCGCTTTCTGCGCACAGGGTTGCAATTTTGCGGCCTCATCATGGGCGACCACAGCAAGACCGGCGTGAATTGCATGATCAACACAGCCACCGTGCTGGGTGTGGGAGTGAACATTCATGGCGCTGGGTTCCCGCGCAACTTCGTGGCTTCGTTTCAGGAAGGCAGTGCATCGGCCGGGTTCAAGAACGTGCAGCTGCAGGCATTCTTCGCCATTGCCGAGCGCGTGATGGCACGGCGCAACATCCAGCTCACCGACGTTGACCGGGAAATCTACACCGCCATCTACAACATCAGCGACCGGTATAAATAACTAACACAGCCCCATAAAGCCACATAATTTCCCCACTGCACCCCATAAAGGACATCAATTAAAAAACACTCCTAATATGAAAAAATTAGCCTTAATCATTGCAGCCTTGGCAACCATGACGCTTATGGCCTGCACACAAAGCAACAACAATCAGTCAACCAACAATCAAAATTCCAAACAAATGAAAACACTTGTAGCCTATTTCTCGGCCTCGGGCGTCACTAAGGGCGTTGCCCAGCAGCTGGCTAAGGCAGCCAATGCCGACCTGATGGAAATAGAACCTGCTCAACGCTACACCGATGCCGACCTTGACTGGCGCGACAGCTTGTCACGCAGCTCGGTGGAGATGAAAGACAAGACCTCACGCCCAGCACTGGCCAAGCTCAAGGCCAACGCAGCCGACTACGATACCATCTTCGTGGGATTTCCCATCTGGTGGTACACCGCCCCAACGATTATCAACACCTTCATGGAGGCCAACGACCTGAGCGGTAAGACCGTCGTCCCGTTTGCCACATCGGGTGGCAGCACAATCGACAAGGCCTGCGCCGACCTCAAGGCCGCCTACCCCACCGTGAACTGGCTCCCCGGCCGCCTGCTTAACAACGCCACCGACCAGGAACTCAACCAGTGGATTTCGACCTTGCGCTGAGCAATCTCACCCATTAGTAAAAGACAGTGTGCCATTCACAATTATCGTGTGGATGGCACACAGTTTGTCAACTGATTAGTTATAAATCGGTGCTTGATAATTCTCAATTAATAATTTATTAGTAACTTTGCCAATTATTATGAATTCAAAGTCACTAACATACACACTGATTGCCATTGCACTGGTGGCTGCCCTGCCAGCCCTGGGCAAGAAGAAAACGCGCATCGAGCCTTCGGTGGCATGGGGCATTACCGAGCCACTGGGTCAGCACGCTGCGTCCACTATCGACACCCTGTTTGAGAATTATCACCTCACCACAGTGCCCAGCTTAGTGAGCAGGGCCTGGGCCACAACAGGCAACTATGGCGCTCCGGGACAAGACCAGATATTCTTCGACCGTCCTGCCACAAGCCAGTTCTTCATGGAAGATGCAATAGGAGCATGGCTTCACACCACCACTAACCACCGGTTCTACAACACCCGCATACCCATGACGCTGCTGTCCTACACCACCGGCGGCGACAAACACAGCAACCTTGACCGCACCAAGGCCCTGTTCAGCGGCAACGTCAACAAGCGGCTGCAGGTGGGTGCCGGGCTGGATTATATCTACTCAAAGGGAAGCTACGACAATCAGGCCGACAAAAACTTTGCCTGGCACGGCATGATATCCTATATGGGCGACCGCTACGAGCTGCAGACGTTCTACAGCCACTACAGTTTCACCAACAAGGAAAACGGCGGCATCACCGACGACCGCTTCATCACCGACCCCGCTGCAGTGCAGGGAGGCGTGACACGAGTCGATAACAAGAGCATCACCACGCGCCTCACTGCAGCACAAAACAGCCTCGAGAGCAGCCACTTCTACATGAACAACCGCTATAAGGTAGGCTTCTATCGCTATGAGCGCGACTCGATCACCGACACCATCAAGGCACGCACCTACGTGCCGGTGACGAGCTTCATTTGGACGTTGGACTACAAGAACAACTTCCACAAGTTCCTCAACCAGAGCGGACAGCAAGACACCACATTCTTCCCCCACACCTACCTCTCGTTAGGCGGGACCAACGAGCGCACCCGCGCATGGCGCCTGCGCAACACCGTGGGCATAGCCATGCTCGAAGGCTTCAACAAGTATGCCAAGTTTGGCTTCTCAATCTATGCCACTCATGAGGTGCAACGGTTCACTCAAGTGGCCGACACCATCGACGACGACGACCGCCACCCGCTACTCGACGACCTGCCAGCCAGCGTTGCCGACAGAGCCACGCGGCACCTGATGTGGGTGGGCGGACAGCTCACAAAGATGCGTGGAGCGCATCTGCGCTACAATGTGACGGCACAGTTTGGCGTTGTGGGCGATGCCGCGGGCGAGATCGACGTCACGGGCGACATCACCACACGCTTCAAGTTAGGGCGCGACACAGTCAGCATGCGAGCCTATGGCTACTTCAAGAACCTGGCTGCGCCCTACCTCATCCAGAACTTCCGCTCTAACCACTATGTGTGGCTCAACAACTTCGACAAGACTCAGCGCCTGCGCGTGGGAGGCGAGCTCACCATACCCCACTCGCACACTCGCATCAACGTGGGCTACGAGACACTTAATAAATACATCTACATCGACACGCTGGCCTTGCCCGTACAGCACTCGGCTGCATTGCATGTGTTCAATGCCACACTGCACCAAAATCTACATTTCAAGGCGCTTCACTGGGACAATGCCATCACCTACCAGGCCAGCAGCGACAAGCAAGTGCTGCCACTGCCGGCGCTGGCAATCTACAGCAATCTCTACCTCAAGTTCCTCGTGGCACGCGTGCTACATGTGCAGATAGGCGTTGACGGCAATTATTACACTAAATATAAAGCACCCAATTATAATCCTGCCACAATGATGTTCCACAACCAAAACAAGCAAGACTGCGGAAACTTTGCACTGATGAACATCTATGCAAACTTCAAGCTCAAGCGTGCTCGTTTCTTCGTAGCCTACACACATGCCAACGGCAAAATCTTCGGTGGGAACAACTACTTCGCCGTGCCGCACTACCCGCTCAACCCCAGGCGTTTCCAGGTGGGTGTGAGCGTTGACTTTGCCAACTGATTCAGCATCTTTTGTGGCCTACTAACAAGCATAAATGTCATGATTCAGCACCGTCCACCTCACAGCAGCAAATGGCAGATGCCACTCTATGCAGCACTGCTTGCAGCCACAATCGCATGCATGGTGGCCCTGAGCCGGTGCGACAAGCCCGTTGCCGCACTCACTGTGCAGCAAAGCGGAGGCGACACCATCGACGTGGCCATTGAGTATTCACCCATTTCCTACTACACGTTCGACGACACACTGGGGGGCTACCACTACGACCTGCTCAGGCTCATCAGCCAAGTAGCCCACAGGCCTATTAAGTTTCACCCCATCGTCACACTGCACAAAGGACTTGACGGGCTGCACAGCGGAGCCTACGACCTGCTCGTGGCACAATTTCCCACCACGGCACAGAACCGCGAGCACTACTGCTTCACGCAACCGGTTTACATCGACCAGCAGGTGCTCGTGCAACGTGCCCAGACGGCAATTCACTCACAGCTGGAACTGGCCGGCGACACCGTGCATGTGGTAAAAGGCTCGCCCATGGTTGAACGCATCGCCGGACTGAGCCGGGAGATAGGCGACACAATACATGTGGTAACCGACGACACCTACGGACCCGAGCAGCTGGTGATGATGGTGGCAGCCGGCGACATAAAATATGCCGTTGTCAACAAAAGCATAGCAAGGCTATTAGCTAAAAAAATCACAAACATCGACACAAGCATCGACATCAGCCTGTCACAATTCCAGGCATGGGCACTCGACAAAAACAACACTGCATTGCGCGACAGCCTGAACTCCTGGCTCGACAAAATAGGACAAAAGCAAATGAGCGCACTACAGCAGCACTACTTCTAAATAGGTTATATCAATACACATGAATTAAAAAAACACACACATCTAAAAAAGCAACTCACATGAAGAAATTAATTAATAAGATTTTTGGAAACAACGACGCCGAGAAACCACAAAAGAGCTCGGTCAAAGCCGACTTCATCCAGTTCCTGAACGCCTTTAACTGCAAGTTCAAGATCGAAGACGACCGCGACGACAAGCTGGTGCGCATTTTCTTTGACTATCAGGGAGGACACTTCGTGGCCGTGATCAAAGACAACAACCTGGGAGTGGACGTTAACTACCCCAGCTTTGCCGACGCACCCACCGACGAGCTGCAACTCGTCAGAGCCATGTGCAACCGCTCTAACAACAACAGCTCGGTGCTCAAATTCACCTACACCTTCGACGAGAACAAAAACCTGCTGCGCGTGCACATGTCATTCTTCTGCACAGCGGTCTATACCGACGACATTACCGACCTGCTGGACGCATGCTTCTACTTCCAGCGCTCGTTCTGCGACGAGTATAACGATGCCCGCGACAACCAGAAGAGTCACGAGACCCACGACATCGAACGCACCTTTGCCCGCAACGCTCGCGAGCGCTTCCTCATTGCACAGCAAGAGATAAGCCACCAGCAGGACAATAACCCACACCTAATTCGGCACACATTCAACGATGGTGTGGCAATGGGTGAATTCATCGACACTGCACTCAGTCTCGACGCTCATGTGTGCCATGCACTAACCGTGGTGCGCGACAACCAAGTGCACTTCGCTACCACCAAAGATATCGACGCATGGCTACTGTCGCAACTGCTAATCGACGGACAGGGCACCGATGCACGATTTGCATGCAAGCAAGCTGTGGCTATCGTAGAGCTGACTGCAATGGCACAAAGAGAAAGCGATAACCAACCAGCCCACCAGCTGCTCACCATAACCGCACTGCCCGACGGCAGCGACGACACATCGCTCTACTTTCGCGTCACAGCCTCTCTATCGCCACTCACCACCAGCAGGAACACTGCATTAAACAGCCGTGTCAACAACACAACGACCATGCTCATTGCCTATGACAAGACGTCGGCCAAGCAGAAACAACAGGAATTTGACTACATGTGGCAAGATGCAAAAATCAAGATGCGCGACGGAGAAGAACTCACCGACGAGCAACAGCTCATCATCGACATCACAGATGCCAACATAGGCTACTGCATCTATTGGGGCAAGCACCACATGCTCAACAACCGATACGTAGAAGCAATCTTAATGTTTGAGAATGCTTACTATGCCATGCGCACCGTGTTCTTCAAATTGTCGGATGAGCTGAAAACCACGTTTGGAGAAGTGTGCTACAACCTCGGATTCTGCTACACCGAGCTCATGCAATACCAGAAGGCTTTCTACTATCTGCACATGCTCGAAGACGACGGCAACATTAAGCACAACAGCGAGCTGATAAACTGCCTGGCCAACAACAAAGACATACGCGTGTTCAAAATCATCGACCAGATAATGAGTGCCATACAGCAGCACATCACCGACGATGGCGAAGTGCCCGAAGACCTGCAGTCGTTTGTCAACTTCCTGCGGCGACGCCGCGCCTACGCCCTGATCGACTTCGACGACCTGGACGAGGCCGAAAAAGCATTCACACAAATGCTCGACGAGCCCGAGAACAGCGACTATGCACTGGGCGAACTCGCCTACATCAAGCAGCTGCGCAAGACAAGAGCCACCACCGATCCCGAGCAAGAGCCAGGACAGGAGCCAGAGCAAGATCCCGAACCACCTCATATAACCCAATAGAGTGCCATCACTCCCCATAGCACCCCAGAGCCACACAAAAAATTTGCCTACGTGCAAAAAAAGCACTAACTTTGCACCTCCATAGCCACAGGCGCACAATGCTAAACAAGGGCACAAGCCCAAGTGCACACGCCATGGCATCAGGACCCGTAGTTCAATGGATAGAATAAAGGATTCCGGTTCCTTCGATTGGGGTTCGACTCCCCACGGGTTCACAGCTCAAAACGCCAATAAGTTGACAATCAACCGACTGGCGTTTTTTGTTTGTCAATTTTGACGATTTTTTGGTGACTTTTGTCCATTTCGCTGGTCACCTACGAGCTATTCCTGAAGTATCTATTGCATCAGGCAAAAGAGCGATTTAGCCTCACTGAAAAGCACATTTGCTTCATTATCTTTTTCATATTCTTTTCATATTGAATATGGAATTAAAAAAATAGCATAAGATGTTTAATAAATCGGCAAAAATGCTGTAATTTTGCAATGTGAACTGTATTAATGCAAATTCAAATCTATTTTAGCTTATGGCTTTTATGAATCACTTGCGCCAACTGCTACGGTCACAATATGCTCGCAAGAATTTGGGCATAATCATCTTGGCAACCATAATGCTGCAAGTCGTCCTGCTTGCGCAGCACTTCTACACCCACCACATGCTGGAGCGAGAGCTTGAGCGACGTGCCGAGAGCGAGCTTACCATGAAGGCAATACTGATAAAGGGCATGCTCAATGATGTCAACCATATGGCAAGCAATCATGAGTGGGACATCAAGCGGAACTTATCTCAGCCCGATTCCGCCTTTGAGGCACTCGTGCGAATGGTAAAGTATAATCCCAACATAGTGAGCGTAGGACTGGCCTTTACTCCTAATTATTACCCACAAATTAAGGACAGCTTGTATGAACCCTACGCTCTGCACGAAGGCAATAATATTATTACCAAGCAAATTGCCAATGCCGGCCACAACTACACCAAGATGGACTTTTACACCAAGGCGTTAAATAGCGACACTGGCATTTGGAGCGACCCATATGTTGACACTGTGGGCATCGACAAGCTGATATGCACCTATTCCGTTCCCATTCACGACAGCAATGGCAAACTGGCAGCAGTGTGCGGCATAGATGTGTCGCTCGATTGGCTGAGGGACACGATTAACATTCATCACGCCCACCCTTCATCGTTCAACTTGCTGCTAACCGAGTCGGGAAGGGAAATTGTAAAACTCCGAGCCGATCACATTAAGTCGCGCGATGCCGAACTGGTGATAAAGCTGATTAACGATAGCACGGTGCGCCGCGACTCGAGCATGTCGCGCCGCAGCCAGGTTATTGAATTCAAGAGCCTTGTCGATGGCGACGAAGGCTATGTCTATTACGCCAACATGAGGGGTAAGCCCCACTGGCAGATTGTGGTGGTGGGCTATGACAATGAGGTGTATGGCAACCTGTTCTGGCTCACGCTGAACATGCTCTTGTTTATGCTGGCGGCAATAGCTCTGATGGGCTACATTATATCGAAGTATATTCGCAATGAGAGGAAGTTGCACAAGGCGGGCATCGAGCGAGAGCGAATCGACAGCGAATTGCGCATTGCGCACGACATACAGAATGCCATGCTACCCACCGCCGCCTCAACCCGCAATGCCCACGCATTCATCGACATCACCGGTTCGCTGGTTCCCGCCAAAGAAGTGGGTGGCGACATCTACGACTATTTCATTCGCGATGAGAAGTTGCACTTCTGCATAGGCGACGTGAGTGGCAAGGGTGTGCCATCGGCATTGCTGATGGCCGTCACACAGTCGTTGTTTAACGCTGAATCGGAACACGTTAATCACCCTGCTCACATCATGCAGGCGATTAACCATTCGATATGCCACAACAACAAGCGCAACATGTTTGTCACTTTTTTCATTGGCATTCTGGACCTGCCCACCGGGCGCTTGCGCTACTGCAACGCCGGCCACGATGCACCGGTAATAATAAACGGCGACGTGCAAATGCTGCCGGTCAAGCCCAACCTGCCGCTGGGCGTGCTACCCGACTTCAAATATGAGATGCAGGAATTCATAGTGCAACCCGGCAGTGCTATTTTCCTCTACACCGATGGGCTTACCGAAGCCATGAACCAGCAGCACGAGCAATATGGCTCGAAGAGAATGCTCAACACACTCACGCGCTGCCGCCAGCAGCACGACATCACATCAAGCCACCTTCTGGACGAAGCAAATGCCGGTGTGCAAAGTTTTACCGAAGGTGCCGAACAAAGCGACGACCTGACCATGCTTGCCATCCGCTACACACCGCAGGACTTCGGCGATGTGCTTCACGAGAACATTGTGCTACAGAACGATGTGAAACAAATTCCACAACTCAACCAGTTTGTAGAAATGGTAACCCATCGGCTGGAGTTTGAGCCGTCGCTGGTACAGCAGATGAAACTGGCAGTCGAGGAAGCCGTTGTCAACGTCATGCAATATGCCTTCCCACATGGCACACAAGGCACAGTGAAAATCGAGGCAAAGGCTAACGAAGAGTGCCTCAGGTTTATCATTTCAGACAAGGGTACACCATTCGACCCCACGGCAGCCACCGAAGCCGACACCACACTGTCGGTCGAAGAGCGACCCATAGGTGGCTTGGGCATCTTCTTGGTGCGCAAAATGATGGACTCGATCAACTACGAGCACATCGAGGGCAAAAACATTCTCACACTACGAAAATATTATAACAAACAACAATAACACTATGGAAGTAAACATTCAAGAATTAGAAGGCAAGATTATTGCCACATTAGAAGGCGAACTCGACACCGCAGCAGCTATAGAAGTTGAACAAGCATTGCAACCACTCTATCATAGCGATGGCCACGATGTGATTATCGAATGCGAGAAGCTCGACTACATTGCATCCAGCGGCTTGCGCATCCTCTTAGGCATTCTCAAGGGAGCCAAGACCACAGGCAGTAAAGTGGTGCTTCGCAACATGAACGACGACATTAAGAGTGTGTTCAGCATGACTGGGCTTATCAACCTCTTTGATGTTGAATAATATGCACTTGCAATGAAACACATCGCAAAATATGCCAGCATAGGTTGCATTGTTGCTATCATGTCGGTGCCGGGCACTGCATGGGCTCAAGACGACGAGCGGCCAAACACGTTCAGCGTTAGCGCTTCGATTATGGCGCGTGGCGAGTATCGCGACGGCGGTCTGCCCAGAATGGAAGACAACAAGCAAAGAGATGCCCGCTTCATTCTTGAGCGCACACGCCTTAGCCTGGACTATAGCCGCAAGTGGCTCGAGCTGCGAGTCACGGCACAGCACTCAGGCGTGTGGGGCGAGAAAGGCAAAGGCTCTTTCAACCTCTATGAGACTTGGGCCAAGCTGCAGGCCAGCAACGGGCTGTTTGCACAAGTGGGCAGGCAGGAGCTGAGCTACGACGATGAGCGCATCTTAGGTCGTAACGACTGGGCCATGGCGGCCAACTCTCACGACGCGCTGAAATTAGGCTACGAGGGCCACGGACACAAAGCTCACATCATTGCCGCCTATAACCAGAAAGCCGAGAGCACCTATGGCGGCACCGACTACACCACCACCAGCGGCGCCTACCCACACAAGTCACTGCTGGTAGCATGGTATCACTACGACTTTTCACGCATTCCATTAGGTGCATCGCTGCTGTTTATGAACGTGGGAATGCAAGGTGAAGGCACAACCGATGAGACGCTCATCTCGCCGACCACCTGTTATCAGCAGCTTATAGGAACCTTCATCAATTTCCACCCACGGCGATGGAATATTGAAGGCTCATATTACCGGCAGATGGGAAAAGACGAGTTCAAGACACCCATACAAGCCTGGATGGCGGCTTTGAAGGTTGACTACACGCCTAACGATAAATGGAAAATCACAAGCGGCTACGACTACTTGAGCGGCGACGACAACCCGGTGGTGCCCATGAGTGGTTCGATAGGCATGGCTCTTCATAAAAAGGTACAAGGCTTCAACACCATCTATGGTTCTCACCACAAGTTTTATGGTGCTATGGACTTCTTTTATGTGAGTGCATTCTACGGTGGTTACACCCCTGGCTTGCAGAATCTCTACATTGGTGGCAGCTATAATCCCATTAAGCGCCTTAACCTCAATGCCAGCTACCATTATCTGGCCACGGCAAGTAAGGTGTCGGAAGCCAGTCGCACGTTAGGTCACGAGATAGAGCTTTCGGCTTCATTCAACATTATGAAAGACGTGAAGCTGAGCGCCGGCTACTCCTATATGAAAGGTACTAAAACTCTCGAACGCCTGCAGCGCGTCGAGAGCGACTGCCACCTGCACTGGGCGTGGGCTATGCTCAGCATCAACCCGCGCATTTTCACCACCAAGTGGTAAAGAAGCCAAGTAGCAAGTAGGAAGTATTAAGTAGGAAGCATCATGTGACAAGCTGGTCAACAGCGGGTTAACGGCTTAAGGAACTTTAACAAGAAATCTCAATAATAGAATAAAATGATATCATCAGCCCCACTCAACAAATCGCAATACGGGTTATACGTAGATTGCATCAATCATGCAGGTGAGCCCCGCTACAACCTGCCTTACATTCACATTCTTGACCTGTCGTTAGATGCCCATCGCTTGTGCCGTGCCATAGAGACGGCCATGATGGCACACCCCACATTATTCACGCGCATCAGCCTGAACGATGACGGCGAGCCTGTGCAGACCGTGAATATGGAAGGTGAAGAAATCCACGTCGCTGTGGAGGATATTACCGACATTGAAGCTGTTAAGCCACAACTTGTTCAACCATTCAACATATTGAGCGACCGTCTGTTCCGCATTCGTCTGCTACGTGATAAAGACCATTACTACCTATTCCTCGACTATCATCACATCATTGTTGATGGCACCTCGCTCAACATCCTTCTCACCGACATTGAGCAGGCTTACAATGGTAATGAATTATACCCCGAAGCTCTCACCATGGCTCAGATGGCTCTTGCCGAGGAGGAATTGCGCTCCACGTCGGCCTATGATGAGGCAAAACAGTGGTATGCACAAAACTTCGACTGCTCCGACACCTTCACACAACTAATGCCCGATCGTGAAGGCACCGAGCCCACCGAGGCAAGTATGCTGCGTGTACTCGACATCGACATGGGACGTGTGGAGGCTTTCTGCCGTAACAATGGCGTGTTCAAAAGCTCGCTGTTCACTGCCGCCTACGCATTCCTGCTTGCAAAATTCAACAACGAGCCCGAGTCGCTCTTCACCACAGTGTATAACGGACGCAGCGACAAGCGCTTCAATCACAGCGTGGGAATGACGGTGCGCACACTGCCGGTTTACTCAAAGTTCACTCCCGACACTTCGGTGCTGGCTTTCATAGCGCGTGGTGAGCAGCAGATGACCGGCTGCCGTGAGCATGAGGCATACTCTTACGGCGAGATGCTCAATGACCTCCAGCTCCAGTCCAACACCATGTTTGCCTGGCACGGAATGATATTCTCTCACAACACTTTCGCCGGCACACCCTTGCGCACGGTGCGCATTGGAAATAGCACCCTCGATGCCTCGCTCTACCTGAAGGTGTTCATCTTGGGTGGTAAGTGCCACGTGAAAGCCGAGTATAATGCCGCTGAATATTCGCAGGAGCTGATTAGCGAGTATCTTGAGAGCTATGAAGCTGTGCTTGAGGGCTTTCTCACTCGTGAGCTCCTGTGTGAGATTGACATATCCACACCGCAGCAGGTAACACTACTCGACAGTTTCAACCACACCGACGTTGACTACGACGACAGTCAGACTATAGTATCGCTTTTCGACCGCCAGGTGCAAGCCACACCGCAGGCCCCTGCAGTGGTTTACAACGACAAGACATTCACCTATGCCCAGGTCGATGAAATCAGCAGCCGCATTGCTGCCTACATTCACGAGAAAGGACTGACGGCCGAAGATGTGGTTTCGGTGCTCATTCCACGCTGCGAGTGGATGCCCATTGCCTCGTTAGGTGTGCTCAAGGCCGGATGTGCCTACCAGCCATTAGACCCCAGCTACCCCAGGGAGCGACTGAACTTCATGATGCAGGATGCCGGAGCACGACTGCTCATTGCCGACAGCGAGCTGCGCGACCTGGTAGATGAATATAAAGGCGAAGTGCTGCTCACAGCCGACATTCTTCAACTGCCCGACCACCCCCTGGCACACATCACTGTCAACCCCGACCAGCTGTTCATCCTTCTCTACACTTCGGGCTCTACCGGAGTGCCCAAAGGGTGCCAGCTCACCCATGCCAATCTGGTAGCATTTTGCCACTGGTATCAGCAGTTCTACGACCTGCATCCCGAGCACAATGTAGCCGCCTATGCCAGCTATGGCTTCGATGCCTGCATGATGGACATGTATCCTGCCCTCACTTGCGGAGCAACCGTTCACATCATCCCCGAGGAGATAAGGCTCGACCTGCTGGCACTGAACGACTACTTCGAGAAGCATCACATCACACACTCGTTCATGACCACACAAGTGGGCTACCAGTTTGCCACAAGTGTCGAAAACCACTCGCTGCTCTATTTGTCAACCGGCGGCGAGAAGCTGGCTTCACTCACCCCACCCACCGGCTACAATTTCTATAACGTGTATGGTCCCACCGAGAGCACAATCTTCATCACCTACTACCAGTTGAAGCAGAAGATGAAAGAAATACCCATAGGCAAGCCGCTCGACAATATACGCCTATACATAGTCGATGCACAAGGACACCGCCTGCCGGTGGGTGCTGCAGGCGAGCTATGGGTGGCCGGCCCACAGGTGAGCCGCGGCTACCTCAACCGCCCTGAAAAGACTGCCGAGGCCTACATTGCCAACCCCTTCACCCACGAAGAAAAATATGCCCGCATCTACCGCACTGGCGACATTGTCCGCTACCTCCCCTCGGGCGACATTCAGTTTGTGGGACGACGCGACGGACAGGTAAAAATCCGCGGTTTCCGCATCGAGCTAAAAGAGGTTGAAAGCATCATCCGCGAGTTCCCGGGAATCACCGATGCCACCGTGCAGGCATTCGACGAAGATGGAGGCGGAAAATTTATCGCGGCCTACATCGTGAGCAATGAGACCATCGACATTGAGGCACTCAACAACTTTATCATGGACGAGAAGCCGCCCTACATGGTGCCTGCCGTAACCATGCAGATCGATGCCATTCCACTTAACCAGAACCAAAAGGTGAATAAGCGGGCTCTGCCCAAGCCCGAGAAAAAGGCCGCCGACGTCGAGGCCGTGAATGCGCCCATGAATGTGCTGGAAATGGAGCTGCACGACATCATAGCAGGCATTGTGGGTAATAAGGACTTCGGCATTACCACTATCTTAGGCTATGCCGGCCTTACGTCAATCTCGGCCATCAAGCTGGCAGTGCAAGTCAATAAGCGCTTCGACGTCGCTCTCGACTCACGCACGCTGGTAAAAAGCGGCACACTGCAGGGTATTGAGAATGAAATACTGCAACATATGCTCCAGGGCAATAGCGGAACCGCGGCACAGGCTGCCGCAGGCACCCACTCAGCCACGCGACACAGTGCACCGCTATCGTTTGCACAGACGGGCGTATATTTCGAGTGCCTTAAGAACCCCACGTCCACAATCTATAACATTCCCTATCTGCTCACCTACCCTGCTGCAATAAGTGCCGAAGCACTGGCTGCAGCAGTGAAACAAGCGGTAGAAGCACACCCCGAGCTGAGCATTCATTTCACCAACGAAGGCGAGACCATCATCCAAACCACCGAAGGCTGCGTGCCGGTGCAGGTGCCCATCAGCACCATGAGCGATGAGGAGCTGGCAAGCTATAAGAATGATTTTGTACAGCCTTTCAACCTCCACAAGGCTCCGCTATATCGTCTGGAAGTAGTCAAGACACCCACTGCCGTGCATCTGCTCATCGACGTGCATCACCTGATTTTCGACGGAGGCTCGGCCGACCTGCTCATCAAGCAAATCAACACCGTTCTGGAAGGGAATAAAATAGAAGCTGAGACGTATTCTTATCTCGACTTCGCAGCCGGCCAGCAAGCCGCTATCGAAAGTGAGACGTTCAAGGCTTCACAGCAATTCTTTGCCCAGAAACTGCAGACGTGCGAAGGCGCCAGCGAAATACCTGCCGACCTGCCCACAAGCAATGAACAGGGCATTATAGGCGAAGCGGTGTGTGAGACCGACTTCGACAATGCCGCCAAATTCTGCCGTAGCATGGAAATCACTCCGGCACACCTGTTTCTTGCAGCCACGGCCTATGTCGTTGCCCGCTACACCAATAACCGCGACGTGTTCTTGTGCACGGTGAGCAACGGACGGTCAAACCTGAAAATCAGCGACACGGTGGGCATGTTTGTCAACACTCTCGCACTGGGAGTGAGCATAGGCGATGTGAGCGTGAGCGACTACCTGCATGACGTGAGCCAGACGTTCGACCAGACACTTCGGCACGAAGACTACCCGTTTGCACGCATTGCATCAGACTATGGCTTCCGCCCGGCTATTGCCTTTGCCTATCAGGTCGGAGTGCTTTCACAATACACCGTAGGCGGCAGTCCTATCGGGCAAGAATTGCTGGAACTTAATGTTCCCAAGTTCAAAATCAATATCAAGATCGAGTCACGAGGCGTGGTTGTGCAATATGACAACGCCCTCTACTCCCATAGTCTGGCCAACGCTCTTGCCGAAAGCATTGTGACCGTTGCCCGGAACATGATGCAGCAGCCCGAAGGCCAGGTGCGCCGGCTCTCGATTGTGAGCAAGAACCAGGCCGACGAATTAGACCATCTGAGGCTCACGGCCACAGGCGACGCTCCACTGCGTTTCTTCCATGACTGCCTCGACCATTATGCACAACAGCAACCCGACCACGAAGCTCTCGTGGCTATCGACGGCAGCTTCACCTATCGTGAGATGAACGAAACGTGCACTCGCATTGCTGCTGCTCTGCGCAAGCGCGGCGTGATGGCACGCGACCGCGTGGCACTGCTGCTGCCACGCACCAGCCGACTCATCCTCTCGCTATTCGGTGTGCTCAAAGCCGGTGCGGCCTACATTCCCTGCGACCCCGAATATCCTGCCGATCGCATCAAGCTGATCCTGGAAGACAGCGAGGCACGCTACATCATCACCACAGCCGACCACATGGGCGACTTGCCGGCCGACAAGGCTATCAACGTAGAAGACTTGATAAGCGATAATGCTACGCTCCAGCCATGCGATAACGACATCACGCCCGACGACCTGGCATACCTAATCTACACAAGCGGTTCTACCGGAAGGCCCAAGGGCGTCATGTTGCGCCACGAGGGCATCTGCAACTATCTGTACGGGCATCCGGCCAACGTTTTCGCACATGCCGTGCTGACCGATGCTAAACGCATACTCAGCGTTACAACCATCTCGTTCGACGCCGCACTGCAAGACATTGGCATGGCATTCTACAATGGCAAGACTCTCATTCTTGCCACCGAAGAGCAGGCCAACAACCCGCTGGAGCTTGCACGACTCATCGAGGACCAGCACATCAACATGGTCTCGGGCACGCCATCAAGGTGGCAAACGTGGCTCACAAGCGAGGACTTCGGTCGAGCCATCGCCAACATCAGCATCGTGAGAGCCGGTGGTGAGAAGTTCTCCGACAAGTTGCTCAATCAGCTGCGCCAAGTGACCAAGGCACGCATTTTTAACTGCTACGGACCCACCGAAATCACCGTTGCTTCTAATAATAAAGAACTCACTCATGCGTCAATCGTCACCGTGGGCAAGCCGCAGCTCAACGTGAAAGAATTTATCGTTGACCAAGACGGCAACGAGCTACCGGCAGGCGTTGTGGGCGAGCTCTACATTGGCGGCCGGGGCGTGGCACGAGGCTACAACAACCTCGACGATATGACCCGTGAACGCTTCATCGACTACCACGGCGAACGCATCTACCGCTCGGGAGACTACGCCAAGTGGCTTCAGGATGGTGATGTGGTGATCTTGGGACGCACCGACCATCAAATCAAGCTGCGCGGACTGCGCATCGAGCTGGGCGAAATTGAAAACGTCATGCTGCGGGTGGATGGCATGAAAAAGGTTGTCATCCTCATTCGCAAAATCAACGATAAGGAGCACCTGTGTGCCTACTACACTGCCAGCCGCACAATCGCGCCCGACGCGCTAAAGGCCGAGATATCTAAGAGCCTGACTCAATACATGGTGCCCACGGCCTACCTGCAACTGGACGAAATGCCCATGACGCCTAACGGAAAAACCGATGTCAAGGCACTGCCTGAACCGCAGCTGGCCATCACGTCAGAGTTTGTGGAACCCACCAGCGACACCGAGCGCACCTTCTGCGACATCTTTGCCGGCATCCTGCAAATGGACAAGGTGGGAGCTACCGACAACTTCTTTGAACTGGGCGGTACGTCACTGGTGGTGACACGAGTCATCATCGAGGCCGACAAAGCTGGCATGCATGTAGCCTACGGAGATGTGTTTGCACACCCCACACCGCGACAGCTGGCAAGACTCGTGACCGGCGACAGTGCCGACGAAGGACAGGACGAGGTGACGCGATTTGACTACACGGCTATCAACAATCTGCTGCAAAAGAACACTCTCGACAACTTCCGAAACGGCGAGCCGCGACAGCTGGGCAATGTCCTGCTAACCGGAGCCACCGGCTATTTGGGTATTCACATTCTGCGCGAACTCATCGACTCGGATGCAGCCAACATCTATTGCCTGGTGAGAGGAAAGACTCTCGAGAAGGCCGAAAGCAGGCTGCGCACGCTACTGTTCTACTACTTTGCCGATGCTTTTAAGCCGCTGTTTGGCACAAGACTGCATGTCGTGCTGGGCGATGTTACTCAAGACATTGACGAATCGCTGAACATCGACACTGTGTTCAACTGCGCTGCTATTGTGAAGCACTTCAGCGAAGGCACCGAGATCGAAGACGTGAACATAGGCGGAGCACAGCACTGCGTGAACTTCTGCCTGAAAACCGGGGCACGGCTCATACACATCTCCACGGCAAGCACACGTGGACTATGGGCCGGTGAACCACGAGACGAAATCTTCACCGAGCAACGCTTCTACATGGGGCAGTTCCTGGGCAACAAGTACATCTACTCTAAGTTCATGGCCGAGCGCCTCATCCTTGATGCTGTGGCACTGCACGGGCTCAAGGCTAAAATCATGCGTGTGGGCAACCTGGCTGCACGATCAACCGATGGTGAGTTCCAGGCCAACTTTGCCACCAACTCGTTTATGGGACGCATCAAGGTGTATAACATGCTGGGCTGCTGCCCATATAGCATGCGCAACAAGCGAGTGGAGTTCTCGCCCATCAACGAGGTGGCACAGGCCATTGTCAAGCTGAGTTGCACTCCCGACGACTGCACAGTGTTCCACCCCTATAACATTCACGGGCAGTTCTTAGGCGACGTGCTCACCGGCCTCACAACCGTGGGCGACGGCGTGCGATTTGTTGAGCAGGAAGAGTTTGCCCAGGCTATGGAGAAGGCAAAAGACGATCCGCAGAAGGCAAAACAGATGTCGTCGTTACTCGCCTACCAAGATATGGCTCACGGACAAAAAACCACCGACGTGAACCGCGATAACGACTACACCACGCAAGTGCTCTACAGGCTCGACTTCGCTTGGTCGCCAACCTCGTGGGACTATGTAGAGAGAATGCTGACGGCAATCGGCGGCTTCGGCTTCTTTGAGTAAACCATTCGGTCAAAAGCTTTTTCATTCGCCGGGGCTTAAATCCCGACGAATGAAAAGCTCTTTTCACTTATTATAGAACCAAATGCAGAACAACGATAACATTAACGCACAATTTTATCGCTACTTGTGGGCCTATATCCTGGTAGCACTATCGGGTTGCCTTGGCAACGTGGTGGACGGCATCATCGTGGGCAACCTCATCAGCGAAGACGGAGTGAGTGCCATCAATCTGTCAAAGCCCATCAACCAGTTTATCTTCACCTTGCACCTGTTCATCAATGCAGGTGCAGGTATGCTGGTGGCCTATGCCCTGGGGCAAGGCAAGATTGAAGATGCACGGCGATTTTTCACCCGCGCACTTACACTAAGCGGCGGCATTGGAGTGCTGCTTGCCATAGTGGGAGGGCTCATTTTCCCCGACAAGGTTGCACAATACTTATGCAGCAACGAGCAGATTTTGCCACTGGCACGCGACTACATGCAAGTGCTCCTCATTGGCAACCCTGCATTCATCATCATGTGGGGACTATCCACCATGGTGGGCGTGAATGGCAGTCCAAGGCTGGTGTCGCTGGCTGTTATCATCGACAATGTGCTGAACTTGTGCCTCGACATCGTGTTCATCAAGTGGCTGGACTGGGGCATAACAGGCTCGTCGGCAGCCACGGTGGTGGGACATCTGGTGGGCATTGCCATCTTGCTCACACACTGGATAAAGCCTGAAAACAGAAGGTTGGTGCCCGATTTCAGCACATCGGCTGTTATGGCATCGTGCCGACGCATCATCTCGCAGGGAGCACCGCTTGCCATTGCATCCATCTGCTTGACATTGCTGCTACTCTCGGCCAACACCATTGTCCTTTCCACACTCGGGCGCACGGGCATATTTGCCTTTGCCGTGTGCATGAATTTGCTGCAAGTCTATAACCTCTTTCTATCGGGCACATGCCAGACGCTGCAGTCGCTGGGAGCCATACAGGTGGGCAAGGGCAACGAAGAGGGCTTGCGCACAGTGCTGCGCCGGGCCTTCCGCTTCATTACAGCAGCAATGGCGGCGACCTGCTGCCTGGTGGTGGTTTACCCGCAATTAATCGTAAAGCTATTCGGCGCCGACGAGCCCGAACTCATTGCACAGGGCAACCATGCCTTGCGCATATTCGCCTTGAGTTTCATCCCATTCTGCTACATCTATGTGCTCATGATTGTGTATAAGCTCTATGGCATGCATCGCATGTCGCTGTTCATCTCGTTTGCCCTGTCGCTGATGGTGATACCGGTGCTATGGTTCATGGCTCGCTATGCGCCGCAAATGCTATGGTACAGTTATCTTATAGCCTATCTGATTGAGGCTTTAGCTATCTTTGTCGCGCACCGCCTCACTCACGCACAGTTCAAATTGAAGTAGCACACAGGCCATGCTCTATGTCGATGACCACATCCAATGCCTCGACGTGGCAAAAGCACTGCAAGCCGTGGGAGAACAACGGCGCCGGTATGCCTTGCGATATAGGCGCGAGCTTGACCGGCGTCTTTGCCTGGCGGCTTATGTGCTACTGCAGCGAGCCCTGCACGATGAATACGGCATCGACCACGTGCCGCCATTCATCTATGGGCCTCATGGCAAACCCATGCTCGAAGGCTATCCTCACATCCACTTCAATTTGAGCCACTGCCGCCACGCTGCAGTGTGCGCAGTGAGCGACCGGCCCATCGGCGTGGATGTGGAATCTATTGAAAGCTACGATGAGGCATTAGTAGCAAGCACCATGAGTGCCGACGAGCAAAGGCTCATCGCCCAGTCGGCCGATGCCCCCGCCACATTCATCAAGCTATGGACCATGAAAGAAAGCCTGCTCAAGCTCACCGGCCGGGGCATCACGCAAAATGTGGCACTGGTGCTGGACGACGCCAGCCGATATGTCTTCAACACGCAGGCACACCGACAATTCATCTGCACCACATGCAGCCACAGGCTCTAAAGTCAGCTTTTAAGAATCAGGTTGATGACTGCATTCACGTCGTCAACGTCTATAACACCCTGGCCATCCACGTTAGCCTCGCCTTTGAAATCTTCAAGCGAATTATTGCCAAGAATCACATTTATCAACGCGTTCACATCGTCAACATCGATGATGCCGTCGCCATTCACATCGCCGGTCTGATAACCGGCTTCACTGCCGCTGAAAACGTGCACTTCCATCACTGCACCGCAGTTATCAATATCGGCATAGGGTGCCGTGAACCGCAGCTGACACACGCCCGCATCTGCCGGAACCGCCAGCTGCGTGCTCAGCTCATGGTCGATGATGCCACCGGGCACAGAAATAAGCTCAAAACCATGTTCATGGCCATCCACGCCACACAGGGCCACCTTGAGCGTCACTCGCTCGGCAATATAGCTCCCTTGTGTGCGATAGCTCACTTTAACCGTCAGGTCATCAACATCCTGGCACGACAGAATGGGTGAAATCAGTTCACGCACATTGCCGGCACTCACGGTATAAAGCACGATGCGACCACGGCCTATGCTCTGGGCATCAAGGTCTATTCCGGCATTGTTAACATAGGTCCACCCGCCGAAGCTGCTGCGGCTAAAGGTTGCAATCTCTTGAGCCTGGGCATGCATTCCCAGAACTGTTATAATCAATAGGGCAAACAATAGTTTTATTTTGGCCATAGCTACTCAGTTTTTAGTTAGTATTTGCTACAAAATTAAGCAATATCTTTGAAACTTTAAGAATTTTACCACGATTTTTCTATCTCCATTAAAAAAGCCCTATATTTTCAGTGGCACATGCTGTTTGCTGATAGTTTAATTCAGCATAATCTCAGAAATTATGACTAAATTTGCACTTGAGTTATAAAACGAGCGATTATGAAGCGTGAAATCATGGCACTGTCGGCCGCACTGAGCATTGCAATCCAAGCTCTGGCAGGAGCTCACTATGCTACTGTGCATAATGCTTTTGCATCGATTGAGCATATAGAAGGCATGACAAGCATCGAAAATGACTACCTCATTTGTAACAACGCCACAGCCCAAAACACCATCCTAACCGACACCACACGCATTGCAACCGACAAATACCGGTTTCAAGCACGACTGGCCAATGAGCACAACTCATCACGGCACTCCTATCGCGTCGCCGACAGCAATGGCAACAAACGCAACATCCAAGCTCCCACATGGGGCATTGCATTCGACATTAACCACGACAAAAGCGACTATTGGGCCATCACCATGCAGTGCCTCGACACCGACATTAACAATGACATCAGCAATCACCGCTACGCACGATTCGCTCTGATACACTTCTCCGGCGGCAATGCATCAATCATCGCAACTAAAGACATCGACAAGGGTATTAGCCTCAATAGCGGATTTAACTCAATAGAAGTGCAAGTGAATTCCGACGAAATAAAAGTATTGGCCGGTGATGACCAACTCAGCACAATCATGCAGGTCGAGCGCAAGGTCAGCACCACGGCACCACGGCGCGCTGGGTGCTACATCGGCGCAGGAGCAAAAGTCAGGATTGAGCGAGCTGTTATCGATTTCGAGCACGACAATTCAATTTACTTAGACACTGGCTGGACCATTGATTCACTAAAACAGCATTTCGAGGCGAGCATCGATCCCATCGAAGGATTTTGGCACTATCTGGACCGGGACATGGAAGACCGATGGCTCAGACTTGGCGGACGCTACACTCTGGCAATAGTAAAAAACGGCACCCACTACGACATAATCTACATCGACGGAGCAAAAACACGCAGCGACTTGTGGCACACAGGACAACTCAAGGCACGGCTCACCCCCACAATCTTCAGTAATCACTTCGACCTCATGTGGGTAGATGCCACACACCAGCCCATCACACAAGATGCCTATGGCACTATTGAAAACGGCGTCATGCTAACGCTCAAATTCCCCATCTACAAGAGCCAATTCCGCCTCTCCAAAATCCTAACCCCATAACCCCCACACCCGAGCCCCAGCACCACCATCAAGCACCCCATGCGGCGGCGGCCCGTCAGGCAGCGGTAGCGGCCCGTC
>DGVT01000105.1 GCA_002395965.1 Porphyromonadaceae bacterium UBA4277
CGAGCTTGACTCTGCGTTCGGCTTGCACGAGAAGTTTTGGCACGGCCGAGATTGCCCTTTGAATTGGTGAACAATGGCCGGTAGCCAATATAGGTAATCAAAATGTTATGTTTTGCATATGTATGGCCGGTGCTTTGGTCTCATTTATTTCAAATGCGCTCAATATTAATCAATTTGATATTTCATATCACCATAAAACTTTGCGCATTTAACATTATTATTGAAAAATGCACTCAACTTTGAGAAAATTTTTCTACTTTTGTGAGGCATAGTTGCGGCATGGTTTTGTCCATCACGCCGCCGGGAATGTGCGACTATGCCAATTTTGGACTATTTAGGCATTACTAACTTAAAAAACTCATAGCTTTGCTCGACAAGATAAAACAACTGATTGCCTACTGCCTGAATAAGTACGCGTGGCTGCTGTCGCTCGTGCTGAAAATCAACGTGGTGCGTCTCGACAAAGAAAAATACACCCGCAAGGTGGTGCGCCGCTTCTATCGTGACAATGTGGATGAAGTGTATGCCCAGGCGATGGAAACGTCATTGTCGAGCGTTCTCACCGACAAGCAGAAGCAACAACAGTACAAGTCGATAAAATTATCTTTCGGCTCGATGGTGTTTCTCATGTCGTTCTTCACCTGCTTCCCTGAGAGCATCCTGGGAATTGTGATTGCCTGTGCTATCGATATAGCATTCTTTCAAGCATGCCTCTACATGGCTATGCAGCGCATACTCCTGTTGTACGGTACGGCCGACGACGAACATGCCGATGAGGTCAAGTCGGTGCAGAAGGTCGTGGCCATTGAGAGCTCGGGGTTAATGCTGGGCAAGTACCCGCTGTTGCAGAAGATGAAGAGCGTAGGGGGGTGGCTGGGACGGCAACTGGTAAAACGCATCGGCCCAAAATACATGGCCAAGGCATCGCGAGCCGTCTTTGTAGTGTTGCGCCGTCAGGGAATCAAGTGGTTCTCAATAGTCATTGCCAAGGACAAGGTTGATATGGTTTTCAGCCTGATAGTCCCCGTTACTTGCGCTTTGATTGCTGGAATGGTGTCGGTGATTATTTTCATTCCCATGTGCAGCAAACTGCGCAAGCACCTGATGAAAAACTCCACTCAACCGGCCGAGCAATCGTGATGTGCCGCGGTGCCGGGCTGATGTTGCCGATTGCAAAGATTTAACAGATCCTGATTTGTGTGAAGTGTCCAATCGCGTCGCAAGCCGGCGACATGACCGTGACTATACAAAGCAGGGGCGCAGGCCGACGGCCTGCGCCCCTACTTTGCACCCTGCATGCCATGCAGGGTTTGCGATATCATTCCTGACCGAGGATGATGTTGATGAGCGCGTTCACGTCGTCAACATCCACAATGCCGTCGCCGGTAAGGTCGGCGTTGCCGGGATAGGCACTTGCTGGCTTGAGCTGGAGAATAATGTTGATCAATGCATTCACGTCGTCAACATCCACCATGCCGCTGCCATCCACATCGCCTGTAACAGTTGCCGCAGTCTTTTCGATGAATTGAAATTCGGCAAGTTGGAAAACATAGTTGTTGGAATCCCAACCGTCCTTACCACGTATCTCGCTAACCTCGAAACGGAAGTATTGATACTTAGTGTTGACACCTTTGATGTTGAAACTATAGTCGGTGGTATTTGATCGGCCTAATCCTGCGGCTTCACCGTCCTCGACCTCGACAATGGGCGTCCACAGGTCGTTGTTATTGACCTTGGCATAGATTCTCCACTTTTTGGGGTTGCGACCGCTGTATCTATAGGTGTCATTTCCTGTTGTCAAGATGTAGCCCGAAGGAATGAGTGGCTTGTTGCTCGTGAAATCGACCCAGATGGTCTGCCATTCACCTGAGCTGTTCACAACACACCATTTTGTGCTTTTGTCCTTGTCAAACAGTTTGGCAAAACCTTCGTTGTCGTAATTGTCAAGCTCGTTATTAGGTATGTTAAACGAATAGGGTGTGAGGGTTATTCCGTCTTGTGGATCAGGCCCCGGAGTCTCAAGGGCGGGAATCACCAACTGCGTTGTAACACTGCTCATTTCTTTACCTGATTCTTGGGCCGTGGCCGTGACCGTTACCGACTGGTCCTGCGCGGTGCGTTCTATAGAGCAAGGGTTATCAACCCTACTATCATTAACGTAAAGGCGCACTTCACCGGCACCGGTGGCCGAAATGATGCACTCTGTTTCATGTATGTCAAAATCAATGACCGGCTGTTCGGTCACCTGCACTTCTTCCTCTACAAATGCCTCGACAACGGTATAATAGGTGTTTTCTTTTCCCATAGTGGTATAAAAGCCTTCACTATTGCTATAGCAAAGATAATTCTTATAAATATCGGAAGAGCCCCAAGGTGTAAATTTGAAATAGATGTAAAAGTTGTTACCGGAACCGACCTCGCAATAATCGGCCGAGAACTCATCGGAATTGTTAAAAAGGTTGCCATAACACAGATAGGACTGAACCGAGCGGTTGTAAATCTTATAGCCTGTTGACGCATTACCTACAAAGCACCATAGGTATTTATCTTCATTGGAATAAGACGAACTGACACTAATGTCGGAATCGGACATACCCGTAAAATCAATATCTTGGTAAACATATTTACTGTTGTTCACCTTCAGATAATACCAGTGAACGGGCTTGGTGGTGGGACTGCTCGTAGGCACAAAAGGCAGTGCCTTGACACTGACAGGAAACATCGACAGCACTAATACTGCTAAAATCAGGAGTAAATACTTTTTCATAACATATAGTTTTTTTATTGTGAATAATGTACTATGAAAAGAATAAATATCATTACAAATTTAGAAGTTGCGCTGTTCACCGTCAAAAAAACAAGTGTGGACTTTTATGCATTGTAGCAAAAGTCCACACCTAATGCACAAAAAACCACACATTGTGCACGAAAAACCACACTCGTTATGGCCGAAAAATATTGACTCTTATATGAAAACCATTAGTGCCAGGTAAAGCTATTCGAGGTTGTCACAATACCGTGAATGCCAAAAGATAGTAGTCGCTTGACTTGTCGGGGGGGCTTAGTGCACTTGTGCAAGTCGGGAGACTTGCCTGAATCGTTTTCCTGCATCTGGTATTCACTTTTGCCGGACAGCCAATAATCATCTGTCAACATCGGTTGGAATTTGAGTGCTCTGCCAAAAAGCATGGCTGCCCGGCGAGGGGCAGCCATGCTGCTTAAAATGTCGGTAGTTATGTGTGTGTGCTACAGGAATTTTCACACGAGGGTGAAAATGTGGCTCACGCTTTCGCTAATCTGTGACATGAATGTGTAAACACTACTTGCAATACCCACTGCTATGATGCCCATCACACACACTGTCATAGCGATTTCTTCGGTCCAGTGACTGTCGATATAGGGGATGACGCAGTCGTCCTGGCGGATGAACATAGCCTTGACCACGAGCAGATAGTAGTAGAGCGAGATAATGGTGTTTACCAGTGCAATGAACACGAGCACGTAGATTGCAACGCTTCCTGTGCTGGCTGCTCCCACAAAGATGAAGAACTTGCTGAAGAAGCCTGCAAATGGCGGTATGCCACCCAGTGAGAACATGGCGAGCATCATGGTGAATGCCATCCAGGGGTTGGTCTTGAACAGGCCGTTATAGTCGTCGATAGTGACTTTTCCCGACTGGCGCTCGATGGCTGCTATCACACCGAATGCAGCAAGATTAGAGAAGATGTAAACCAGAATGTAGTAGATCATCGATGCCATCCCGACGCTATTGGCTGCAATCACGCCAAGCATGATGTAACCCGCTTGCGAGATCGACGAGAAGGCGAGGAAACGCTTCAGGTTGCGCTGCCTGATGGCAAACAGGTTGCCAATGGTGATGGTGAGGATGATGATTGCATAGAGCATCCATTGCCACACCTGATGGTAGGCAGAGCCGAAGACTTGCACAAGGATGATGAGGAATGCAAAGGCGGCTGCTCCCTTGCTGATGACCGACAGATAGCTCGTTACGGCAGTGGGGGCACCTTGGTACACGTCGGCAGTCCACTGGTGGAAGGGAACAAGCGACAGCTTGTAACCAACACCGGCAATGACAAAGGCTACAGCTGCAAAAAGCAGGATGCTGTTGTTGCCGATTAGCTTGGTGGCAATGTCGTTGAAGTAGAGCGAACCGCTCATGCCATAGACAAACGAGATGCCAAGCATGAATATTGCACTCGAGAAGATTGCCGTGAAGATGTATTTGGCAGCTGCCTCGTGACTCTCGTAGTGGCGCTTCTCAAATGCGGCAAGTGCAGCAATGGGCAACGATGCCGTTTCCAGACCGATAACGAAGAGCAGGAAGTGGCGGGCCGAGATCATCAGGAACATGCCGAACAGCGTGAGCAGTATCAGCTCGTAGAACTCGCCGCGCCTCACGCTCACAAAGTCGTCATTAGTCCATTTGATGGCTTGAAGGAAAACGATGAACACACCGATGTTGAGTATGCACTTCATCACCCATGTGGCGGGGTTGGTTTCCATCATTCCGCCGAAGAGCTCGCCCATCTGGCAGGGAATGAAGCTGAAGACGCTGTATATAGCAAACAGAATTGTCGTGAAGATGGGCAGATATCGCTGTGAGCGTTGCGGCATAAAAGTGTCGTAAATGAACACTAACAAGAATACAAGCAACAGGCCGATTTCTTGCGGCATCATCAAGAATTGAGAATAATCCATATCAATTTTCTTTTTATATAGGATTCAACACTTTTATTACATTACTCCGGCAGCGTGGGCTGCATTTTCCAGGGCTCCGACAATGGGCAGGAAGCTATCGCTGATGATGTTCACGAAGAAGTTGGGGAAACATCCTATTACCGCCACGGCTATGATGAGTGTGGCTGTTGACAGGCGCTCTTCCCAGCTGGCGTCGGTGAGCTCGCGGTGATGCTCGTTTTGCACAGCCCCAAAGAGCAACTTGCCCACCACTCGCAGAATGTACACTGCTGTGATGACGATTGAGCAAGTGGCTGCAATGGTGAGCACGCGGTGGAAGACATCGGTGTGCATATACGAGCCGACAAAGATTGTCATCTCGGCCACGAAGCCGCTCAGTCCTGGCAGACCCAACGATGCCAAACCGGCAATCACATAGCCCACGCCCAGGTAGGGCATGATCTGCATCATGCCGCCCATGTCGCGAATGTCGCGAGTGTGGGTGCGACCATAGATCATACCAATCAGGGCAAAGAACAAAGCTGTCATCAGACCATGCGAGAGCATCTGCAGCACGGCACCGGTCATTGCTGTGGTGTTGAACATTAGAATTGCAAATAGCACCATACCGCAGTGGCTAACCGACGAGTAGGCATTGATATACTTGAGGTCGGTCTGCACACATGCGCTGAATGCACCATACACGATGCTGATGCCGGTGAGCGTGAGGAAAATCCATCCCAGCTCGTTGGCTGCAAATGGCATCAGATAGATGGCGATGCGGAAACAGCCGTAGCCTCCGAGCTTCATCAGCACGCCGGCGTGGAGCATCGACACGGCTGTGGGCGCCGATGCGTGACCATCGGGCGACCAAGTGTGGAACGGGAACATAGCGCCAAGCACGCCAAAGCCGATGAATGTGAGAGGGAAGAGCCATAATTGCCACTGATGGGGAATGGCATTGTTCTTTGCTATCTCAAGAATATTCATTGTCCACTGCCCATCGGCACTCGAGTGGAAATAAATACCGATGATTCCCAACATCAGGAAGGCCGAGCCACCCATGAGCATCAGGGTGAGCTTCATGGCACTATAATTCTTGTTGCCGCTGCCCCAAACGCCGATAAGCAAGTACATCGGGATTAGAGCCACTTCATAGAACATGAACATGGTGAACAGGT
>DGVT01000114.1:0-3003 GCA_002395965.1 Porphyromonadaceae bacterium UBA4277
TGGCGATGATGGTGTCTTGAGTGAGCGTTTTCTGCCGCGTGAGTGATGTGAGCGACGAGCCCGGCTCGTTAAAGGCGATGTGTCCGTCGGGACCCACGCCGCCCATAAACAGGTCGATGCCGCCTGCGGCCTCGATGCGGGCCTCATAATCGGCACATTCTTTCTCCAGGTCGGGGGCGTTACCATTGAGGATGTTGACGTTCTCGGGTTTTATGTTGATGTGGCTGAAGAAGTTGTTCCACNNNNGGTAGCTCTCGGGGTGATCCTCGGGTATGCCGCAGTACTCGTCCATGTTAAATGTCACCACATTCTCAAAGCTCACCTTTCCGGCTTTGTTGAGCTCAATCAGTTTCTTGTACATTCCTAACGGCGAACTGCCTGTGGGGCATCCCAGCACAAAGGGGTGCTCGGCCGTGGGGTGTGCTTCATTGATGCGGCTGGCCACATAGTTTGCTGCCCAGCTCGAAACTTTCTCATAATCAGGTTCAATAATAAGTCTCATTTTTTGTAACAGAATATTATGTGTTTATAATTAGAGTTCTGCATCGCTCTTCTGGAATGTGTTGCCATAGCGAATGTCGCCCGTGTCGAGTCCCAGTTTCAGCCACCTCATGCGCTGTGCACTGGTGCCGTGTGTGAAGCTCTCGGGGATGTCATAGCCCTGAGCTTTCTTTTGCAGGTAGTCGTCGCCGATGACCTGTGCACACCTGATGGCCTTCTCCAGGTCGCCCTGCTCGAGTGAGTTGAACATGCGGTTGTCGCGGTTAGCCCACACGCCGGCATAGAAGTCGGCCAGCAGCTCCAGGCGGACGCTCACGCGATTGGCATCCTTGTCGCTCATGCGCGACATCTGCTGGTGCGCCTTGTTGAGCGTGCCAAGCAGGTATTCCACATGGTGCCCCACCTCGTGGGCAATCACATAGGCATAGGCAAAGTCGCCGTCGGCACCCAACTGCTGTTTCATGCTCGAGAAGAACGACAGGTCGATATAAAGGCACTGGTCGGCCGAGCAGTAGAACGGGCCCATCTGTGCGCTGCCGGTTCCGCAACCGGTGTTGGTGCTGCCGGTATAGAGCACCATGGTGGGGTTCTTATACTGGCCTAAGCCATTCTCTTGGAAAATCTGTGCCCACACGTCTTCGGTACCAGCAAGGATTTTCTTGCTGAAGGCGGCCAATTCCTGCTCTTCGGGCGTGAACTCACGCTGCTGGGCTACTTGTCCGCCGCCCATGGCTCCACCCATTTCTCCCACGTTTTGCAGCACCGAGCTCAAGTCGCCGCCACCTAAAAACGAAATAATCAGTGCAATGATAATGGCTCCGATGCCTCCGATGCCGGCTTTTGCTCCGCCCGACATTCCGCGGCGATCCTCCACATTACTACTCTCGCGTCTTCCTTCAAGTCTCATATCATTAATAATTTTAGAGTTAACAAATTGCGAATTTCTGCGTCATAGAAGTTAGTAAAACCTATTGTTTGACCTGCAAAAGTAATAAAAATCAACCGCAATTCAAAATATGTGATGAAAATCATGCATTTTAATGGCGCTGCGATTTGCATGAGAGTTTGAAAATGCCTATTTTTGCGATATATTATCAGTATAGTATTGCAAAAGGAAATGGCAACAAAACGAAAGAAGCAACAACTTGCTATAATAAAAGATGATCCGTGGCTTGAGCCCTATGAGCAGGCCATAGTTGGCCGCCACAATGATGCACTGCGCAAGATCGATGAACTCACGGGCTGCAGTGGTCGGTTGAGCGACTTTGCCAATGCCTATAACTACTACGGGCTGCACCACACCGCCCAGGGCTGGGTGCTGCGCGAATGGGCGCCTAATGCCACCGACATCTTTGTCATAGGCCAGTTCAACGGCTGGCGCGAGTGTGCACCTTATCACATGAAGCCTGTGGGCAACGGCAACTGGGAGCTCAAGCTGCCCGAGCACGCCATGGCCCACGGCGACCTGTTCAAGCTCATGGTGCACTGGAATGGCGGCTGCGGCGAGCGCATCCCAGCCTATGCCACACGCGTGGTGCAGGACGAGCAGACGAAGATTTTCTCGGCACAGGTGTGGGCTCCGGCCGAGCCTTATGAGATGAAAGTGCACGACTTCGTGCCCAATGTGTCGCCGCTGCTCATCTATGAATGCCACATAGGCATGGCACAGAACAAAGAGGCTGTGGGCACCTACGAGGAATTCAGGCTCAACGTGCTGCCACGCGTGATCGAGGGCGGCTATAATGCCATACAAATCATGGCCATCCAGGAGCATCCCTACTATGGGTCGTTTGGCTATCATGTGTCGAGCTTCTATGCTGCATCGAGCCGCTTCGGCACTCCCGATGAGCTGCGCCACCTCATCGACGACGCCCACGCGGCCGGTATAGCCGTGATCATGGACATCGTACACAGCCACGCCGTGAAAAACGAGGTGGAAGGATTAGGACGCTTCGACGGCTCGCCCGACCAGTACTTCTATGGCGACGGCAGGCGCGAGCACCCGGCCTGGGACTCGCTGTGCTTCGACTATGGCAAGAACGACGTGCTTAACTTCCTGCTGAGCAACTGCAAGTTCTGGCTCGAGCAGTATGGCTTCGACGGCTTCCGCTTCGACGGCGTGACATCGATGCTATATTATAATCACGGGCTGGGACAGGCCTTCGGCTCCTACGACGACTACTACAACGGCGGCGAGGACACCAATGCCATCACCTATCTCACCCTTGCCAACGTGCTCATCCATCAGGTCAATCCCCATGCCATCACCATAGCCGAGGAGATGAGCGGAATGCCCGGGCTCGCACGCCCGTTCAAGGACGGAGGCATAGGCTTCGACTATCGCATGGCGATGGGCATACCCGACTACTGGATCAAGACCATCAAGGAGCATAAAGACGAAGACTGGAAACCATCGTCGATCATCTGGGAGCTCACCAACCGCCGTGCCGACGAGAAGACCATCAGCTATGCCGAGAGCCACGACCAGGCCCTGGTGGGCGA
>DGVT01000114.1:3073-3283 GCA_002395965.1 Porphyromonadaceae bacterium UBA4277
GACCATCATCTTCCGCCTCATTGACAAGGAAATGTACTGGCACATGATGGTGGGCGACAACGACGGCACTGTGGCACGCGGCATGGCATTGCACAAGATGATCAGGCTGGTGACGGCTGCCACTATCAATGGCGGCTACCTCAACTTCATGGGCAACGAGTGGGGACATCCCGAGTGGATCGACTTCCCGCGCGAAGGCAACGGCTGGAG
>DGVT01000114.1:3344-9282 GCA_002395965.1 Porphyromonadaceae bacterium UBA4277
GCTGGAGCTACAAGTATGCCCGTCGCCAGTGGGACCTGGTGGATCGTGACGACCTCAAGTATAAGTACCTTAACAACTGGGACCACGATGTGATGCACCTCATAGGCGGCATCAACAATTTTCAGGCACTGCCCATACGCAAGCTGTGGGACAAAGACGACGACCAGGTGCTGGCATTCATGCGCGGCAACCTGGTGATGGTGTTCAATTTCAACCCCGTCAAGTCGTTTGCCGACTATGGGCTGCTGGCACCCGAAGGCGAATACGACGGCGTGATGGACAGCGACAGTGAGCGCTATGGCGGCTTTGGCAACATCGATGAGGCGGTGAAGCACCTCACACAGCATGATGAGCTGTATGCAGCATCACATCTGGGCTGGCTCAAGCTGTACTTGCCCGCACGCTCGGTGCAGGTGCTCAGGTTGCGCCCGGCCTCGGCACACAGACCGACTAAACACAAGAAATAGCAACTCTCATCACGATGAAACGAACATTATTAATATTGCTCATCTTATTAGGCACTCTCGACCAGGCCGGTGCCTATACGATCTATTTCACCGACTCGCAGATGCCCGACCTCACCGTCATCCTTCCGGGGCCGCCCGACAGCACCAGCATGGACTTTGCCCGCGACATGAACAAGTACATGGCCGGCAAGGCCATGCGGCACACCGAACGCGGCCGACTTGCCGCAGCCCATTCAGGCTATAACATTTCGATGGTGACGACTTATTTCTCCGAGCCTTATGGGATGACCATCTCTAACGAGACCACGCCTGCGCTCTACTTCCTTCTCGAGAGCACCCTCGTAACGGGCGAAGTGGCCATGGGGCGCATCAAGCGGTATTACAAGCGGCAGCGGCCGTGCCTGCGCTACAAGGAGCCCACCGGCAGCGGCGAGGTGTTTCCCGAAACGAGCTATTCCTACCCGTCGGGACACACCATACGCGGCTGGCTCACCGCCATGGTGCTGGCCGAGGTTAATCCCGCCGTGCGAAACCAGGTGTTCGCACTCGCACAGGAATATTGCGAAAACCGCGTGATCGTGGGTGCCCACTGGCAAAGCGACGTGGATGCCGGCACCGCAGCAGCAGGCATATATATGGCTATGCTCCACTCCAATGCCGAGTTTCTTGAAGACATGCGAGCCGCTAAGGCCGAGTTTGCACGACTAACTAAACAATAGGTTGCAAACAGCAACAAGAAATCAGGCGAGCTGACCATTCCAGTCAAAGTTGTCTTTACTCTTCAATTCGGCTCACCCGATAAAAGGTTGAGGCAAGTCGGTAATCTACAAAAAACGGCAGAAGCCTCCCCAAAAAATGGCAATGGGGCTAAGCGAAAAAAAAGAATAGCTTTGTTACAGCGACTTAGGCTCGCCGAATTCACGTTAAGCTGTGGCCGTGGAAAGGATTTGCTGCTTGAAATTTCGGTCGGCATTGAGTCGTTCCAGGGCTTTTTTGCTTGCTGCCTGATGCGACTCTTTCTTGCTGTAGCCGGTGCCATCGGCGGCAAAGGTGTCGCCCAGCATGATGGCAGTCTTGAAAATGGGGTTATTATCGGCATCGGCCAGTGTGTCGATGAGTGCAAACTCGATGGTGATGCGATGTTTCTGAGTCCACTCGATTAGGCGCGACTTGAAGTTTGTCTCGCTGCTCACCAGGTCGTTGATGTCGAAGTGCTGCTTGATGATGCGATCGATAATGAACCTGCGGGCACGCTTATAGCCGTGGTCGATATAGAAAGCACCCACCATGGCTTCGACGGCATTGCCACAGATGTAGCTATTGTGCGACGACGAGTGCGACGATGCCCTCACATGCGCATCGATGTGCAAGGTGTTTCCCACGCGGTTCAGGCTCTCGCGTTGCACAATCTTGGCGCGGGTGCTCGTCAAGAAGCCCTCATGCTTGTCGGGGAAGGTGCTATACAGGTAGTCGGCAACCACCGTGTCGAGCACGGCATCGCCCAGGTATTCCAGACGCTCGTTGTTGGCCCACTGTCCGTCGGGGCGCTTCACCGGCTTGCTGCGGTGCACAAATGCCAGGCGATACAGATCTATGTTTTTCGGGTAATAGCCGGTTATTTTTCGTATAAAAACATAAAGCTCCTTATCCTTGATGAAAAGGAGCTTTATGAGTGATATGACATTAGATAACACCATTGTGTAGTGCGACACTGCGTTATGCACCGGTATTATCCATTGTACTTCTTGACAATAATGCTTGCATTGTGCCCGCCGAACCCGAAAGTGTTAGACAGTGCAATGTTCACTTCGCGCTTCTGCGCTTTGTTGAATGTGAAGTTCATCTTGTAGTCAACAGTTTCATCCTCGTCGCCGTCGGCATGGTTGATAGTTGGCGGGATGATACCATTTTGGCAAGCCATCAGACAGAACAATGCCTCCATGGCACCAGTAGCGCCCAGCATGTGTCCGGTCATCGACTTTGTGGAGCTGATGTTCATCTTGTAGGCGTGCTCGCCAAAGACGTCTTTGATGGCCTTTGCCTCACTGGGGTCGCCCACCGGGGTGGATGTGCCGTGCACGTTGATGTAGTCGATGTCTTCGGGCTTGATGCCGGCATCCTCAATGGCACGCTGCATCACCAGGCGAGCACCGAGTCCCTCGGGGTGAGTGGCAGTGATGTGGTAGGCATCGGCACTCATGCCGCCACCTATCACCTCGCCGTAGATCTTGGCTCCGCGAGCCAAGGCATGCTCCAGTTCTTCAAAGATGAGGCACACGGCACCCTCGCCAATCACGAAGCCGTCGCGCGATGCGCTGAACGGACGCGACGCGGTCTTCGGGTCGTCGTTGCGGGTCGAGAGAGCACGCATCGTGTTGAAGCCTCCCACGCCGGCCGGGAAGATAGGAGCTTCCGAGCCACCGGTGACGATGGCACAAGCCTTGCCCAGACGCACATAGTTGAAAGCATCGATCATGGCGTTGGTCGAAGTGGCGCAAGCCGACACCACACCGAAGTTGGGACCACGCAGGCCATACTTCATCGAGATGTGGCCGGCAGCGATGTCGGCAATCATCGTGGGGATGAAGAAGGGGCTGTAGCGCGGACCGTCGGCCTCGTTCTTGGCATAGTTGCCGGCCTCTACCTCAAATGTGTGAAGGCCGCCAATGCCCGAGGCAAAGATCACGCCCACGTCGTCGCGGTCGATACCTTCGTCCATCAGGCGGCTGTCGGCAATGGCTTGCTTGGCAGCGGCCAGGGCATATTGTGAATAGAGGTCCATGCGGCGCATGTCCTTATACTCGGCACGGTCGTCGGGATTGAGCATACCCATTTTCATGTCGAAGTCTTTTACCTCACAGGCAAACTGGGTCTTGAACAACTCGGCGTTGAAATGTGTGATGGGTCCTGCACCGCTCACACCGTTAACGGCGTTGTTCCATGTGGTTTCAACGTCGTTACCCAGAGGAGTGATGGCTCCAAGACCGGTTACCACAACTCTCTTAAGTTCCATAATAGAATATATATATTATTGTGGAGAATTATTAGCCATAAAAAAATACTCATCCTCGCGAGTGGGAGCCAGACAGCACTGGCACCCGCATCAAGGGTGAGTAATAATGTGTGTGTTTAGTTAGCCTTTGCGTCCTCAATGAACTTGATGGCATCGCCAACAGTCTGAATCTTGTCCGACTCAGTCTCGGGAATCTTAACTTCAAATTCGTGTTCAAGTTCCATGATGAGCTCTACGGTGTCGAGAGAATCAGCACCAAGGTCCTGTGCAAACGTTGCCTCGGCTGTAACTTGATCTTCACTTACTCCCAGCTTGTCAACGATAATCGATTTCACTTTTTCAGCAATTTCAGACATAATCTTCTAAATTTTAGTTATTAAATTGAATAATCTTGTTTCAAAATCAGGCTGCAAAATAAGCGATTAATTTCGAGATATTAAAGAAATATTTCAATAAATTGCTGCTCTGTTGCGCATTTTTAGAGAATTGAACGACACGGCTCGGGGATTTTAAGAAATTTTGCAACTTTTTTTCAATTCCTTTTTGTTAAAATGTGTAACAATTTCGCCGTCACGCAATAATTAGTAGTAATTTTGCCACTGCTATGACGCGACTTGACCTTAATATATTAGGATGCGGCTCGGCCACGAGCACGCTGCGACACCTGCCCTCGAGCCAGGTGCTCAACGTGCGCGACCGCCTGATGATGATTGACTGCGGCGAGGGTGCCCAACTCGAGATGCGCCGCCTCAGGCTCAAGTTCTCGAGGCTTAACCACATCTTCATCAGCCACCTGCACGGCGACCACTGCTTCGGCTTGCCCGGGCTGCTTTCCACGTTGTCACTACTGGGGAAAACCGGCACCCTGACCGTGCACACCTTTGCCGACGGCAAACGGCTGTTTGAAGACTGGATCAACTATTTCTCGCGCGAACGCACGTTTAACCTCGAGTTCAACGTCATCGGCACACGTTCCGAGACCATCTATGAGGACGACGCCATCACTGTGCGCACATTCCCGCTAAGGCACCGGGTGCCGTGTGTGGGGTTCCGCTTCGACGAAAAGCCGAAGCTGCGGCACATTTGCCCCGAGGCTGTCACAGCCCACAATGTGCCACGATATTTCTACAACTCGTTGCGACAGGGCGAAGACTACGTCACCCCCGAGGGGGTCGTCATCCCCAACGCCCAGCTCACCTTGCCACCCGAGCCATGCCGCAGCTATGCCTACTGCAGCGACACCATGCCCAGCGCCCGTGTGCGCCGTGCCGTGGAGGGTGTGGACTGGCTCTATCACGAAGCCACCTACGGCGACGACTGCGCCCGCCAGGCACGCAACCGCTACCACAGCACTGCCCGCGAGGCGGCTACCATCGCTCACGAGGCGGGTGTGAAAAACCTCATCCTGGGCCACTTCTCCAGCCGATACACCGACGAACAGCCGCTGCTCGACCAAGCTCGCGAAGTGTTCAAGTCAACCATGCTCGCCCGCGAGCAAATGACCATCGACCTCAACCACGACCTCTGAGCCAAAGTGTCGTTTGCCATTTATGTGTGGGAAAAGACCCATTTTAGCCGACTCGCGTCAACATTAGCGAACCATAGAAGTGCTTTTGAACCGATAGTAACATGCAATTATGCTGCTTGTGACAGATTACCAGGCAGGGGTTTCAGCATCGCCCCGAGCGCTGAATGACAAGCGACTTCAACAATCTTCGATTATTTTGCTTGGAAGCCGCCAAAAAAATTGCTGTTTCCTTAAAAATGTATAATTTACGGCAATTAAGGAATTTTTTCCTTAATTTAATGGCGCTGCTAAAGGAAAATATCTGTACCTTTGCACTCTAATTTAATGGCTGTGCACTGCCACAGCACACGAAGGGAAATTTTTAATAACATCAAATAAAAAGCAGAATTAACAATGGCAACATTCGACAAGTCTATTCTGGAGAAAAAGTACGGTATTACCGGAACTACCGAGGTGCTCTACAACCCCTCCTACGAGGTGCTGTTTGAAGAGGAAATGAAAGACGGCCTGGAAGGCTACGACAAGGGCGTTCTCACCGAGCTTGGTGCCGTGAACGTGATGACAGGCGTATATACCGGCCGCTCACCTAAAGACAAATTTATCGTTGACGACGCTACATCGCACGACACCGTGTGGTGGACCAGCGAAGGCTATAAGAACGACAACAAGCGTGCCTCGGAGCAGACCTGGGCAGCTGTTAAGGAAATCGCCCGCAAGGAGCTGTGCAACAAGAAGCTCTATGTGGTGGACGGCTTCTGCGGAACCAACAAGGACACCCGCATGAAGGTGCGCTTCATCATGGAGGTGGCTTGGCAGGCACACTTTGTGAAGAATATGTTCATCCGCCCCACAAGCGACGAGGAGCTGGCTCAGGAGCCCGACTTCGTGGTCTATAACGCCAGCAAGGCAAAGGTTGAGAACTACAAGGAG
>DGVT01000091.1 GCA_002395965.1 Porphyromonadaceae bacterium UBA4277
TCCATCTGCTCAAACTCGCGCATGCGGAAGATAAACTGGCGGGCCACAATCTCGTTACGGAATGCCTTGCCTATCTGTGCAATGCCGAAGGGGATGCGCATGCGGCCCGTCTTCTGCACGTTAAGGAAGTTGACAAAGATGCCCTGTGCCGTTTCGGGGCGCAGATAGACGTCCATCGTAGAGTCGCTGCTGCTACCCATCTGGGTCTTGAACATGAGGTTGAACTGGCGCACGTCGGTCCAGTTGCGGGTTCCCGAGATGGGGCACACTATTCCCTGGTCAAGGATTATCTGCTTGAGCTCGGCAAGGTCGTTATCGTTCATCGCCTTCTCAAATCGTGCATGCAGCGCATCGCGCTTAGCCTGATGCTCGAGCACGCGTGGATTGGTCTGGCGGAACATTGCCTCGTCGAAGGCGTCGCCGAAGCGCTTGGCGGCCTTGGCTACCTCCTTGTTGATTTTCTCGTCCATTTTGGCCAGCTCGTCCTCGATGAGCACGTCGGCACGGTAGCGCTTCTTGCTGTCGCGGTTGTCAATCAGCGGGTCGTTGAAAGCATCTACGTGTCCCGATGCCTTCCATATCGTGGGGTGCATAAACACTGCCGAGTCGAGGCCCACGATGTTCTCGTGAAGCAATGTCATGGCTTCCCACCAGTAACGCTTGATGTTATTCTTGAGTTCCACACCATTCTGGCCATAGTCATACACGGCTCCCAGTCCGTCATATATTTCACTCGACGGGAACACAAAGCCATACTCCTTGCAGTGCGATACGATTTTCTTAAAGACGTCTTCTTTCTGTGCCATTTTATTGAATGTTTATAATTGTCTGCTATTAACTTGCAAATTTACTATAATTTGATAAGACTAAGGCTTGTTTAAGCGGTGTTTTATAGTTTTTTTGCAAAGTTCTCGTGCCCTGCACAGCCAAGTGCCGCTGCCGGCCACCCAGCAAAAAAGGTTGCAGCCGGCAAGCCGGCCACAACCTTCATGTTCGTTTGTTGTGAATGTGCGATATCTCAATGAGTATTACTCACCGGGAACGATTGCCTCGTTGGGGCAAGACTCTGCACATGTTCCGCAGTCGATGCAGGTGTCGGGATCAATCTTATAGATATCGCCCTCGCTGATTGCGCCGGTGGGGCAAACAGATGCGCAAGTGCCGCATGCGATGCAGCTGTCGGTAATTACGTATGCCATAGTTTTAGTAGTAAATAAAAGTTGATAAAAATGTTGTTCAGTAAAACGTTCGGCAAAATTACGGCTTATTTTTTAATTGGCCGCATTTTTTCGACATTTTTCTTGACGTTTCTTGCAAAAACTTTGCCATTTGGGGCTTTTATCGTAACTTTACACCAACTTTTTTTCACACGTCCACTTTGTCACGTGGCACATCTTTGATTTTATGCAAGACTGGAAAGACATGTTGGGAGCAGCCTTTGGCATCAACCCCACACAACAAGAGCAACAAGAACCGCCGCAGTCAGCCCCTCGCACGGCGGCTGAGCAGCAGGGCGGCGTCCCTGTTCATGTAATTATCGACAAAAAGGGGCGCCATGGCAAGCAGGCCACCATTGTCACCGACTTGAAGTGCGACGACGACACCCTCAAGATGCTGGCGCGCGACCTGAAGCAGGTGTGCGGCGCGGGCGGTTCGGCACGCGACGGGGAAATACTCATTCAGGGCGACAAACGTGAGGCTGTGGCTGCACACCTCAAGGCATTAGGATTCAAGGTCAAGTAACACGCCATTTTTTGCACCACACATGGAAGAACGACACATTATTAATAAGGGTCTGCTGGTTATTAAAGCCTCGGCAGGGTCGGGCAAGACCTACACACTCACCAAGCTGTATATCGAACAACTGCTATTCTGCGCCGGAGCAGATGGCAGGCTGGAGCTTCGCCACCGACCTAACTATCACAAGCACATACTCGCCATCACTTTCACCAACAAGGCTACCGACGAGATGAAAAGCCGCATTGTGAAAGAACTTTACAAGCTGGCAAAGGATGCAAAGCAGTCTGACTACTATGAATACTTTGCCCAGCGATGCACCCCCGAGGCACTGAATGGAATGCAGCAGGCTGCCGGTGATGCACTGATGAGCATATTGTTCAACTATTCAGAGTTCACTGTGAGCACTATCGACTCTTTTTTCCAGTCGATATTGCGTTGTTTTGCCCGCGAGCTGGATCGCGACTACAACTATGAGATACAGATTGATGCCGAATTTGCTGTCATGGCCGCTGTTCACAGCTTCCTGCTGTCGCTCGGGCACGACATGGCTCGCACCGCCGGCAAGAAGAATGCCACCACCGTCGAGTCGTGGGTGAAAGCATTCATTAAGAACAACGTAGCTCAGGGTGAGCGTTGGAATCTGTATTCCAGCAGCAATCTCATCGATTTTGCCAAGCAAATCAACGCTGAGACCTTCCGCTCACGCATGGAGGAGATGAGGGCCTATCTGTCGAGCACGACACACGACGGCACTCGCATCACCGACCTGTCGCGCATTCAGGACTTCCAGCAGATGCTCATCAAGGCAAGCAACTACTATCAGGAGCGTTACCGCAACGACTTCAACGGTGCAATGCGCAACCTGCTCACAAAGCACGGAATCGATGAGTCAAAGCTCAATAAAAGAAGCCCACTCTACAGCTTCCTGCTCCAAGACAAGATGCAGAGTCCCGACGAGAAACCTACCGAGGCATTGCGGGCCATCACAGCCTCCAACCTTAGCCAGAAATTCAAAGACAAATACGAGCCGTCGGCTCAAGCTGCGGCCGACATCATGCAACTCGTGCACGACGTTGTCACTACCTACGACCGCTGGCAGCTGTTAAACAAGATGGCGCGCAACGTTGGACTGCTGGGACTGCTCGGCGTTATCGACGAGAAGCTGGAACAATACCGCAAAGACACTAACACCATCCTGATTGCCGACACCAACGAGCTGATTGGCCGCATCGTGGGCCGGAACAAGGGCCGAAACGGAAAACGCATCGAGGGGAAAGACCTGAAAGACGTGGTGCCATTCATCTATGAGCGAGTGGGAACCAAGGTAAATCACTACATGATCGACGAGTTTCAAGACACGAGCCTTAACCAGTATGAGAACTTCATGCCGCTGCTATATGAGAGCCTGTCGCACTCGCACGACAACTTCAACATGATCATCGGCGACGCCAAGCAGTCGATTTATCGCTTTCGCAATGCCGATCCGAGCATCTTCAGGGATTATATCAACGAAGACTTCACCGACGACGGCCTTGTGAACGACACCCTCGAGACCAACTATCGCAGCACGCCGGCAGTCATCGACTTCAACAACTCGTTGTTCAAAGCCATCATCGAGAACTATGCGCCCAAGGGCAGCGACAGCTTCACTGCAAAGTTATTGCGCAAGACCTATATGCCCAATGACGACGACAACGACTACCAGCAGAAGAAGCACATTAAAGATCCCGAAGGATTAGTGCGCATCGTCGCCACCGACGGCCAGGGCGAGCCTCTCTACTCAGCCAAGCAAGTGCTCGACATGCTGCCCGACTATTTGCTCGAGCTGCACAAGCGCTACGACTGGAAGCACATAGGCATCCTTGTGAGCAAGAACGATGAGGGCACCGATGTGGTGGCACGCATACTGAGTCATAATCTCACGGCCGATGCCGACCACATCATACGCATCACCAGCGACGAGTCGATGCTGCTGAGCAACTCGGTTGCCGTGCGACGCATCATCAGCATGCTCCGCTTCATCGACCTGGTGCAATATAAAATCAACGAAGAAGACGCCACCGGCACCGACGACGATGTCGTGGTAAGTGACACCAATAAACGCCGCCTCAACGACCAGCGCATGTTTCGCGCACTGAGCGAATTCATTGCACAAATGGCACAAGAAGAACGCGACCCGCAAAAGACTGCCGGCGACATCCTAAACGAATGTCTCGAAAAAACTGCCCTCGATACCGACATGACACCCACGCAAGTCATGGACTTATATGCCGACCAGTTGCTGAAATTACTGCCCGACCCGCGCACCAAGATGCTCACACTCACAAGCATCATCGAGCATGTGACCGGAGTCATCATGGACGATGCCATGAGAAAAGAGACCACATTCATCATGGCACTGCAAGATTGCGTTGCCACATTCGAGGCACAATCGGCAGGCGGCACGGTGCGCGAGTTCCTGCGATATTGGGATCAGCGCAAAGACAAACTCACGGTGGCTTCGGCATCGACCGACGATGCTATCCGAATCATGACCATACACAAATCTAAAGGACTCGAATTTGAGTGTGTGGTATTACCTTTCGTAAACTGGCTTATCAATTCGCCGTCAAGGTCGGAGAAACTATATTGGATGCCACGCGAGCAGTGGACGGCGCAAGCCGGCATCGAAACACTATTCACACAGGTGCCGGGCTTAGTCTATGACCCGAGTTGCCTGCCACCACTGCTGCCAATACCCAGAGCACAGGCCACACAGGTATGCAACGACGAAGGCTTTTTTGCCTCCTTCCTCGACCACATTGCCGGCGACAGGCTCATTGACAACCTTAACAAGACCTATGTGGCCTTCACAAGGCCTCGTGAGGAAATGCACATGTTCACCATTCTGCCCAAACCCAACAAGTCAAAGTCGGCATCTGCCGACAGCGAAGCTATCGGGCAACTGGTGGCACGCCTCACCGGAGCCACCGGCAAGCAAAGCGAAAACGCCCAGGTCAGGAATGTGGAGTTGGGACATCCGCGCACCATCCACAAGCGCATCGACGATCAAGAGAAAGCCAAGAAAAAAGATAAAGGTAAAGCCATCGAAGTGAATGAAGCCATGCCGGCCTACTTTGTCACCGGCGGCTCACCGGCCATGCAGGTGAAGCTACCGCACGACACCACCATCCAGCAGAACGAAGGCATCCGCCTGCACAACCTGCTGAGCCGCATCGACTATCAAGCCGATGCCGAGCGAGCACTGCAATTCGGGGTGAAACGAGGCATCATCGAGGAAAAAGGAAACTGGAACTTGCAGCAGGTCAAGGCATTGCTCGACCACCTGTTCTCCAATCCCGTGACAGCACAGTGGTATGCCGCCGACAATGCTGTATATACCGAGCGCAGCATCGCCTCAGCACACGTCAAGACCACCCGCCCCGACCGTGTGGTGCGCCGCCCCGACGGCACAATGATTGTGATTGACTATAAATTCGGTGAGCAGCGCAAAAAGCATCATGACCAAGTGGCCGACTATGCCGAGAACATAATGCTCATGGGACATAGCAAGGTACAGGCGTTTCTGCTCTACCTGCAGCCCGACCAGCCGCCGCGCATCGTCAGGGTGAGGTAACACAACTCGCAACGGCGGGGTCGGGGTGTGTCATAATTCAAAAA
>DGVT01000107.1 GCA_002395965.1 Porphyromonadaceae bacterium UBA4277
AACGAGCCGAGCCTCTCGCGCATGGAAAAGGCCGTTGAGGCAATGACCACAAGCACCGAGGCATCATCGATCAAATTAGCCAAGCTGCTCTACAGCATCAAGTAAACAATCATCCACTCGAAACAATAAGACGGGGTGTGTCATAATTCAAAAAAAGCGTTGAAAACGCAGACGCATCGAAGATGAGACCATTTCTTTAACACCATGCAAGCAACATCGAAGATGTGCGCAGCTTGGTGAGAGACAGCGACTTAAAAGGTGCTTCGAAGATGCACTATATCAGTGACGTAATCTCAAAATTCAATCAAAGCCTTATGAAATAGAATTACGACACACCCTCTTAACTCCATACAGTTAGCTTTTACAAGATTTTAGGTATCATCAGGCGCGCTTCCACCACGTTGAGGACGTAGTCGGCAAGTCGCTCACACTCGCATATAAGATCGGTGTACATCGTGCTGATGCGATAAGAATATTTCTTTTGATCCACATCCTGAATAGCCTCATTTTTCAAGCTGTCGCGCAATGCATTGATGTCGCGCTCTATGGCTTCGGTACGGTCGATAGTCAAATTTTCACGTTCATCATCCATCAAGCGATTCATCTCGGTCAGGGCGCTGTTGGTGAGTTCCATCATCTTTCTCACATTTTCATATTGCTCGGGAGTGAAATCCTCCTTGGACGAGTGGCGATGCTTGATGGTGCGAGCCAGGTTATAGCATGAGTCGCCAACACTCTCTATTTCACTAATCATGCGCAACATGGCACGTATTTTTCCCTTGGTGTCATCGCTCAAGTGAGCATTACTCACCTCCTCAAGGTAGCGTGCTATTTCCATCTCCATCTTGTCGGACTTGTCTTCCAACTTGGCTATATGGTCATAGTCCTTTTCAAACTTTGAATTATCGGTTTCGTCGAGCAGATTGCGCACTAAGTCAAACATCATCTGCGTCTGCTCGCCATACACTCCAATCTCGCGCTGAGCTTGAAGCACAGCGATTTCAGGCGTGCGCATGATACCGCCTTGAATGTATCGCAGCTTGAACTCCTCATCATCGGCCTCAACCTTTGGTTTTATAATCCAGCACACAAAGCGCTCGATTTGAGGAATGAACCATATCAATATCATGGTGTTGGTCACATTGAATGTCGTGTGGAATGCAGCCAGGGCAAACGACAGTCGTGCCGGGCTTTGCATCGAAGCCGACGGATCGAGCCCCACAAGCGAGCAGGCAAAATTCACAAACGGCTTGAACACTATCAGCACCCACACCACACCGAACACATTGAAAAACAGGTGAGCCAAAGCCGCCCGGCGCGCCTGGGCATTAGCACTGAGCGCTGCCAGATTAGACGTTATCGTGGTTCCGATATTTTCTCCTAACACCAATGCTATACCTTGATATATAGGCAACACTCCCGTGGAGCACAATATCATCGTTATTGCCATCACAGCTGCCGACGACTGCACGCAGAACGTGAGCACACCGCCAAGCAGCAGGAATGTCAGGGTGGTTACGAACGAGTCGGGATTAAACGAAGAAAAGAAATTCAGCACCGACTGATTTTCGCCCAAATTCATCTCTACACCTGTCATTCTCAGGGTTCCCAAACCAAGCAACAGAAATGCTAAGCCAAAGAGGAAGTCACCGACGAACCGATACTTCTTCATGTAAATCAGCACTATACCAATGAGGAATGCAGGGAAGACACAATTTGTTATATCGAAAGAAAAACCGGCCGACATGATCCATGCTGTGAGCGTGGTTCCAATGTTGGCACCCATTATCACCGATATTGCCTGAGCCAGAGTCAACAACCCGGCATTGACAAACGACACGGTCATCACAGTGGTTGCCGTGCTCGACTGAACTGAAGCTGTTACAAGCATTCCGGTTAGAACTCCGGTAAAGCGATTGGTGGTCATGGCACCAAGCACATGACGTAATTGCGGGCCGGCCATCTTTTGTAAACTGTCGCTCATCGACTTCATACCGAACATGAGCAACGCCAGAGAGCCCAGCAGCTTAAAAATCATCAAAATTGACATGCGAAAATTAAATCGATTTAATTTTTTTTGCAAATTTAGTAATTTCGGGTGATACGACAAAATGCAACTCAAATATTTGTTTCACTTATCTTGACTTTTCTACAAAACAAGCAATTAGTCACACCAAGATTTAATTGTTAACCTATGCTTGATGCCTTGGCGCTTGTATTTTTGCAAAATAATGCTTAACTTTGCCTTTTCAAGAAAACAATTCTTTATGACCGACAACGAAACAAAACTTCACCCCAATGAATTAGCGTTCATTGCACTCATTAACGAATACTGTCAAATGGTGGAAACAGCCTCGCAGGGCACCACATGCAGCGCATTTGTCACCACCATGACAAAATTATTACCACGCATCTATATCAGTGCAAGTGACCTTGACATGAATGTCATGACCGGCACCGAAATCACACCGGCCCTCGACGAAAGCACCTACGACCAAGTGCGGCAAGCCATGGCACAGCTGTTGGCCGAAGACGATGTTTACCTCGAAGTGTTTCTTGCCGACATGAAGTACAGCGACACGCCTATAGCTGCAAGCATTGCCGAAAATCTGGCCGACCTTTACCAGGAATTCTACAACGTGCTCAGTTCAATACGCTACGCCACCACCAGCGACCAGGCCGACATGTTAGGCCTGTGCTACGAAAACTTTACCGACTACTGGGGGCAAACGCTTCTCAACGTGCTTCGGGCACTTCACAACATTAAATACACATCCACTGACGATATTCAATATTAACCAAACATAAACATTAACAACATGTCGAACATTCATCCATATGTCAAATCGCTGCTGAAGTTTATGGACGCAAGCCCTTGTAATTTCCTGGCAGTGAAAACTATTAAAGACACTCTTAATCAAGCAGGATACGCCGAGCGCCGGCTCGATGACAAAATCACCTGGACACCGGGCGAGAAATTCTATGTCACAAAAAACGACTCGGCAATCTTTGCATTCAAGATCGGCACTCTTCCACCACAAGAAACCGGCTTCAAAATCGTTGCCGCCCACAGCGACTCGCCTTGCTTTCGCATAAAACCTAATGCCGAGATGCACAGCGACGGCGGTATCGTGCGCCTCAACACCGAGGTGTATGGCGGCCCCATCCTCTACACATGGTTTGACCGACCCCTCTCTATTGCCGGACGCGTGATCGTCAAAGGCAGCGATGCCCTGCATCCTGCCACACGACTGCTGAAAATAGACCGACCGCTGATGTGCATTTCCCACCTGGCCATACACTTTAACCGCGCAGTGAACGATGGCAACAAGCTCTCGAAACAGACCGACATGCTCCCCATCATCGCAAAAGTGAACGACAAGCTCGAGAGCGAGAACATGCTACTCAAGCTCGTGGCTCGCGAACTCGACATTGAGATTAACGACATCCTCGATTTTGACCTTATGCTATACGACACTCAGTCGGCATGCACATTCGGCATGAACAATGAGTTCATTTCATGTGGCCGCCTCGATGACCTGAGTATGGTCCATGCCGGCATCACGGCACTCACCGAGGCTCACGACGACTGCGCAACTTGTGTGACTGCCATCTTCGACAACGAGGAGACAGGCAGCGGCACTAAGCAAGGTGCTGGCTCACCGGTGCTGGCCAACCTGCTGCTGCGACTCACCGTGGCGGCGGGCGGTAACTACGACGCATTCTGCCGCGCCATCGCCAAGTCGTTCATGATTTCGGCCGACAATGCACATGCCTTCCACCCCAACTACGCCTCTAAATACGACCCGACCAACCATCCGGCACTGGGCGGTGGACCATGCATCAAGATTAACGCCAACTGCAAGTATATGAGCGATGCTCACTCGGCAGCCATCTTTGCAAGCCTGTGCAAGGAAGCCGACCAACCATTCCAATACTTCGTTAATCACAGCGATGTGGCCGGAGGTTCTACGTTAGGCAACATCCTCACCGGACAAATCGACATCGAGGGCGTGGACGTGGGCAATCCTCTGCTCGCCATGCACTCGGCTCGCGAAACCGCTTCGGTTGCCGACCACATTGCCATGATTGAGGTAATGAAGAAATTTTTTGACAAATAATATTTACAAACATTATATCACTATGATCGACCAACAATTATTGCAACAAGTAACAGAAAAGGCACAATCGTGGCTGCGTGAGGGCTACGACGACAACACTCAAGCGCAAGTGCGTGCCATGCTTGAGAGCGACGACAAGACCGAACTGGTGGAGGCGTTCTACAAAGACCTTGAATTCGGCACCGGCGGACTGCGAGGCATCATGGGTGCCGGCAGCAACCGCATGAACATCTACACCGTGGGCTCGGCAACACAAGGCTTAGCCAACTATATGAAGGAAGCATTTGCACACCTTGACCAGATTAAGGTCGTTGTGGGGCACGACGTGCGCAACAACAGCCGACTCTTTGCCGAGACGGTGGCCAACATCTTCTCAGCCAACGGCATAAAGGTGTATCTTTTTGAAGGCCCACGACCCACTCCCGAGGTGTCCTACGCTATCAGGCTGCTTGGCTGCCAGAGCGGCGTCAACATCACTGCTTCGCATAACCCCAAAGAGTATAACGGCTACAAGGCCTATTGGGACGATGGTGCACAAGTTGTTTCGCCTCACGACGTTAACATCATCGACCATGTGAATAAGATTAAGGATGTGCGCGAAATCAAGTTTGAAGGTAACCCCGACCTGATCGAAATCATAGGCGAAAACATCGACAGCCAGTACATTGAGCAAATTCACACGCTCTCGCTGAGTCCTGAAATCGACAAGCGCCAGCACGACCTCAAGATTGTCTATACACCCATTCATGGTGTGGGGCGTGACATAATACCACGTTCAATCAAGCGCTGGGGCTTCGACAACATCATCCACGTGCCAGAGCAGGACGTCATGAGCGGTGATTTCCCCACTGTAGATTCTCCTAATCCCGAAAACCGCAGCGCAATGGAGATGGCCATTGCCAAGGCCGAAGAGGTGCAAGCCGACATTGCCTTAGCCAGCGACCCCGATGCCGACCGCATCAGCGTGGTGTTCAAGAACAACAAGGGAGAATACGACCTGGTTAACGGCAATCAGATTCAGCTCATTTTCCACTACTACCTCATCACACGCAATGCCGAACTGGGGAAACTGGATCGCGACAACGACTATATCGTAAAGACCATTGTCACCAGCGAGAGCATTGCCAAAATTGCCCGCAAACAAGGCATCAAGCTCTATGACTGCTACACCGGCTTCAAGTGGATTGCATCGGTAATGCGCGAGCTCGAAGGTACAAGCGCACGCTATTTAGGCGGTGGCGAGGAGAGCTATGGCTTCCTGCCCGAGGACTTCGTGCGAGATAAAGACTCGGTGTCGTCAATTCCATTGATGTGTGAAATTGCAGCCTGGGCCAAGGACCGCGGACAATCGATGAACGACATGCTCATTGACCTCTACATGACTTACGGCTATTCGAAAGAACGCGGCATCTCGGTCGTGCGACCCGGAAAGTCGGGAGCCGAAGAGATTGTAAACATGATGAAGAACTTCCGCGAGAACCCGCAGAAGGAAATAGCCGGCAGCCCGGTTGTGCTCATCAAGGATTTCCTTTCTCTTGAGCAGAAAGATGTCAAGACCGGCAATGTCAGCAAGCTCAATATGCCGGCTACAAGCAATGTGCTGCAATACTTCACCGAAGATGGAACAAAAGTTTCAATCCGTCCCAGCGGCACAGAGCCTAAAATCAAGTTCTATATCGAAGTGCACGACACGCTCACCGACGCTGCCGCCTACGATGCAAAGAACGATTGGGCCGATGCCAAGATACAGCGCATAGTCCACGACTTAGGCATTGAATAAACAAACCGATTAACAATTAACATCTATGGGTCGGCACACATATATGTTATGCCGACCCTAAGTTTTCTGAATGAGTATTTCCCGCAAAATGAATGTCTTTAATCACATCGAGCCACTACCGCAACAATTCCAATGTAACGGCACAATGATCGTGGCCGGGCCATGCAGCGCCGAGACTCCACAGCAAGTCATCGACACAGCTACTCACCTGCACGAAATGGGCATAGGAGTGCTGCGCGCCGGACTGTGGAAGCCACGCACCCACCCAGGCAGCTTTGAGGGTGTGGGCACTCAGGGACTATCATGGCTCGGTGAAGCAAAAAGGGCAACCGGAATGCTCATAGCCACCGAAGTAGCCTTGCCCACCCATGTCAAGGCATGCATCCAAGCCGGAGTCGATGTCTTATGGATTGGAGCACGCACCACAGCCAATCCCTTTGCCGTTCAAGCTATTGCAGAGGCGCTCAAGGGAAATGAGCACATTACAGTAATGGTTAAAAACCCCATAAGTCCCGACATTGAGCTGTGGATAGGCGCACTGCAGCGCATCTATAACGCCGGCATCACACACATCGCAGCTGTGCACCGAGGTTTTGTCAGCATTAGCGACTCTCTTTACCGCAATGCACCCATGTGGCAAATGCCTATTGAACTAAAGCGCCGCTTCCCGAAGTTGCCACTGCTCATCGACCCGTCACACATCACCGGCAAAAGCGACATGGTGGCAGTGGTTGCACAACAAGCACTCGACATGGGCTTTGACGGACTGATGATTGAAGTGCATCCGTGCCCCGAAAAAGCGCTAAGTGACAATCAGCAGCAACTCACCATCGCCGCAATGGCTGCACTGGTAGGTAATTTGACCACACGAAACAATAATGCCGAGAGCGAACAACTAAGCATTATGCGACGACTCATCGACCAGTGTGACGATGAAATACTCACTACCATATCGCGCCGCATGCACGTTGTAAGGCAAATTGGAGAACTAAAGCAAAAGGCTGGAATGCAAGTCGTGCAACAAGGACGCTTCAACGAGATTTTGGCTCAACGCAAAGCGCAAGCACAATCGCTGCAACTACACGAAACTTTTGTTGAAAGCCTCATGAAACTCATCCATGAAGAAGCTGTAACGCAGCAAATCACAAAAATCTAATTGAGCCGTGGCATGTGTTGCTTTTATCAGCCGCCTAAGATAAGCAATGCTGCCTACTTATGCTCCAACGCATCAAGCCGCTTAGCATCTCCCAGTTTATAATAGATCGTACGCAGCGCGTTACGAGCATCCTCATTGTCGGGATCGAGCCGGTAGGCCTTCTCAAGATATGGCTGCGCTTTCTTATAAATGGGATTGACCTTTCGGGCAAGCGCCTTGGCGCTCAATTTGGAGTTCGACTCAGCCACCTTGGCTGCATCGTTATAGTAATATCGGCCAAGGTTGAACAGAGCCGAAGCATTGTTGTCGTCAAGCTCCACGCTACGTTCGAAGTACGGGAAAGCCTTCTCCAGCCCCTCTTTTTGTTCCACGACCAGCCCTTTGAGGTTTTGCAACTCGGCATCGTCGGGCTCTATGCCGATCATCTCATCGATGAGCACAGCAGCTTTATCGAGTTGCTTATGATTGATATAATTATTAATCAGTATGCGAGCATATTGCGGATCGGCAGTGCCATAGATATCATAGGCCTCACGAGCCAGGTTCACAATGCCATCATCGTTGCCAACAGCCGACAGACACACCAGTGCATAGTCAAATGCCTCTTTCTTTGTGTAGCCATGGTTCCGTGCCTGAGCAAAGCGTTCGGCCGCCTCGGCATGCTCGCCTTTCTGCCACAGCGAAATACCCTGATAATAAAGCGTCTGACCAATCTGCGAATCGGCAACCGGAGCCTTTTGGATGCGCCTGTCGTTCAGCACGTCGAGGTAAACCTGCCACGCCCTTATTGCGCCATCCCACTCCTTGGTGTTATACAGCTCGCCACCGGCCACATTAAAATCCTCGATATGCTTTGCGAGTTGATCTACGATATCACCCGAGAAACGAGTCTTTGCTTTTGGCTTCCCGGTCTTCTTGTCGATGCGAGGCTTGCCATTCTTATCATATTCACGAATTGTGTCAAGGCTCATAGCATGCATCAGGCAGTCATAGCCGTCAAGCAACGTCGTGCTCATGGCCTTTACATCTACCTTCTTGCCAATTGCCTGAGTGTCCTTATACTTGCCATATAGCCCCATATAAGCCTTCCCGGCCACATACCATGCCTCGGGACTACTCTTGGTCTCATCATGTGTAAGAGCCGGTTTTATTTTATTTATTGCAGTCTGATAGCTGCTGATGCTTGTTGTAAACTCGCCGATACTCTTCTTTACATCGGCCACCACCCTATGTTGCCCTGAAGCATTCGTAATAATTAGTAAACAGAATAGAATGCTGGAAAATATACGTTTCATAAAATATAACCTATCAAATTTTCTGCAAAATTAGTGCAAACCGAGTGCAAAACAAAATGAAAGACAAAGTTTTTCATTTTGCTTTGCCGAGGTGAAGCCTAATTTCGAGGCGCCAGCCTCAACATTAGTGCAAGGTGAGCGAAAAAGCAAAGTTTACTTTGATTTTTCCGAACCGCAGCCTAATTTCGCGCGTAGCGCAACATTAGTGCAAGGTGAGCGAAAAATAAATTTCAGGGGCTGGCGTATGGTTTGCGCGACGCCAACAAAAAAACGACCGCCTTAAAGGCAATCGCACTTATTAAGTAGTGAAACAGGGACTCGAACCCTGGTTTCCGCCGTGAGAGGGCGGCGTCCTAGACCACTAGACGATATCACCATTTCTAACTTTTGTAGTGAAACAGGGACTCGAACCCTGGTTTCCGCCGTGAGAGGGCGGCGTCCTAGACCACTAGACGATATCACCATTAACGCTAAAGTTCACTTGACTTATTTTCATCTTTGAGGGCCTATTACCTCCACCCTTTCATGACGACAATAACTGTGTCGAACTAAAAGCGAGGCAAAATTACTGCTAATTTTTCACATGGCCAAATTTTGAATGGCTTTTTTTTATTTTTCTTAGTTTGCTGCCTCAAGTTGACATTTTTTTTGTAATTTAGCGAATTAATTGATTTATCAATAATACACTTTTATTATGGCTAACAAAAGACAACTGAAAAAAGCCATTTGCCGTGCGTGCGGACAGATGGCAGGCGAAAGCCTGATGGCACAGGCAGCCACCAACTTCGACAATGCTGAGAAATGGGATGAAATCGTAATCGATGCCGCACTACTGCAAGTGTCAGGGCTCAAGAAGACTAATTCCAAATTTGAGCAACGACCCAAAGACTTTGAGAATGGCCGTGCCTACAAGAAAGCCCGCCGAGCATTCTTCAAGGCCAACGAGAAGGAGCTTGCAGCGATGATGCACAGCGAGACACAGAAGATTGTTGAAAAAATGAATGCCTTGTTACCCAAAAAGTAATTCGCATAGATGAACATTGCAGCTTGGCTACTGAAGAAGAAAGGGTGGACTTTCAGCGTTAAGATTCCGCCCACTCCCAAGTGCGTAGTGTGCGTTGCTCCGCACACAAGCAACTGGGACTTCATCATAGGTGAACTGGCTATTCACTCAGTGGGAATGAGAGCCGGCTTTCTCATGAAAGACACTTGGTTCTTCTTCCCACTGGGATATATATTAAAGAAAATGGGCGGCATACCAGTCAAGCAACACTCGCACACCAACGTCACCGATAGCGTGGTAAGAGCTTTCAATGCCACCGACAAGCTGTGGATTGCAGTCACGCCCGAGGGCACACGCAGCCCGAACCCCCACTGGCACAAGGGCTTCTTGCACATTGCCCGCGATGCCGGAGTGCCGGTAGCCTTAGCATTTATCGACTATGAGAAACGCATGGCTTGCATCGACCGCATGTTCCAGCCCTCAAACGACGTGGATGCCGACATGGCCGAAATAAAAAAATACTATGCCGGCTTCAAGGGACGCTATCCCGAGAAATTCGCACTTTAGCAAACCATCATTACACCCATCAACACATGGCTTTCTCAAGAAATCTTAACATTGTCCTGGCTGAGAACGACATAGCCTGGGGCGACAAAGCTACAAACATGGCCTTGCTCAAGCAGCAGATGGCAAACCTGCCCATGGGCACCGACCTTGTGGTGCTTCCCGAGCTGTTCACAACCGGATTTATTACCGGCGACCGCGACTTGGCTGCCAGCCTGGCCGAGCGCAACACGGGTGAAACCATATCAACGCTACACGCACTATCACACGAATATCAAGTAGCCATTGCCGGCAGCTTCTTAGCTTCCACGGCAGCACAGCTATATAACCGCGCATTTTTCATCGAGCCCAGTGGCGAAGAGACGTTCTACGACAAGCGCCACCTGTTCACCTTTGGCGGTGAAGACAAGGTGTTCAACGGCGGTCACACTCAAGCACCCATAATTCGTTACCGAGGCTTTAACATCAAGCTCATCGTGTGCTATGACTTGCGTTTTCCGGTGTTTTGCCGCAACGTGCGCAACAACTACGACATGCTGCTGGTTGTGGCCAATTGGCCATTAGCACGTCAGGCGGCGTGGAAACAGCTACTAATAGCCCGAGCACTTGAAAACGAGTGCTATGTGTGTGGAGTGAATCGCTCAGGCACCGACGCAGCCGGCATCGACTACAGCGAGGCGTCATCGCTTGTGGTAGATTTCAAGGGGAAAGTGATAGCCCAGCGTGGCACTGGCCCGCTCATTGCCGCCGAGCTGTCGCCGGCCGAGCTTGAACGCTTCCGCGACAAGTTCCCGGCTTGGCGCGATGCCGACACATTCACCATCTCATGACCTTTTCAGCCATGACACTCCTCGAAGCCATTGAGCAGCGCCACAGCGTGCGCTCATATACCGACCAGCCAATCGAAGAAGAAAAAATCAAGGCTCTTAACGACCTTATTACCAGCCTTAACCTCGAGGGCAACTTGAACATGCAACTCGTTACCGACGAGCCAAGAGCTTTTGGCAACGTCCTAACACACTACGGAGCATTCAGCGGTGTGGCAAACTACTTTGCCCTGGTGGGTAAGCCTGCACCCGACATGCACGAGCGAGCCGGGTACTATGGCGAGCGATTGGTGCTTGAAGCACAACGCATGGGGTTAAACACCTGCTGGGTAGCACTCACCTATAGCAAGAGCCGTAGCCGGGTGAGCGTGGCGGCAGGCGAGAAGCTGGTGTGTGTGATATCGCTGGGCTATGGCACTACCCAAGGGCACTCACACCGCATCAAGGGCATAGATAAGGTCACTAAGGTCAACGGAGAGATGCCCGACTGGTTTCGCAGCGGTGCTCAAGCTGCCCTACTCGCCCCCACAGCTGTCAATCAACAGCAATTCTGCTTCACACTCAATGCCGACGGCACCGTGTGTGCCCGCGCTAAGATGGGATTTTATAGCAAAATTGACCTGGGCATCGTAAAGCTGCACTTCGAGATTGGTGCCGCACCCCACCCCGTCAAATGGCAGTGACACACCATATTCTCAAAAGCCAGTCGGCCAGCTCTGTTGAGCTGGCCGACTTATATCTATTACTGCAATAAAGTGGCAATGCTGTCGCTACTTCATCAGCATCTTGCGACTGGATGCATCGATATACATCCCTACTTCAGGTTCCTTAGCCAGTCGATGCCCCTGCAAGTCATAGAGACCTGCCGAGGTGGCACCCGACACCTTGTCGGGAGTGACAGCCGAAATTCCCGACGGTCCATCGGTGCCTGTCAAGCGACGGAATTCTTCCTGAGCCTTTAGCATCTGTTCGCGGAATGCAGCACTGGTGTGCAGGCTTGCATAACCTATGCTTGCTGCAACACGCGTGGCATCAATGTCGCTCTGCCAGTGAGCACCCACAATCACACGGCTCTCGCCATACATCCATCCACGGGCATAGATAGTATCGGCATTAGCCGGATTGATCTCGGCAAGCAGCAGTGCTGTGGTCCACCCACGCATTGTGTGACCCGAAGGATAACTGCCTTCTTTGCCCAGCTCCACTTCATCCTCCTCTTTGTCGTAGGTCAGGATGTGTTCATTGAAACGTATGTAAGGGCGCGTGCGGTGATAAAATGCCTTAGGCCTTACACGCATCTGGTCGGTAGTGACAAGGCTTGTCTCAAGCAGTTTCCAAATCTCAGGAGTGTTCTCCCTTGATATTGTCAAGCCGAAAGGCACGTTGAATTCAGCAAACAAAGCCTCATAGCTCCACACTGCATCACGGCGTGCAATGGCGGCACGCTCGGGGTCGAGACGCTGCTGCTTGCCCCAGATGTAGCGCATGATGTCGTGCACAAAGTGCTCGCTCAGCGTGTCGGGAGGTGCCGGCAGACACTTGATTAGGTTAGGCAACTCATCGGTAGTGAAATAAGGTTGAACTGCGCTTTGTGCTTTTGCAACTGAGGCGCCACACATCACTACAAGCGTGGCAATAATCCATAATGTTTTTTTCATCGTCAAAACTTATTATTAAATATGTGTATAATTCAAAATGCAACAGATGGCTATTTCTTCAAGTCTTTTTCAAACAGCTTATCAATCTGATCCTGAATATTCTTAGCCAACGGCGGAATGTTGTGCCCCTTCTCAAACTGGCGAAGCTCATTGATTTCCATTTCCACCTTATTATCTTTGCGCAGCTGTTTGTATTCGCTCTTATCAATATAATCCCTATCGGTTGTATAAGCCTGCAGGAGTAATACATAATTGGTTTTCTGTCGTTTGTGTGTACCCTTTACAAAGAGCTGGTGCATCACAAAGTCGTCGATGCGCGACCGTCCATGTTCGTCAATGCGATACACTTCATAGAATGATTCTTCATCCTCATCGCTGACATCTTCCTTATTCTTATCTTTTTTCTTGTCTTTTCCCTTTGCTTTTGCCTCGGCCTGATCACGATGGTCTCTATACTTCCAGATATCAAATGATGTGGTACGCTGACGCCCCGCAGTATCGGTTAAAATATAGCCCAACTCACAGATGCTGTCGCTCACAAGGGTGCGTCCTGACGGATCACCCGCCAAGGTCACATAGCCGTTCTTTTCATAGCCCTGGATTTTCTGATAAGTCGATTTCTCGGGAATTTGTCCCCATTTGTCGATGTATCGACCTACAATCGTGCTAATTAAAAACCTGAGAAATCCACTGCGACCGCGTGCAAGGCTTCTCGTCTTTGACGATACTTTTTTATTAGCTATCTCATAGGTATTGTCAATCACTCCACCACGGAAATAAATCGGGCCATCTTCATCGAAGTATATCAGTCGATAATAAGTCTGGACATAGACAAGCTCCTTAGGCTTCACCGTGACTTCAGGTAAGTCAAATTCCACGTCCTCGAGCACGACCTTGCCATCGGTAATATCGGCTAATGCCACACTACGCGGCTTGAAGGCCACATGCGAGAAAAACAGCGTCGTCGTACCCTTGGCATCCTCGAGCCAGCCATCATTATCGGTGTTGCCTATCAGCACACCAGCGGCATTTGTGACACACACATAGGCCACCGGCTGACCGTCGTTGTCAACCACTTGAATGCGTTGAGCCTGACCGACAAGAGCGCAACACATGATTAAAAGCAATACTAAAGGCCTAACTTGCAATTTCACAATTCAATTATTTTACATTGAAAAAAAATGATTGGGATTTTTAATGCACAAAATTAAAGAAAATATCGCTACTTTTGCACTTTCATTATAAATAATTAATAATTTGATAGATGAATGCGCGAAATTGCTTATCAATAGTTTTACTACTCACGAGCATGGCTGCAATGAGCCAGCAGCGAGCCACAGCATATTTCAGTACCGATGAGATGCCTAACGCCGTAAACTACCTTCCGGCTCCACCCGACACCGTCAGCGCCCAGTTTGCCTATGATATGAGCCGGTATTTCTGGGGAAAGTCGGTACGCAACACACCTCGGGGCCAGATGGCCGTAGCCGATGCCGACTGCTCCACTTCACACTTGCTTGAAATCTACTCAGAGTATATGGGCATCACTCTTTCCAAGACCACAACCCCGGCAATATACACAATGATGAAAAATGCTCTCGAAACCGGCGGCAAGGGAGTCACAAGATGCAAAAAATATTATCAAAGAGTGAGGCCGTTTCAACGTTACGGCGAACCCGTGGCTTCAGATGAAACACTGAGCCAAACATCCTATCCTTCAGGGCACACCAATCGAGGCTGGCTGGCAGCACTGATTTTAGTGGAAATTAATCCTGCCGCACAAGATGCCATTCTTCGAAGAGGCTATGAATTTGGTCAGAGCCGGGTGATTGTGGGTGCTCACTGGCAGAGCGATGTGGATGCCGGGCGAGTGGTAGCGAGTGCCTGCTTCGCACGTTTACACACCAATGCCACTTTTCTAAGTGAGCTTGAAGCAGCCAAGCAAGAATTTTTAAGCCTCACCACGGGGCAGTCAGATTAATTTATAGCGAATGGTAAAAAGAGGGGCGCACAAGACTTTCACAAATTCTTTAGTGAGCCGAGGAATATTCAATCAGGGCACATTAACGACTGCAGTGCCTCTGCAACTTGGGCAATAAGCGACTGCCTATTATCGTTGACAATGTGTATTGCTTCGTCGAGGTCAAACTCCCCGGCTTGCGCCGCCATTCGCCCGAGCACTTGCTGCCGTGTCATGGCACTGCGCTTCATGACACGCTGCACCCTCACCTCGACCGGCGCATCCACCATCCACACGGCATGAGCCTCACTGCCCAGACCGCTCTCATGCGGCAATGCCGTCTCGGCAAATGCCAACGATTTTTGCGATGTAGCAATCCAGGCACGAAGATGATTTTTGACTGCCGGGTGAACAATGCCATTCATCTTCAGCCTCAAGCCATCATCGGCAAAGATGCGTCCGGCAACATAGCTGCGATTAAGGCATCCGTCGCTGCTGTATGCGCCATCGCCAAGCAACGCTATGAGCCTCGCCTTGAGCTGCTCATCGTTGTTCATCAGCCACTTGGCCATGCTGTCGCAGTCATAAGCCGGGAAGCCCATCAGCGACACGAGCCGTGACACCACGCTCTTGCCGCTGCCTATACCACCCGTTATGACCACAAGCTTCATCAGTGCTTCTCAATTATATATTCCACACTGTCAACTGCCAGGCGCACGTCCTCATAGGCTCCTGGCACTTCACCTGCCTGAACGGGCACTTTGTGCCCACGGCTCTGCAAGTTGATATTATTGTAATCGACCACCACTGTCAGGGCATTCTCCTTGTGGGCCTCGCTCATGGGAGTGCGATAGGTCACCTCAACATTCGATGGGAACAGCACCACATTTATGTTATCGGGAGCATTCCGCACCGATATGGGCACACGTTGCGAGCGTGTTACAAGTTTCTCAATGGGAATGGTGATTTCGATTGAGCGAGGTTCCATCACTGCGCCTTTAATGGGCGAAATAGCCACACGGCGCCGCAATGTGTCGGTCAGGTTAACCTCACGCACATGATAGGTATAAACCTCGGTTATCTCCTTGAGCGTTTTGTAATCGGCATACACCAGCACCGAGTCATAATCGCGCGTTATAACGCCATTGCGTGTGTGCAACATTGCCGGCTCCACTTCCACATCAAGTATCACAGGCACGCGCTTACCGGGCTGGTCGGTAAAACGGGCGTTGATCGACTCCGGCAAAATCGACGATAACGTTGCCGTACGGCCAAACTGCCGGGCAATCACTCGGCGCAACTGCGAAGCATCAACCTTAAACGTGCTCTCGCCATCGCTGTATTCATCGAAACGCAATTCCAGCTTTGGATCGGGCATAATAAAACGCTTAACAAGCGACGTCCCCTTATCGGTCACCGTGACGGTAATCGTGTCGGGCACATCACTCAGAAAGCGCACATTGCCGGGCTTTATGATTTTTACCGGCAATTCACATTCAATGGTAATGCTGTTGTTTAGAGTGAGAAAACACCACAGAACAGCCGAGATAAGCACAAACACCGAGTAGAGCAAGATTGAACGTGTCCTGCTCGACTCCACCTTGAAGAACTTAAACAACTTTATGTCGTTCCACCACGGTTTCATTGCAATTAACAAATTGCACTCACATCAGCTGGCTGGGCGATTACCCACCAAGGCTTGAAACTATTTGCCTGCCGATTGAGGATCGGCACCTGTTTCGGCCACATCTTCCATCGATTCATATATCGAATTCTTATCAATGGTAATGCGCACGCCATCGGCTATTTCCAGTACGATTGTCTTTTCCTTGACTTCGCGTATCTTGCCGTAGATACCACCTGCCGTCATCACTTTATCGCCTTTCGACAGACCGGCCCGGAAAATATTAATTTTCTTCTGTTTCTGTGATTGCGGACGAATCATGAAGAAATAGAAAATTGCTATCAGCACTACAATCATCAGTAAGCTGCTAATGCCGCTTCCGGCCGCACCGGCTTGTAATAAAATCATATTAATCATTGTTTATTATAAATTAGGATTTTTCTTCGTGTAGTGTAGTAAAAATGTGATTTATCAGCGTTGCAGGCTATTTATCACGGCATTAAGAATGCCGTTTACAAATGAGCTGCTATTGGGCGAGCTGAACACCTTGGCCAGTTCAATATACTCATTTAGGGTGACATTAGCCGGAATTTGCACAAATGTCTTAAACTCACTCACGGCCATGCACATAATCAGGCGGTCCATGAGCACAACGCGATCGGCATCCCACTTGTCGGAGCACACATAGTGGTCGATCAAGGCATTGTTGTCGTCCATTTGCAGCACCGTGTTTTCAAAGAGCTTGACAGCAAACTCATGATCGTCGTCGCGGCGGAACATGGGCAAGATGGGGCTTTCCTCTTCTTTGGTTTCGCTGTTATAGAGTTCCTCATATCGGCGAATTGTCTTGATGACGAACTGGCCGATAATATTAATGTCCTCCACACTCCAGTTAACCGACATTGATTCCACTTTTTCCTCAAAGTCGGGATCTTCAAGAATCACGTCCCTTAACAACCGGCGCCACACTTCGCAATCATCGGCCATCGTAGCCATGTCGGCTGCCATGTAGGTCTTGTAAATATCACTTTGCAGCACCTTCTCAAGCATCATGCGCAGGAATATGGCATCATCTTGCCATGTGACCACTTTGTCACGACAGAACTTATTGAACGTGGCATCATCACGCAGTGCCTGGGCAAGGCGGTTGTAGATGAAGCGAGGATTGGGATGAAGGTCTTCCTCGGTAGGAAGGAACTTATGCTTGGCATCATCGAGACGACGATCTTGCAAGTCGGTCAATTCGACAATGAGCTTGAGTATGTAAAAATACAGTTCATATGATTTATCAAAACTCTTGTCGAGATCGTTCAGAGCCTGATCTATAGTCTTTTCAGGACGTGTGAGGACATAGCTATAGAGGTTTTGCAACACCTTTACCCTTATGAGAATTCTATTAATCATCTTGCTATTCTATTAAATTTAGCGCAAAGTTAGTAAAAAAGCCACTTATAAGCAAAGTTGCCATTACTAAATCACATCTTGGTTATCGTTTCGGCGCTGGCGCACCACTTCATAAATCATTATTCCGGCAGCCACCGACACGTTGAGCGACTTTATATTTCCATACTCAGGAATAACTACACGCTCGTCGCAGTGCTTGACAATAGCTGGCGACATGCCGGCATCTTCCCCACCCATGACTATAGCCACCGGCCCGGTGTAAGAAGGAAGTGTATAGTCGCGGGCGTTATGGTCGCTCGTACCGACGATAAGAAATCCGCTGTCGCGAAGGTACTTCACGGCGTTCACCAGATTGCTCTCACGGCACACAGGCAGATAGTTCAATGCACCGGCCGACGTCTTTACGGCGTCGGCATTCACACTCACACTGCCACGCTCGGGAATGACTATCGCACTCACACCGGCGCACTCACAGGTACGGGCTATAGCACCGAAGTTTCTCACATCGGTAACACCATCGAGAACTACGATAAATGGGTTCTCACCATTTTCAAAAAAAGTGGGAACCAGTTGCTCGAGTTTATAATATTCTACTGCCGATAGCGTAGCCAGCACGCCCTGGTGATTTTTACGGGTCACGCGGTCGATGCGCTCAACGGGCACACGCTGCACGGGCACATCGGCCTCACGAGCCGCTGCAAGTAGTTCGGTCACTAAGTCGCCTTTAAGCGACTTGCTCACCAGCAGGCGGTCGATAGTCTTACCGGCTTGGATTGCCTCCATCACCGGTCTAATACCGAAGATGTATTGTTTTTCGTCAGTTCTCATCTTGTTTATTTTGGTTTATCAGAGCCTTTGCATTGGCAATGGCTGCATCGTTTAGTTCGCGTCCGCTGAGCATCCGTGCGATTTCCAGCACACGCTCGTCGTCATCAAGCAGTCTGACACTTGTAACGGTTGAATTATCGCTATCGGTCTTATACACTTTCAGGTGCGCATTACCGTGCGATGCCACTTGTGGCAGATGGGTGATGGCTATAACTTGAATGTTGCGGGCTATGCCTCCCATAAGCTCGCCCACCATGCTTGCCGTGTCGCCCGACACACCCGTATCGACCTCATCAAAAATCAAGGTAGGCAGATGCATCGTCTGCGCCAAGATGGCTTTTATACACAGCATCAAGCGCGATATTTCGCCTCCCGACGCTGTGTCGCGCACCTGCATGGGCAGCTGATTCTTATTGAACGACACCAGGAAGGCTACTTGATCGCTGCCGGTGGCATTGAGCGGAACCGACTTGAAATCGATAATGAAATTTAGATTCTTCAACCCTAATCCGGCCGCCATTTCCTTGAGCTGTTTCTCAAAAGACTTGGCCGCCGACTGACGCTCGCGCGAAAGCATTGCGGCTGCAGCACTCGCCTTCTCTTGCTCACAGGCAAGGCGTGTTTCAATCTCGGCTATGCGCTCGTCGCTGTTATCGATGGCTCGCAATTTAATTTCATAGTCATTCTGCAATGCCAGCAGAGCATTCACCGTGTCAACATTATGCTTACGCTCAAGAGCATAGATATCGTTCAGGCGATCGTCGATGCGCTGTAATTCCTGAGGGTCATCCACCAGCGAGTCTTGCAGCGATGCCACAGTTGCAGCCACATCTTTTATTTCTATCAAAGAGTTACTCACTCGCTCACCCATGCCACGCGCTTCTTCAAATGCTTGCTCCACAGCCTCCAGGCTGTGACGTGCCTGCTTTAGCGACTCTATGACCGAGTGATTGTCGCCGTCGAGCAGCGACTGCACATTCCAGAGCTGCGCCTTCAACTCGGCAACATTTGCCAGGCGGTTTTGTTTCTGTTCAAGCTCTTCGTCTTCGCCTTCTTGCAGACGAAGTTCGCTCAACTGGTTGAACTGGAACCTGAGATAGTCTTCATCGGCCTGTGAGCGTGCCAGCTCGGCATTTAAGGCGGCAAGTTCGGCTTGCGTAGCCTTCATGGCGTTGAATAGCGACGAATATTCCTCCAGCCGCTTCTGGTTGTGAGACAGGTTGTCAAGAATGGTCAGCTGGAACTGTTCGCTTGTCAGTAGCATGTTGCTATGTTGCGAATGAATGTCGATCAGACGTGCCGCAAGCTCACGAAGGAGGGTCAACGACACTGGCGAATCGTTGATAAATGCCCGTGAACGTCCTGCCGATGTAATCTCGCGACGCATTATACACTCTTCGCCCAAGTTGTCGATATCGTTAGCTTCGAAGAATGCATCCAGCCCGTAGCCCGAAACAGTGAATGCAGCTTCAACCACAGTCTTACGCGAAGCATCGCGCACGGCTTGCAGGTTGGCACGTTCACCGAGTATGAGAGAGAGGGCGCCAAGTATTATCGACTTTCCGGCACCGGTCTCACCCGTTATAATGTTCAAGCCCTTGTCGAAGTTTATTTCCAATTCATCGATAAGGGCATAATTAGATATGAAAAGCGTTTTCAACATTGAGTTCAGAACGAGGATTCAGCTTCTTTCTTAATTTTGTCAAGGCGTTCAAGGTCGGTGGGATAGATGGCATATAGCGTATCATAGACCGACTGCTTCTCACTCATTCCGGCCTTGCTGTAGATATTCACCAGTTCGTCCATTTTGGCATCATGGAACATCGACAGGCACACACTCATTGAATTCACATCATATATCTTCTTTAATGTGTCGAGCTGCTTGGTGATTGTAGCACGCCCTTTATCCACACTCACCACCATCTGGTCGAGTCCCTGACGATGATAATTGTACAGGATTTCACGAATGCCCGCAGTCTGCTTGTCGGTAAACGCGCTCAGGACTGCACTGCGATTTTTGGCATCTTCAAACGCCTTCCAGCCCACTTCGCCGGTGCTCTGTGCCATGCGCACCACATTGGCTGCCTTTTCATAGTATGGGTCACCGCCATTGGGAGCAAACGTATCGAAGTCAACTGCCAAAATGAGAAAAGCATAAAAGTTGAGAATGGCTGTCAGGTTACTCTGCATTTCGGTCTCGTTATACACCAACGGCTCATTCTCCATGTAGATGAAATCTATCTTCGTGTCCTTGAAGTTGATGAGCGTGGTCATATAGTTTGAGTTATATACCGGTCGCTGCGACTGAATTTGCAGGTCGCCCTTCATCTGCCCTGTGCCGTCGTTATATTCCGAGATAGTGAAAAACAACTTGCACACTATGCGCTCATTGTAGCCAAATTGCGCATCGGTCCACTTTGTTGTGTTCATATACTCACTGATAGCCTCCTGCATTGTCTTGAACACTTCCTTGTTGGCATTCTGGATCTTGGCTGCATTCACCTCGACAGAGCAATTAAGCTCCTGAGCATCGTCCTGAGCAAGGCAAGCCAATGCCATGCCAAGCACTAAACCTAACGATAATATCAACCTGCGGCTTATCATATCTCATTCAGTCTTTTTTGAGTAATTCAACAATTTCGTCAACAATATCGGCAGCCACCTCACGCTTGGGCTTGCAAGCATAGGCCTTTGAGCTTCCGTCGCGCCGCATGATAGTTACCTTGTTGGTATCGACCTGAAAACCGGCATTTTTGTCACGCAATGAATTCAAGACAATCATGTCGAGGTTTTTCTTCTTTATTTTCTCCAAGGCATTGGATTGCTCGTTATCGGTTTCGAGTGCAAAGCCCACAAGCAACTGCCCCCGACGCTTCAACTGCCCAACCGCCTTTGCTATGTCGGGGTTCTTCTCCAGCTCGATCACCGGTATGTCGTCATGCTCACGCTTTATTTTCCTGCTGGCAACGCTCTTGGGACGATAGTCGGCCACGGCGGCACACATTATCGCCACATCGGCATCGCCACACACATCCATCACGGCATCATGCATCTGCGATGCGCTTTCCACATCGATTCTGCTGATGGAAGGATTGTTCACCTTCAGGCTCACCGGTCCGCTGACAAGTGTTACCTTCGCTCCTCGCGATGCACACTCTTCGGCCAGGGCAAAGCCCATCTTCCCGCTTGAGAAATTACTGATGAAGCGCACCGGGTCCAAGCGTTCGACAGTGGGACCGGCAGTAATGACTATGTGGCGGCTTTCAAGGTCCTGCTTCTTGTCGAAAAAGGCTTGCAGCACTTTCAAGATATTCTCAGGTTCCTCCATGCGGCCTTTACCCATCAGGTGGCTGGCCAGCTCGCCCGTTGCAGGCTCGATAATATGGTTTCCATAGCTGCGCAGCAATTCAAGATTGTGCACAGTGGAATGGTGCCGCATCATATCGAGGTCCATGGCCGGAGCCACAAACACCGGAGCCTTGGCCGACAGATAGGTCGTGACAAGCATATTATCGGCTACGCCGGTGGCCATCTTCGCTATCGTCGAAGCTGTTGCCGGCGCTACTACCATAGCATCGGCCCAGAGGCCCAGATCCACATGGCTGTTCCACTGGCCGGTATTGGCGGTGAAGAACTCGCTGATTACCGGTTTGCCGCTCAGTGTAGATAGCGTTACCGGCGTGATAAACTCACGCGCATTGGGTGTCATTATCACCTGCACCTCGGCACCGGCCTTAATCAGCAGACGCACCAACGTGGCTGTCTTGTAGGCTGCTATGCCACCCGTTATGCCCACGATAATATGTTTTCCGCTTAACATCAGCCTTGGTTATTTTGCATTGAACTTTTCCTTAAGGCCTTCGATTTTCACATCCATGCGCCGTTTCTCATCAACGCGCTGCTTAGCTTCACGGAACACGCGCTTAGTGTCTTCGGCAAAGTCGCTGCTGAGCACCCATCCGGCATAGCCAAAATCTTTCTCCAGCACTTCGTCGAGCAACTGACCCTTGTATTTGCCGAAGTTGATTGTAGGCTTGCCTTCTTCGTTTAGCACTACCCTACCGGCAAGATCCACATTGCGCGAATAGGACGAATATCGCGACAGGAAATCGATATCATTCTCAAGGTCGGGATAACGATCGAGCTGAGCCTTGAGCACATTCAGCGTGGTGCGAGTGTCGGCAGCGGCAGAATGGTGATTTTCCATTTCCACACCGCAATAGAACTTACAGGCCGCAGCCAGATCGCGCTTTTCCTTCTTGTGGTAGATAGTCTGGACATCAACAAACCGGCAGTCCTTTATATTGAACTCCACATTGGCATTGGCCATTTCCTGAGCCAGGATTGGAATGTCGAAATGATTGCTGTTGAAGCCGGCTATGTCACACCCGCTGAAGAGCGCAGCCAGCTCGGGCGCCACATCCTTGAAGCGTGGGCAATCACGCACATCATCATCGGTAATGTGGTGTACGGCGATGGCCTGCTCGGGAATGGGCATGTCGGGGTTAAACCGATAGGTATGCTCCTGCTCATGTCCATCGGGGAAGACCTTGATATAGCTCAGCTCTATAATGCGATCCTTGGTGATGTTAAGCCCGGTTGACTCTACGTCAAAGATGATTATAGGTCGTGTAAGTTTCAGTTCCATAATGAATCTCGTTTTCTTGTCACGTCGGTTTTAGGCCGTTCTGTGTTCTTGAATTAAATCATCATTGGCATTTGCAGGATGAGCAGTTCCTCACCTTCGTTCTGCTCGCTTGGCAGGAATATGCCTGCACGTCCGGCATCTTTGAGTTTAATTACCACCGATTCCGAGTCGATGTTATTAAGCACCTCAATCACATCGCTGTGCTTGAATCCCATTTCCAGTTCATTGCCTTCATATTCACACATGATGTGCTCCTCGGCCCGTGTGGCATGATCCAGGTCCTGAGCATTCAGGCTGATGGAATTGTTGTTGAACACGAGTTTTACCAGTCCGCCCACATTGGCAAAGATGGCAACACGGCGCAAAGCAGTGAACAGGGTCAAGCGGTCAACCACCACTCTAAGGTCATTGTCCTGAGGAATTACCGAGTTATAGTTTGGGTACCGGCCATTGATGAAACGGCATGTGAGCTGGTAAGCTCCCATTTCAAACGTTGCGCTGGTGTCTTCGATAGTAATCACCACCTCGCCGTTGCCATTCTTGTCGAGCACGGTGCTAAGGATTGAAGCGGGCTTTGCCGGAAGGATAAACGTGCGCTCCATATTGGGCACCACATTGCTCTTGGTGTAGCGCACCAGCTTGTGAGAGTCGCTGGCTACAAATGTAATGCCATCGGCCTTAATGTCCCAGAAGATACCCATGAATTGCGGGTGCATCTCATCGGTGCCCACAGCAAAGAGTGTGTGCTGGATGCCATCGTACACATCCTTAGCTGTGAGACGCAGCACTTGAGTCTCGCCTTCGCCCTGAGCCTTGAGCGGGTAATCCTCGCCGTTGAGGGCAACAATATCGAACTTGCCATTCAGATAAGAGATGGTTACGTTGAGCGTAGCTTCATCAACATCTATAGTCAGAGCTGTGTCGGGAAGTTCCTTGAGCAGGTTGAGCATGCGCTTCACGTCCACAGCAAAGCGGCCTCCGCCCTCGGCACCGGGAACCTCAATAGTCGTGGTCATGCGAGTTTCCATATCGCTACCGGTAACCACCAGCCGCTCACCTTCGAGCTCAAAAAGGAAATTGTCGAGAATGGCATAGGCATTCTTGTTGCTGATAACCTTACTCACAGCCGTGAGATGAGACAGGAGTAATTTACTTTGAATGTTGAATTTCATATCGTTAGAGTTTTAATTATTTATTTCGGTTTTATAATATTTTCCCAATATTGCTATTTTAACCCACAAATTTAGAAAATTATTACCACATAAACGCAAAAAAAAGCCGATGGATTACCCCACCGGCATTTTTTTAAGTTATTTTTACTAACGTTGCTACCACCCACTGCATGGCGCCCTTGGCTTTACTCGGCCTTATAGGGCTCACTGAGTGAAGGGAGCCAAATATAGCCACGTTACCAGATTGCTACCCGCTCGGCCGGGTCGCGCCACATTTTCTCGCCGGCCTTGATGTTGAATGCCTTGAAGAACGGCTCAAGGTTGCGTATGGCCACATTCACGCGGTTCACACCCAGTGAGTGCGGGTCAACCTTGGTGCGGCGCAAGATTTCCTCTTTTGTGATGTTGTTAGCCCACACATTGGCATAGCTCAGGAAGAAACGCTGGTCGGGCGTGAAACCGTCGATAAGCTCTGTACCCTTGCCTTGATCGGTTTTCTTGAAGGCGCTGTATGACACACGCAGGCCTCCATGGTCGGCTATATTTTCACCCATTGTGAATTTGCCGTTGGCATGCACGTCGTCGGCAACAATCTCGGCACTGTACTGCTCGCCTAACTTGTCGGCAAGCTCCTGGAAGCGGTCGGCATCTTCCTTAGTCCACCAGTCAACCATGTTGCCGGTGTAGTCGAAGTTACGACCCTGATCGTCAAAGCCGTGAGTCATCTCATGACCTATTACCACGCCTATGGCACCATAGTTGCATGCCTCATCGGCACTGGGGTCGAAATAAGGCGGCTGCAAGATGGCTGCAGGGAAGCAAATCTCGTTGGTCGATGGGTCATAGTAGGCATTAACCGTCTGCGGAGTCATCTGCCAGCGGTCTTTATCCACGGGCTTGCCCAGTTGGCCATATTCATAGGCGGCCTCAAACTGCCGTGCTGCCAACACGTTTTCCCAGTATGACTTGCTCTTATCTATGTCAATACCGCTATAGTCGCGCCACTTGTCGGGATAGCCAATTTTCACAGTGAAGCTGTTGAGTTTTACAAGGGCGTTAACCTTGGTCTTAGGTGTCATCCATGTCAGTCCTTGGATGTGTTCTCCCAAAGCCACTTTCAGGTTGTCAACCAGTCGTTGCATCTTCTTTTTTGAATCAGCAGGGAAATACTTCTTCACATAGAGCTGCCCCACGGCCTCTCCAAGCAGCGTGTTTGGCACATTGAGGGCACGTTTCCAGCGAGGTTGCATCACTTGCTTACCACTCATGGCACGGCTGTAGAAGTCGAAGTTGGCCTGCACATAGTCATCACTCAGATAGGCTGCTGCTGCATCGGCATACTTGAATGTGAGGTACTGCCTCACCTGCTCTTCCTTCAGTGTGCTTAACAACTCGTTTACCTTAGCAAGCGACTTGGGCTGGAACAGACACACCTTTTCCACACCGCTCACATGTATGCCGGCAAAATACTCATCCCAGTTAATATTAGGATAGTCGGTGCGCAGTTGTGCGACGGTGCGGATGTTATACAGGCGCGAATAGTCGCGTGTCTCCTCGCGCGACATTGCCACACGCGCAAGCTCGGTTTCAATCTTCATTACGTTTTTAGCGGCCTTGGTGGCTGCGCCCTTTTTGTATCCTAACAGTTGGAAGAGCTGACCGATATAGTTGCTGTAGGCGTTACGCACCTTAGCCGTATTAGCATCATTCTCAAGATAATAGTCACGATCGCCCATTCCCAGCCCATCTTGCATGAGGTAGAGCAGATTGTTATTTGAATCCTTCAGGTCGCTCATCACGGCACTATTAAAGAATGGAGCACCAATGCCACTGTGCATCCAGGCTATCAGCTTCACGAAGTCGGCACGCTGTGCACGGGCTATCTTGTCGAGGTCGGCTTTTAGAGGTGTCCCCCCCTCGCTGTTTAGACGCACCGAGTCAAGTCCCATGTTATACAGGTCACCCACCTTCTGCTCGATTGTGCCCCGGCGGCCCGAAGTTCCTAACGAAGTGATGATGTCCTTCACCTGTTCGCGGCTGTTCTCGGCAAGCTGGTCAAACGTACCGAAACGGGCATACTGCGGGTCGAGTGGATTGGCTTTCATCCAGCCGCCACAGGCATACTGATAGAAATTCTCACCTGGTGCCACGGTAGGGTCCAGGTTTGAGCGGTCAACCCCCTTAAGGTTGCCGGCACTCACGGTCATGGTCACAAGCAGTGACATAAGCATTATTTTTCGCATATATTTTAATTTGGTTAAAAAGTTAATTTCACTCTTCAAAAAACTTCCGCCTTATTATTTTTTACTTATCACATTGCTCCCGGCTTCTTTAAGCGTCAAATAGTTGCAATGCAGCATCTCACCTCGGTCGCCACGCAGGTGCATAGGGCCTCCCACACACCAGTCCCATGCCAGGCAATCGCGGCATTCGCCTTGCTTCATCCAGCGGCGGTCGCGCATCTGTTCAAAGCGATTTTGCCACACATCACTGAAACGGTCACGGTAGATATTGCCTTGCGCATAGTGCGAACGTATGCTCATGCACCCGCTAATATCGCCATTGGCTAACACCGAGGCAGTCATCAATCCGGCATCGCAGCGATAGATGTCGTCACGCACCACACCCTCGTAGTGCCCCAAGAAACCTTCGCAACTATACGACAGGGCAATCTTTCCCTCACTGCGGGTCGAGGCTATGAAATCCATCAGCCTGAGGTATTGCTCAGGACTGAGAAACAGTTCTTCGTTCAATTTGGCCCGGCCTTGCGGGAAAATGCTAAATATGCGCCACTTCTTAACGCCCGACTCGACAAGATGCTGCTTGAGCTGCGGCAGTGTGCCGAGATTGCGCTTGTTGACGCAGGTTATCACGTCCCATGTGAAATTGCGCGTGCGTGTGAGCAGGCCGATGGCATTCATCGCGCCTGCATATGAATTACCGCGAAGCCAATTGTGCTCTGGCTCCAAGCCGTCGAGGCTCACGGCCATAGTGCGCAATCCGGCCGACAGCAAGTCTTGCATTAGCGGCTCGGTAAGCAGGACTCCATTAGTCACAAGGCCCCACATGAAGCCACGGCTCGAAATGGCTTTTCCACATTCCAGAATGTCGCCACGCACCAGTGGCTCTCCACCCACTGTGTTAACCAGTACACGATTGGGGTTGGCTATCGTGGCCACATCGTCAAGTACAGGAAGGAAATCGGAAAGAGGCATGTCGGTGGTGGACGATTGCTTGCGGCAATCGCTTCCGCAGTGACGGCACGACAGATTGCAACGCAACGTAAACTCCCAAAACAGTTGCCTCAACGGATGATGCTTCTCGAGCCACAAGCGCTCACGGCGCGTAGTTTCAAGAGCTAATAATTGGCGGGTATTCATTTATCTTTCTTATTGTCGGGCTGCGATTGTGGTGCAAGCGTGGTGTCGGGCATCACGTTGCGATTTCTAACCGGTGGCGGACCATACACCAGTTTTCTTTCGTTAATTATCGTATCGACTTTTGTCGGAGGGCCATACACTTTTTCAGGGCCAGGACTCTTCACCTGAGTGCAAGCCGCCAGTCCAAGTGCTGCTCCTATCGCGACGAAGGCTCGAAGCGCATATTTCTTTATATGGAATGTTGTCTTTTTCATTACAGCCATTTGCCTTTTTACTCCTAATTTCGACAAATTTACTCCTTTCTCACAATTCCTGCAATTTTTTCTGCATTTTTTATTTTTATTCAAGAAAAGAAAGGGCCACCTTGATATCACATCAGGGTGGTCCTTCACATTAGATGTTACTATATAATTTCTATTAAAATAGGATTAGATTTATCACATCTTTCCCGGTTTCGTTAACGCACAACCTTCACGGTGCTCTGGCTGCCGTCGGCATAGCGGGTTACTACGATGTTCAATCCGTCGAACGGCTTGTCGCTGCTCATTCCGGCAACATTGTAGTATGTCACGCTCTGAACTTGGCCATCGGCATCGATGGTTCTTACGTTAGTCGAAGTATCTACATTCACTGTCAGTTTCACATATTGAGTCTGGCCTTTCTGAGTAGCCGACACAATTACGGTCTGCTCACAGTTCTGAGTTGTAGCATTCACGCTGACAATACCATTCTCGTCGAGTGTGAGCTGCATCTCGTTACCGACCGTTGTCTCACGACGCGGAGCACCGGCCGGCTGAGTTGCTACCTCTTCCATTGCATAACTGATTGTGCTGCCATCTTGTGTGAGTTCAAACAACTCATACAGGCTGATGGTTGACTGACCTTGGGGCACACCTATCGTCTGCTCGGTCATGTCACGCTCAGTATTGAAGTCATCCATGACAAAGTAAGCTGCAGTGTTCAAGCCGTAGGTACCCTTGTCGGAGCCATCGAGCAGGAAGCGAACCTTTGCCACCTTGCCTAACGGACGCAGATCCATCCACTGCCATGTGTCGAGGATGTAGTGGTCGCTGGCATTGCTGCTACGATAATCAGCCAAATAGAAGTCGGTGCGGGCAGTTTCGCTGCCTGCGGCGTCAAATCCCACTGCTGTGAGTTTGAACCACGAACCCTGAGAGAATGCTGTTGCAAATCCATCACCATTTTTCATACCATTATATGAATAGGCACTGTTGCTCACATACACACCCTTGAGGTTATCGCCGTCGGCACTATTAGTAATCTCAACGAACTGTCCTTCGGGGAAGGCGACCACATAGTTGGCCGAGCCATTGTGACCCTCGCCCACTGCACTGTGCCACTGGTCGGTGAGTGCAGCATAGGTGGTTGCGGTCTCATTACTCAGTGAGTAGCCATACCAGTAATTGTAGCCAGGCATAGCACCGTTGTTGAAGTAGTACGAACCACTGTAGAAGCCATCGGTCACCGAGCTCTGTGTTGTGGCATCGTAAGCCCAGTGGCTTTCCTCTGCAAGGTAGTTGTCGTCCATCGAAGCTGTTACGGCATCACCCAGCACGCGAACGGCAGTCTTAGCCGTAGCTGTCTGCCCATCGGCACTGGTCACCGTCAAACGATAGCCGTAAGAATATTCAGGAGTGACCTTCAGCGTTGCCTTGTTGCCAACCACCTGGTTCATCTGGTCGCGCCATTCAAACGTATAGGGCTCATCGCCACCGGCATAGATTGATTCAATCGTCGCCTCTTCGCCGGCATTGATAGTCTGCACGTCATCCACTTCGACCATGAGAGGCTCGATGTGACGCACGGTAGTGAACGCCTCGGTTTCAACCACATCACTTTGCACTCCTAATGCGCTCACCACCATAAGGTAAGCCTTATAGGTCGTAGCAGGAGTAAGTTCGGTGAGTGCGGTGCTGATTTCGGTGTCGGCTGTGATATCAACGGCGTCGGCCGCCATCAGGTCGTCGGCAGTAGCTGCCTTCATAGCGGGAGCTCCGGCTGGAGTTTCGGTCACTTCCTCAACCTTGTAATACAGCTTGCCGCTCACACTCCACTTGCTCTTGATAGTGGCTGTGGTCTCGGCAACGTCGGCAACGGTGGGATAGCCTTCGGCAATCTCAGGCTTCTCCTCTACGATTTCGGCAAATTCGTAGGCTCCAACGGTAGGAGTCTGAGCATCACGCTCAAGGCCATCGGCATCGGTAGTAATGAAATCAACGGGCAAACCCATGTTAAGGTTACCTGCGCTCATCAGGTGATTGTCGATGTCGCTCAAGAATTCTGCCTGCTCGGCGATATTGCCTTGCTTGTTATCGAGAGCATTGAGGTCGTCGATTGTTGCTGCATGGTTCTCAAAGAGTGTACCCGAGGCAGCATAGAGGGCATTGTTGGTCATAACCAATGCCTTGGCATCGTCGGCACTGTTGATATATGCAAGGTTACCGCTTGTGGTGAAGTTCTGCAACAGGTTGTTCTGCAGCTTAATGCCGGTGTAGCGGTTGCCACTGCCAGCGGTGTAGTAAGCATAACCCTTTTCACCGGCAATGCGCACGGTGTTGTTATAGAGGGAGATGTTCTTAGAGTCGGCAGTTACCTGCAATCCGGCCACGCTATTGCTTGCAGCATTGGTGATAACGATGCTGTTGTTATACACGAGCATAGGCTCGTTCTCGCTGCGGCCTTCATTGCCCTGACGCATCCACAAGCCTACTGAATAGTAGCTGTGGGTGTGCACTATTACATTATTGCTGATCACGGCATTGCCCGTGTTGCGATACATATCGATTGAGCTATAGTTGGTAGCTGTGCTTGTGCTCTGGCTGATGTTGTTGCCATTGATAACAGCATTCGCCACGTCGGTGATATAAATACCCTTGCTGCGAGCCTCGGCTATCTTATTGTTGCTGATAGTATAGTTGAGGGCATCGGGAACGGCAACCGGACCGGGGCCTGATGCACTTATAGCGATGTAACCACCGTAGAACTCATTGCCTTCGATAGTCAGGTAGTCGTTGTTCATTCCACCCTTATCGTCGAGTGTGCCCACGTTCTCACTCTTGAACAGGTTCATGCCACTGTAGCCGCTTGTCACGATTTCAGCCTTCAGATAAGAATCCTTCAGGGTGAAGTGACGGCTTTGGTTGTAGATGTGAACGGCATACGGATAAGACTGGCTCTGGGGAATGAAACTCATGCTCTCAAAGGTCACCCACGGAGTGGTCTCTACAAACACCATACCTTTCTTCAGTTCTCCATAAGCGGGAGCACTGTAGCCGCCACCGGTGATGATCACCTTGTTGCGGTCGCCGCTCTTGCTCACAAAGGTTACGGTATTCTGCTCGCTCGTGCCGCGCACGTTACTGATAACGATATTCTCGGCATAGGTTCCGTCTTCTACCTCGAAGCGCACTGCGCCTTCCACACCATTGCTCATAGCAGCGGTGGCTGCGGCAAAGGTCGGGAAATCGGCTTCGGCGCTTGTACCGATGGTATAAGTGCCCTTGATACCAGCCACCACCTCACGCTCGGCAGCAGCACCGGTTACATCAATCACGTTGTCGCCCTGCGACACGCTGAGGGCCTGGGCGGCAAGCTTGTTGCCGGTTGCAGCATCAGGAGCCACATCGTAGGTAAGCCACAGGTAATAGTCACCATTGTCACTTATCTCAAGCGGAGTGTCGAGAGTCAGCACATTCTCGCCATCGGCAACGGTTGCGAGCGAAGCCACTTGATTAGCATCACTGAAGTTTGCGGTGTGAGCCGTGTAATACAGCTTTGCAGCTGCGATGTCGCCTGTGCTGGTTGTTCCGGCGGCTGTAAACTTCACACTGCTGATAGCAATAGGCTTCTTGTCACCGCTCACGTTCACCTTGAGTTGCTGCATCAGCGCGTTGCTCATGCTGCGGTTCACGTTGTCGGTTGTAGCGGTGGCTTCAACATCCTCGATCACATAAGGAGTCTTCTCATGCAGCGATACTGCGATAGCCCATCCGTCGAGAGTGCTTGCCGTAGTATTACCTTTATAATAAACGGTGATAGCTCCATCCTCGGCCTTGCTGACAACATTCACAGGGCCGGTGGTTGTGCTATAGCGTGCAATGAGATTATCATCGTTGACTTCACTGCCATTATAAACATACATATAACCTGAACCTATCGAGAATGTGCCTTGAGTGTTGAGCTCAACGGCGCAGTTTTCACGACCGGGAACGAAAGTAACGGTACCGGTGAAGCCCTTGCTCACCTTGCCGTCAGCACCACCATCGTCATAGAACATGAGAGGATTGGTAACCACCACAACGTTGTTGCCTTCCTCAAGCAGATAGATGTACTTAACCACGCGATTGCCCTCCGGGTCGCCGTTCTCGACAGTAGTAACTGTGGATGCGGCATCGGTAAGCGATACTAGCTTGGCATCGACTATGGCTTCGGCATCGGCATCGGCCTTCACATCGACAGTCACCCAGAAGTAGTTGTTGCCCTCAACAAGCTCACGCTCGCCGTTAACAACGACAGCGCTGTTTTCGGGGTTTTCAATCGAGCCAAAGAGCACTGCACCCTCGCGATTGTTCTCATTGTTATAGTACACACTAACTTTGCTAATTGCTGTCTGCGACTCCTTCAGGTCAAGACTGACGTCCTTGAGGGTCATCAGGCTAAGGGTGCCTTCGGTCTCAACGTTGAAATCGATGAGTGCGGCATCAGCAGCTCCGGGAGCAAGCACGTCGGTACTGGTTTGGTTAACGGTTACGGCCTTAACCTCCATATCGTGGTTCTTGAATGGCTGAACGGTAGCTGTCCAACCTGTTCCGGCATTGTAGCTGCTGGTAGTCTTGGGGTTGAAGCGTATGGTCAGTGAGCCATCGGCACTTTGCGAGCGCAAAATCTGGCCTGGGCCGACCTTCGACTCACTGTTGTCTTTCAGGTTCCACAACAGGTTGGAAGTGTTAACCTCCGTGCCGCTGTAAATCTCAAACACAGCCTGAGTGCTGTAGCTTGAACTTCCGTAATACACATCAAATGCCGAGAAATCAATCTGGGCAACAGTTCCAGCCTCGGCCGGAGTGAAAGTCACGATGTAGTCGGTATCGACGGTCTCATATTTGCCGCTGTAGCCCTCAGTGTTGGTGAAAGTCCAGGGGCCGCTGATAACATGGCTGTGAGAGCCTTGGGTTGCACGGCAAATATTATTCACTGTGCGGCTTGCGCTCACTGCTTCTGCAGGAGCCTGAGTGGTCTCGCCCACGGTAACGTCGTTGAGCGACAACGTTATAACATCACCATTCTGGGCCTGATCGTTAAGATCGAGCACGATTGCCACATAGTTGTGACCCTCGGCAAGCTCTTTCTCACCGGTGATGGCGATTGCTGTGCCGGTAACCTCTACCTCGCCAATCTGGTCGGTAGTGGCAAATGTATTCTTCTTACCTAAATAATATGCACGCGCGCGAGCGATATTTTTTGCATCGGCAGCCGTGAGGTTGATTCCTTTCAGGCTGAGCGGATTGGCTGTGTTATCGGTCTGAACATCTACAATGAGCATCTGCACATCGCTATCGCCGGCGCTCACGGTAGCATTAGAGGCAGCATCGCAAGTGACGGCGCTCAGTGTCATATCACCAGGCAGGAACTGGCTCACCAGTGCCTCCCAGCCGCTCTTGGGGTAGCCTGCTGTGCTCTTGAGATAAACGGTCATCGAGCCGTCGGCAGCTGTCGATTTCACTATCTCTGCCTCGTCGAGCAGTGTAGTGATAAGGTTTTCTTCATTCACCTCACGGCCATTGTAGAACTTAAACACGTCGTTGTAGCCAACAACTGTTGAAGTATTGAACAGGTCAAGTTTTGAGAAATCAATCTTAATGGCATTCCCCTCAGTGGCGGGAACAAATGTGATTTGTCCTTCAAATCCCTGGGTGATATTACCGTCCTTTCCACCGTCATCATAGAAATTATAGGGCACTTCACCCACAGTGATAACTTGTGGAGTAGTTGAAATCATAGCTATTGCCGGCTTTGCCACCGCAATGGCAGTAGCAGCAGTAAACGGGCTGATGCCGTCGGGCTGGCCCGCAGTGGCAATCTTCGTAATGTCGATTGCAGCTTTAGCACCGGGAACTGCCGAGCCAAGGAATTCGCCAGCAATTGAGAACTGATTAATACCATCGCTCAACGGTTGGTTGAGGCTGAAAGTATAGCCGTCGCCATCGGCCGCCACGGTGGCATCGAGAGCTGTCGCACCTGCGAACGTAGGTTGCGACCCGGCATATAGGCGGAGTTGCAGCGGGTCGATGGCATTTTCATTGGTCGAAGCCTTGAAAGTGATACCTGTCACTACGTCGGCTTTCATGATACCGGTAGCCGTTATCTGGGCTGTGGCAAAGTTAATGGCCTCGGTGGCAGTAGTGGATGCTACCACATTGTCGTAGTTGCTCGATGCTCCGGTGACAGTCATGTCATCGAGGGTGACGCACTTCACCGTGGCATTCCAGCCTTTAATCTCCTTTGCATACCGGTACAAATAACCCACCGAGATGATGCCTGTGGCATCAGTGGCTGTATAGGTCAGGTTCTCGTAGGTTCCATCAAGCTTCTCGAGCACCGTGCCTGTCGGCAGTGTGCTCGAAGCTGTCACGCCACTGGTTGAAGTGGCATAGGAGAACAAATTGTCTGCATCGGGATCACCGGCATAGACATTCACATACGCAGGCCAGTTGGCGCCGTCATTACGCACATCCAGGTTGGCAAACGTGATTTGGATTGCCATACCTTCAGCTGGCTTAAACACCGTAAGCGACTGAGAATTATTGCTGCTCGACGATGAGATTTTCGTATATCCGTTCATGTCTTGGAACGTAATCACCTCATCGGCAGCAACTTCAATCGTCTGCTTACCAAATTGCAGCTGGTTCACCACCCTGTCGGCTCGCGCTGGCAGTGCAAGCACTGTGACGGCGATGAGCAGCGCAACTGTCTTGGAAAACAACTTTAAGTGCTTCATTTGTTAATAGTTATAAGTTAATTAAAAAAACAATTCCACTCCATCGGCTACCGGTGGAATGGACGAAGCACTTTTGGTATGTATATATAGATTTACAGCTACTGCCACACAGAGGCAGCGTGCCACAACCTATTTTCCTTGTCTTGTCAAGGCGAGAAAACCTGTCGTGTTCCGGCTCTAATTCCACGAGAGCGCGAAAATCTTTCGATAACGTGGCAGGTCTTCTGGCTTAATCCGTCACATGTAGCGGCCTTCCCATCACAATTCTCTTGACAGTGACCATAGTATAGCTACCTGTGGCATAAGCGGATAACACAGCAGCGGGTTCTGCCCGGGATTCACACCCGGTTCCCTTTTCAGCCGTCTGAGTTGAGAATACTCAAAGCGGCCACCTCATTATCACGCCGCAAAGTTACGAAAAAGCGAGAGAAATACCAAAGAAAATTAACTTTTTTTGTATTTGATTAATAATAGCTGCCCCAGTCCAGCAGCGCAAGCTTCAGCTTGCGGTCACCCTGCCACCGGTCACCCGGGCCGACGGCTGGTGGAAATAGCCAAGAAACAATAAAAAGTTCTTATTTCTGAAATATCAGGTACTTAAGTACTACACACATACAAAAATCGAAAGAAGGCGCACCACTTAGGTACGCCTTCTTTCAGGTAGCGGGACTGAGATTTGAACTCAGGACCTCCGGGTTATGAATCCGACGCTCTAACCACCTGAGCTATCCCGCCATTTCCGTTTTGCGGGTGCAAAGTTACTACATTATTTCGAACTGTGCAACAAAAATCTCAACAAAAATCAGCACCGCCATGCTATGCAGCTGTTTATGAGGCCAATAAAAATAACGAAATAATTCATTGTCACAATCTGTCACGCTACGGTCAACTTCGGCCACAAAATGCTTCTAACCTCTTCGACATGCATAGCTATGCCGCAAAATAATACAATCGCTAATGCCGCACCATCAACTTCACATTTATCACCATAACATCAATCTTTATTAATAATAAATTCCAATACATTACAATTTACTATATTTTTTCGTTAATTTACCTACAATTAGGTATTGCACAAATAAGTCAAAATGCGTAATTTTGCATCATTAATTCATTTCACTCACACAAAATAGCATATTTATGAGAAACTTTTACTTCACAATTACGGCACTGCTTCTGGTAGCAGCTGCAGCACAAGCCCAACCGGGCAAGGCACCGCGCCGCCTTGCAACACTTGACGCGCCCATAGTCAAAACAGCAACCAACATCACCTCCAACGCCTTTACGGCCAACTGGGAAGCAGTACCCGGCGCCGAGGCATATTGCGTGTTTGTATATATTAAAGATGTGGCAAACACCGACGGCGAATACACCATAGTAGATGAAGACTTCAATGGTATAACCGGTGGCTCGATAATCGAACCCGCAGGCGGCGACGAGTACGGAGTGAACCTGAGCGAGTATGGCTACGCTTTCACCTATGGCTGGGAAGCATACGCCTACCCCACCTTTGTGCCAAGCATGGTGGCAGGACTTCTATATTCGCCCTACCTCTACCTTGTTAACGACGAAGGACGATACAAAGTGTACCTGACGACATATTCGAGCCGCGGCGACCAAATACGCGTCGAAAGCCATGGCAACGGCGACAAGCAAGTGGTCATCTACGACGTGGAGCTCGACAACAGTCAGGCCACAGGCGTCTTCACAAAAGAGCTGGAATTCACCAACGGTAACCGCGACCTGTTCTTCTCGGCTATCAATGTCACTGCACCCGTGGGCATGGCCGACTACACCGACCGCGTGAAAGTGACCCAGGAGCTGAAGCTGGGCGATGAGGTATATACCAACATTGCCGCCGACGAGGCCGTAATGGCCGAAGACGACTGGGGCTACGAGGTGACATCCAAGCGCTTCACTCTGCCTGCGACCTATCTTAACGGCCACACCGAGGTTTACTACGACGTATATGCCGCCATGTACGACTATAGCACGCCCAGCGGCAGCACGCCATACACACTGGTGACATCGCCCTATAGCAATCGCGTGCTCGTGGACCTGACCAACAAGACAAGCGAAGTGATTGAAGAAAAATTCACCGGCATTGCCGACCTGAATGCCTCCAATGCAACGACAATCAACGACGACGCATGGTATGACATGACCGGCAGGCGAGTGAACCACCCCGACAAGGGAATTTACATCCACAACGGAAAGAAAGTGATTTTCAAATAATTATATTAACATTAAATTTAGATTAGCATGAAGAAATTTTACCTAATTCTCGCTGCTGCAGCAATGACATTCAGCGCCGGTGCTCAACAAGTACTTACAGGACAAATTGCCGTGGGCGACTACGAGGGCTCAACATCAATGGTCGAAGGTTCATACTTTGACGCTGCGCCCACCAATTTTTATCTTGCACACACTGGCAGCCAGATGATTTACACAGCCGATGACCTTGCCGACTTCAATGGGGACAAGATGAACATCCAGATTACCAAGCTCACCTATCGTTTTTACAACGAGGGCTTCGAAGAGATCGTTAGAGATGTTAAGGTCTATCTGCAAGAAATCGACGCAACAGAATTTGCCGTAGTAGATGGCAAGAAGCAATTCTTCGATTTCAATGCTACTTCACCTGCCCTGGAAGAAGAAATTTACTATGATTTGCTGGCAACTTATGGCGAGGATGGCGAAATGGTGTTTGACTTGTCAAGCAACCCATTCTCAATCAATGCCGGAAGCGGCCTGCTCGTTACCGCCGTCTTCGATGCACAGGACGACTCCAACACCACCTATGGAACATTGGTTCAATTCTACAGCTCGGGGCTGCGCAGCCGTGCTATGACATTCACCAACAACACCGTGAGCTTCCTTGACTACAAAGACACCGAAGACTTCCCCGATGCAACAGCCACATTAGGTTGCGGCACAAGCATCGAACTGCCTGTCACCCTCATCGACTACACCTATGAGGAAGCACAAACGACAAGCATCAGCGACATAAGCGTCAACAACCAGGACGACGGAGCTTACTACAACGTTATGGGCCAGAAGCTCGACGGCAACAACCTGCCGGCCGGCATCTACATCCACAACGGCAAGAAATACATTGCCAAGTAAACACCCTCGCCCACTCCTGTAGTGCCAACGCACTCAGGGTGCCGGAAACATGAAGGTGTGTCTCGCCACGCGACGAGGCACACTTTTTTTACATCAACAAAAATAAACCGCCTCGCCTGTGCTGCATCTAAGAAAAAAGCAGTAAATTTGTAGCCATAACACAACCCCACATTATGAATGCAATGAAACGCATACTGGCACTATTCATCTCACTGATAGCCATCACCGCAGTGGCACAGTCGCCACGCGAAATGCTCGACCGAGCCGTGGCAGCACTCAAGAGCAAGGGAGCCGTTACGGCCACCTATTCGGTAAAAGGAACGCAGGGAAAGTCAACCGGCACCATTACAATGAGCGGAGTGAAATACCGCATAGTATCGGCCGACATGAAATGCTGGTACAATGGCTCAACCATGTGGACATATTCAAAACTGACCGACGAGGTGAACATCACGACCCCGACAGCTGCCGACCTGCAGACGTCAAACCCCTATGCGGCTGCTGCCGATTTCAAGACAAACTACGACATGTGGAAGGCCGCAGGACAGATTGCAGGCTGCTATGCAATAATGCTAAAGCCTAAGAAAAAGTCACCCGTGAGCAAGCTATACATCTATATCGACCTGAAAACAAACATGGTGCGAAACCTGCATGTGAAAATGACCGACGGCAACACTTTCACCATCACATTAAAGAACTACAAGGGCGGTGCAAGCGTTAACGACGCCACTTTCAACTTCGACAAGACCATGGTTCCTCAAGGCACACAGGTCGTCGACTTGCGATAACCACTCAACACAACTACACATTATTAATCCCATTAATTAAAACTCTATGGAACATACGAAGTGCTTGATTATAGGCTCAGGACCCGCCGGCTACACCGCAGCCATCTACACCACTCGCGCTGGCATAGGTAGCGTGCTGATCGAAGGTCACCAACCAGGCGGACAACTCACTACCACCACAACGATTGAGAACTTTCCAGGCTTCCCCGATGGCATCGATGGCTTCCAGCTAATGGACAACATGCGACAGCAAGCTATCAACGTGGGTGCCGATGTGCGCTCAGGGCTCATAACAGCTATCGACTTGAGTAAGCGCCCATTCATAGCCACACTCGATGGCGGCACGGCCATCGAGGCCGACACGGTGATTGTGGCCACTGGAGCCTCGGCAAAGTATCTGGGGCTTGACGACGAGAAAAAATATGCCGGACAAGGAGTGTCGGCATGTGCAACGTGCGACGGTTTCTTCTACCGCAAGAAGGTGGTGGCCGTAGTGGGCGGTGGCGACACTGCATGCGAAGAAGCGGCCTACCTGAGCAACCTGTGCAGCAAGGTGTATATGATTGTGCGCAAAGACTACCTGCGAGCTTCCAAGGCCATGCAGCAGCGCGTAGCCGAGCGGGAAAATATCGAAATCCTGTTCAACACCAACACCCTCGGCCTGTTTGGTAACAATGGAGTTGAAGGTGCACACCTGGTGCGCCACAAGGGCACTCCCGACGAACAAGCATTTGACATAGCCATCGACGGTTTCTTCCTTGCCATTGGCCACAACCCCAACACCGAGTTCCTTGCCGGCCAGCTGGAGACCGACGCTAACGGGTATATCGTGACCGACAAGGTGACCACTGCCACCTCGGTCGAAGGCGTGTTTGCAGCAGGCGACGTTGCCGACCCACGATACCGCCAGGCAATAGCTGCCGCCGGAACCGGATGCCGAGCCGCATTAGATGCCGAGCGCTACATCGCCGAAATGTAACGGCCGCCAACAGCCGCTAAATCAACCGGTACAATCAGCTTTGAAGGCATTTCAAGGCACTCGCTCATGCAGCGAGTGCCTTTTGCATAAAATTGTGATTTTTAGTTAAACTTTTGCCTATGTGCAATAAATGTATTAACTTCGCAAAGTATTATTGACCTTAACTATTAACCTACCTATAATGAAAAATCCTATATCTAAACAAACGCTCGACGACATCCTGAAACGCATGGATATCGCCGACATCTCGTGTGCAACAATACGCCAAAGTGTGGCAGTAACCAATGAGCTGGAACGACTCAGTGGCGAAAAATTCGTTCATCTTGAAATCGGCGTGCCGGGATTGCGCCCAAGCCACATTGGCATCGATGCCCAAAAAGCTGCACTCGACAACAATGTTGCGGCTATTTACCCCAACATTGCCGGCGAGCGCCCCATCAAGGAGGCCGCATCACGCTTTATCAAAGCTTTCATAAATGCCGACATACCGGCTGAATGCATCGTGCCCACTGTGGGAAGCATGCAAGGCTGCTTCAACCTGATGCTCGAGTGCAAGCAGATGAACCCCGACAAACCGGGTGTGTTGTTCATCGACCCCGGATTTCCTGCACAAAAGTCGCAGGCCAAAGTGCTGGGCGTTCCCAGCGAGTCGTTCGACCTCTACCACTACCGCGCCGAGAAACTTGGCCCGAAACTCGAGGAATACTTGAGCAAAGGCAACATTGGCGCCATACTGTATTCCAACCCCAACAACCCCTCATGGGTGTGCCTCACCGACGATGAGCTGCGCACCATAGGCGAGCTGTGCAACAAGTATGACGTGATAGCACTCGAAGACTTTGCCTACCTCTGCATGGACTTCCGCAACGACCTGTCACACCCCTTCGAGCCACCTTATCAAGTGAGTGTGTCGCGCTACACCGACAACTTCATCATGATGATTTCGGCATCTAAAATCTTCAGCTACGCCGGCGAGCGACTGGGACTGGTGTGCTTCTCACCCAAGATGTATCACCGCGAGTATCCTCGCCTGCGCGAGCTCTATGGCATGGGACGCATGGGCGACAACTTTGTGCTCACCTATCTCTATGCAGCATCGTCAGGAACATCACACTCGGCTCAATATGCCATGGCAGCCATGCTCGAAGCATCGGTTGAAGGCAAGCTGAACTTTGTTGACGACGTGAAGGAATATGGCCGGCGTGCAGCCATCACCAAGGAGATGTTCCTGCGCCACGGCTTCAACATCGTGTATGACCGAGATAATGAAGTTCCCATTAGCGACGGCTTCTACTACACCGTGGGCTATAAGAACCTCAGCAACAAGGAGCTGATAACAAACTTGATGCGCTGCGGCATTGCTGCCATCACGCTCAACACAGCAGGCAGCCAGCAGGCAGGCATCAGGGCCTGTGTGTCGGCATTGTCAACGCCCGACTTGTTCGACAAGCTCGATGAGAACTTGGGGCTGTTCGAAAAATTAGTAAACGAGTAATTTTCAAAGCTACAAGTTACGAGCCACAAGTGGCTGACGCCGGTTTTTCTCCGAGCCCTCAGAGCTCCCAGAGAATTCCGAGTCATAACTTAACACTTAACACATATAACTTAGAATAATGAACTACATGACTGCCGACGAGGCCATGCGCCTTGTCAATAGTGGAGACTCGATATACATTCAGGGCAGCACATCGGTGCCCAACGTACTCGAACAAGCCCTTGCACGCCGTGGCAACGAGCTGAAGGACGTGATCATCTACTCGGCCTTCAACATCACCAAGGAGGAAGCACCTTTCTGCAAGCCTGAGTACAAAGATGCCTTTATCACTAAGAGCCTCTTCCTGTGCGCCGACCAACGCCGATGGGTGAAAGAAGGCTACGGCTCAATGATCCCGGCTTTCTTAGGCGAAATTCCATTCCTTTTCCGCAGTCGGCAGCTGCCGCTCGACATCGCATTCATCAACTGCTCACTGCCCGACGAAAACGGCTATTGCAGCTATGGCATGTCGGCCGACCTGGCCGTGTCGGCTGTGGAGTCGTCGCGCATTATCATCGCACAAATCAATAAAAGCATGCCATACCTGTGCGGCGGAGCACTCATCCATGAGTCGAAGATCACCGCGGCCGTAGAGTGCGACGATGCCCCGGTAGCACTCACATTCGGCGACCCCACTCCCATCGAGGCGGCCATCGGTGGTTTTATTGCCAACGAAATACCCGATGGCGCAACGCTACAAATAGGCGTAGGAGGCATTCCAAATGCCGTGCTCAACGGCATCAAGCACCATAAGCACCTGGGGCTGCACACCGAGGCTATGACCGACGGCGTGGTGCGACTCATCGAGGAAGGCGTGATCGACAACTCGCTCAAGAAAATCAAGCCCGGAAAGAGCATTGCCAGCCTGGCATTAGGTTCGACGCACATGTATGAATTCCTCGACTACAACCGCGACGTGGAATTCTACGACGTGGGCTGGACCAACGACCCGCAAATCATCCGCCAGAACCCCAAGGTGATTGCAATCAACTCGGCACTGGAGGTAGATCTCACCGGCCAGATATGCGCCGACAGCATCGGGCAGTACATCTTCTCGAGCGTGGGCGGACAGCACGACTTTATGTATGGTGGGGCACTATCTGAAGGCGGAAAGACGTTCATTGCCCTACCCTCGCGCACGGCCAAAGGCATCGGCAAGATCGTACCCACACTCACACCTGGTGCTGGCGTGGTGACCACTCGTTTCCAGACACAGTATGTCGTAACCGAGCAAGGCATTGTCTATCTGCGCAACAAATCGCTTGCCGAGCGTGCCAAGCTGCTCATTTCAATCGCACATCCCGACGACCGCGAGGCACTCGAGCGGGCTGCATGTGAGCGCTTCGGCTACAGCTTCCTGCGCCTGAAGACCGACAACAACCTTTAAGTTAAATAAGATTCATAAGGGCTGACGCGCCTGCTACCTTCACACAGATTTTATTTGACTATAAGTTACATAAGATTTCATAAGGGCTGCGCGCCTGCTACCTTCACACAGATTTTATTTGACTATAAGTTACATAAGATTCATAAGGGCTGACGCTTCTTTAGCTACAAGCTACAAGAGGCGCCAGCCCTTATGTAAGCATTTGTTGCTTATAGTCGAAAAAATCCGCACAATCTGCATAATCTGCATGAAAATGCCATGCGCCAGCCCTTATCCCGTTCGGCTGGATTTGCAATCCGGCCGCCAGGTAACCTGCGGATTTGCAATCCGCCCCCCCCGTGAGGGCTACCGAGGTGCCGTGCCGGCACGGGGATTGCAAATCCCCCGTTAAGCCCTGGCGGATTGCAAATCCGCCAGAACTGGAAAATCCGTACAATCTGCATTATCTGCATGAAAATGCCAGGCGTCAGCCCTTATGTAAACTTTTGTTTCTTATAGTCGAAAAAATCCGTACAATCTGCATAATCTGCATGAAAATGCCATGCGCCAGCCAGCTTGTTTACTCGTTTACTTGTCTGCTCGTTTACTCGTTTGCTTGTTTACTCGTTTACTTGTCTGCTCGTTTACTTGTCTGCTCGTTTACTCGGCTGAAGCCTCATGGTGAGGGCTATGCGCTGTCGGTCAACGTCAACGCTGAGCACGCGCACACGCACCTGTTGCCCAATGCGCACCACGCGCGACGGGTTCTCCACGCGGCGGTCGGCAAGCTGCGACACATGCACCAGTCCCTCTTTGTGAACGCCTATGTCAACAAAGGCGCCAAACTGCGTGACGTTGGTCACCACGCCATTCAGCTCCATGCCTTCGCGCAGGTCGTTGATGGAGGTCACATTCTTGTCAAACTCCACACTGCTTACGCCCTCGCGCGGGTCGCGCCCGGGCTTTTCGAGCTCGCGCATAATGTCGAGTAGCGTGGGCTCGCCCACGTCGCCACTCACATATCGGCCGATGTCAATCTTCTCGCGCTGTGATTTGTCCTTTATCAGGTCGGCCACGCTGCAACCGCAGTCGCGAGCCATGCGCTCCACCAGAGCATAGCGCTCGGGGTGCACGGCGCTGTTGTCGAGCGGGTTGTCGCTCTCGGGGATGCGCAGGAAGCCTGCCGCCTGCACAAATGTCTTGGCTCCGAGCTTGGGCACGTCCATGAGCTGGTGGCGCGAAGTGAAATGGCCATGTTCGGCGCGGTAGTTCACAATGTTCTGTGCCAATGCCGGTCCCAGGCCGGCCACATAGGTCAGCAGCTCTTTCGATGCCGTGTTCACGTTCACCCCCACGCTGTTCACGCAGCTGCTCACGGTGAAGTCGAGTGCCTCTTTTAGGCGGCTCTGGTCCACGTCGTGCTGGTATTGTCCCACACCTATCGACTTGGGGTCGATCTTCACCAATTCGGCAAGCGGGTCGAGCAGGCGGCGACCTATCGACACTGCTCCGCGCACTGTCACGTCTTGGTCGGGAAACTCGTCGCGTGCCAGTTTCGATGCCGAGTAGATGCTCGCTCCACTCTCGCTCACCACATGAATTTCGACCGGGTGCTCAAAGCGCACTCGCTTGAGGAATGCTTCGGTCTCGCGGCTTGCTGTGCCGTTGCCCACGGCAATGGCCTGGATGCTATATTTGCTTGCGAGCCGCTGCACGGTGGCAGTGGCGCCCTTGATGTCGTTTTGCGGTGCGGTGGGGTAGATCACGTCGTGATGCAGCAGGTTGCCCTGCTCGTCGAGGCACACCACTTTGCAGCCGGTGCGGAAGCCCGGGTCAACACCCATGATGCGCTTGCGGCCTAATGGCGGCGCAAAGAGCAGCTGACGCACGTTCTGTGCAAACATGTCGATAGCCTCGGCGTCGGCAGTCTGCTTCGACGACGCGGCAAACTCGGTCTCAATCTGCGGTTTCAGCAGGCGCTTGTAGCCATCGGCGGCAGCTTCATCGACGAGTGTCGAAGCGTGGTTGTGGCCTTTCACAACGATGCGGCACACGTTGTCGATGGCACGATCATCGTCCACATCGATGCTCACGCGCAGGTAGCCCTCGCCCTCGCCGCGCCTGATGGCAAGCAGCTGGTGCGACTTCACATAGCGCAGCGGGCGGGAAAATTCGTAGTAGTTCTCATAGTTGCGGCCTTCGATTTCCTTGCCTTTCACGAAGTGTGACTTGAGCACGGCGTCGCGGCGGAACAGGCGTCGCACACTGTTGCGCACGGTGCTGTTCTCGCTCACCCACTCGGCAATGATGTCTTGTGCGCCGGCAATGGCATCGCCAGGGGTTTTCACCTTGTTGCCATCGACAAACCTCGCGGCGCGGGCCTCAACGTCGGCTTCGCGCTGTGCCATGATGATTTTTGCCAGCGGCTCCAGTCCTAATTGACGTGCCGCCTCGGCGCGAGTCTTGCGCTTGGGTTTATAGGGCAGGTAGAGGTCCTCGAGCTCGGTGGCATCCCAGCAGGCACTGATGCGTGCTGCCAGCTCGGGCGTGAGCTTTTCCTGGGCTTCGATGGTCTTGAGGATGGTGGCACGGCGCTTTTCGAGCTCGTGATAATAGTTGAGACGTTGCTCTATTGCCTGCACGTCTTCCTCGTTAAGTCCGCCGGTAGCCTCCTTGCGGTAACGGCTGATGAACGGTATGGTGGCACCGTCGTCGAGCAACCCTACGGTGCCGGCAACCTGACGGGCGGGAATGTTAAGTTCTCGGGAGATGAGTTCAGAAATTGTTACTGACATACTTTGGCTGAGTTATAAGTGTGAAGTGTTAAGTATGAAGTGTTAAGTTCGTTTGACGGTGTGCCGGGTGAGGAGCTTCGCTGCCCGGCGCACGGCATAGGCTACTGCCACCGATGCAAAAGGCCACGCACACTTGCCAGTGCTCCCAGCCCAGGAATTTCCTCACGGCGGCTATGACCATGATGTGGACAAGGAATAGTTCTAACGAAATCGAGCCCAAAAAGTCGAAGCACCGTTTTATCAAGCCGATGCGCATGGGCAGGGCAAGAATCAGGCTCAGTCCGGTAGTGTAGAGCGTGACAACAATAGTGGACGTAATGATCACCTGTGTGCGATCGGTAAAGTGGAGTGCCGGGGTGTGAAGAATGGCAACCAATGCCACGCACAGGGCAACGGCCACTGCTCCGCGCCGTGCATCATGGTGCTCCTTGAGGTAGAAGATTAGTATTCCCAAGGCAAAAACCGGTAGCCGTGTGAATGAAAGGAAAAGGAAACTCTCACCGTCGTAGGTGCCGTAAAGCAATGCACACACCACCGAAAATGCCAATGAGGCAATTACCAGCACAGCAGCCTTAGCCGTGCTCCGGGCAAAGGCTATCATGGCCGGGAACAGCAGGTAGAAAAGTACAATCGTGGGCACATACCAGTCATAGTAATAAATGTGTGGTTGCAACGGGTGTGCCCACCAGCCTAAGGTCGAGTAGTAGTAGAGCGCCTGCACGATGCTCGTGGGGTGCTGCAGCCATTGTGCAAACTCGGGCTTGAAATTGAGCGTGACAACCGACAGAATGTGATAGGCACCTATCACCAGCCAGTAGGTGGGAAAGATGCGCGTGAAGCGTCGCCTGACAAACGCAGCTGTATCACCGTCGCGCTTGTGGCTGTAGCACAGGCCGAATGCCGACAGCAGCATGAACACATCCACTATGTGAGTAGTGTTTCGCACATAATGCAACACCGGCAGCCCGAAGCACGTTGCCTCGCTGCTGTGATACAGGAATACAACCACGATGGCAATCCCCATCAGGGCTGTGCGGTAGGTCGAGATGTTGCTCAGCCGGGTCATCGCGCCATGGTCTTGAGTGTTATGAGTGTGATTTCGGGCGTGGCACCGATGCGTGCCGGCACGCCCACCATGCCCAAGCCGGTGTTGACGTATATTGCCTGCCCCAAGGCATTGTAGAAGCCGCCCCACTGATCATAGAACAGTGCTGCCGGCGACACCGTCGTGCCGAAAAATCGCAGCTTGCACTGCATGGCATGGGTGTGACCGCTGAGCGTGAGGTCGGTAAACGAGAAGCCTAACACCTCATCGTACCACAGCTGCGGGTTGTGCTGCAGCAAGATGGTATATGTCTTGTTGCCATACACACCGTGCAGTGCTTTCTTGTAGTCGCAGTGATTGGGCATGTGGCCGCGGCTGTAGTTCTCGGTGCCCACCACGGCTATGCTGTCGCCGCCACGGTGCAGCATCATGTTTTCGTTGCCGAGCAACCGCCAGCCCACTTCTTTGATGAGGTTGCACAGCTCCTGGTGGTCTTCTTTCTTCTGTTCATCGTTGAGGGTGGTGTAGAAGTCATAATCGTGGTTGCCTAAAACCGCTATCACGCCGTCGCGCGCCTTGAGCCGGCTCAGCTGGGGGGTAAAGGCGTAGGCCTCGTCGGTGGTGCGGCTCACCAAGTCGCCCGTGAACATGATCACGTCGGGCTGCAGGGCATTGATAGTGTCGATGCACTGGGCAATGAATGTGGTGTCGTTGTCGTAGGTGCCAAGGTGCATGTCGCTGATGTGGCAGATGCGATAGCCGTCGAAGCCCGCGGGCAACCGCTTAGATTCAAACACGGTGGTGGTGACCTCACACTGGTAGGGCGTGACGAAATAGCCCTTCCACATGGCGCAAAATGCCACCATTGCCACTACCAATGCTACAGCCTTGGCACTCACGCGCAGCCAGCGGGGCAGCGAGTGCGGGCGCGACAGCTGGTATAGGAGCGCCCACAGCACCTTGGGCACATAAAACATGGCGTAGAACCAAATAACCTTCATCACGGTCGTCATGTCTTGCCACGTGTAGTCGTGGCTGAACACCGGTTGCAGCAGTGCCGCAATCATTGTGATGTGAGCCACGGCAGCCAGCACGATGTGCAGCTGCGACAGTGCGTTGCCCACGCGCCGCAGCGTGGTGAGCTTGCGGTAGATGTAGTAGTCAACTGCCACGTTAATCAGCAGGGCTATAACGAATGGTAGCCAGAATATTCTCATAGGCGGTTAAAAAATGGTTCAGTGGCTTGAAAAAAAGCCGCGGCGTGCCTGCCACGGCTCAACTTCTATTTTATTTATCATCGTAATGACCATAGGCAGCCAAAATATCGACATGCACTTCATCGTCAACGATTTCATAGATAAGACGATGTTTGCGTGTAATGCGACGGCTCCATTGTCCGGAACGATTACCTGAAAGCTGTTCAGGGCGGCCGGTGCCTGTGCGGGGATGCAGCTCGAGTTCATTAATGAGTTTCAGAAACTTATTAAAGGCTTTAGGTTCATCTCGCTCAAGTTTGTCGGCATCGTCCAACGCATTAGCCGAAAACACTATTCGGTAGGTCATCGTCCAATGCGTTTACGGAAGTCTGAAAAACTTTCACCAGGCAACATGGCATAGCTCTCGCCACGTTTGATTTGTTCTCTGGCTTCGTCCACTCGACTAAAAAAATCTTCTTCGGTCATGAGCGTTGCGTCCTGCTTGTTCTTAACAAGCCGACGCAGAGATCTCAGGGCTTTTTGGAGCAATTCTTTATCATTGCCTATCATCCCTAATGCCTGGTCAATTTCAGATTTAATTTCACAAGTGGTCATTGCAATAATTGTTTTAACAAAGTTGTTACTATTTCAGCGCCTCAAGCTGGTTGGTGAGCGGGTTGGAATACATCTGCAGCATCTTGGTGTACATGTAGAAGCGGTCAAACTCGCTGAGCTTGATGTCGGTCTTGTCGATTTGTGCCGACAGATACTTGGTGAACGCCTCTTTCTCCTCGGGGGTGTATTTGTCGGCAAAGTCCTTGTTCTCAAACAGGATGTCGTGGGCTATGTAGTTGGTCTTGAAAATCTTGTAATTCTCGTGTATGGCGTGGTCGATGATGTGGCATATGCGCGTCACGGTGAGCATCTTGTCGAGGTCGGCAGGTATCTTGTCAAGCTCGTCGTTGATGCACGGTGTGAAGCTGTAGTGCACTTCGCCCTTGTAGCCCTGTATGCCGGTCTGCATGCTGATAAGGTCGTCCTCGGGGCTCTTCTTCCAGTTGGGGTTCTTGTCGCGCATGAGGAATTCCTTGGCCTTGAGGTAGTCGTTGGGGTCATACTCATAGCTGATGGCGATGGGTGCAATATTAAGCTCCTTGAGAGCCTCGACTATCGACTTGTCGCGGGCGCCGTAGGTGAGCATCTTGATCAGGCTCTCTTGCGTGCGGTCGTCGCTGTTTTTGCAGCGGCCCTCGCGCTGGGCAAGCCAGATGCACTCTTTCTTCTGCGTGATGGCAAAGTGCATGTAGCCCGAGAGCTGGATGGCTGCCTGCAGTGTCTGGATGCGGCCCAAGTTGCGTTTCACGATGAAAGCCTTGTTGAGACGTACCAGCTTGTTGATCCAGTCGAAAATGAGCAGGTTGTTGCCTATGGCTATCTCGCACGACTTGCGGCCCTCGTTCAGAAGCAGGTAGCCTAATTGTGCCGAGTCGAGCACAATGTCGCGATGGTTGGTTATGAACAGGTTAGGGATGTCCTTGTCGATGTTTTCCATGCCGCTCGACGACAGTCCGGCGGTGGTCTTTGCCAGCAGACCGTCGAGGTAGGGTTTCATGATTTTCATCTGGAACTCATGCTTAGAGTTCACACTCAGCAGCACATGCTTGAGTTCGCTATACTTGTAGTTGGGCAGCACTAAGCTCACAATATGCTGGAATGCAGGCTCCTGCACCAATATCGACATTTCGTTGTGGAAATCCTTGTCGGCGATGGGACAGATGTCGCTATACTCAGCCGGCACTACTACGTTTTCGTCTTGCATCATCATAGTGATAGGTATTTTAGAGTGTTTTTTTCATTATGCGCAAAGTTACGAATAAGCGAGAGAAAAACAAAAAAAAACTTGTTTTTTGTTTGTTTTCCCGAGCGACAGTAACTTCGAGGCATAGCCTCAACGTTACCGAATAAGCGAGAGAAAAACAAAAAAAAACTTGTTTTTTGTTTGTTTTCCCGAGCGTCAGGACTTCCGTGCAAACGAGTGCAAAGTGGAACTTGTTCCAACTTTGCCAAGTGCAGCCGGAAGAAGGCGTAGCCAAACTTCGAGGCGTGTATCAAAAGTCGATAATGGGAAGTGTATCAAAAGACCAGGGAATGACCTCGAAGAGGTCGGACGGGTCGAAGACCCGACTTCGTGTTAAAGACCATGCAAGTGCATCGTAGATGCACGCAGCTTGGTCACAGACAGCGACTTGTGAAAGTGCCCCGTAGGGGAACTTCACTTTTATCTCAAGTAAAAAATTCCCCTTTTTCTGTGTGTTGGGTTATGATACTCGAGGCGCAGGCCAAACTTCGGCCTGGGGTCAGCGCTGCAGGGTGGCGGCATAGTCGCGCCACTTCTGGATGAGGGCTTGCAGGTCGGCCGGCAGTGCGCTGTCGAAGTCCATCTGCTGCCCCGTGGTGGGGTGGACAAAGCCCAACGTCTTGGCATGCAGGGCCTGTCGCGGGCACAACTTGAAGCAGTTCTGGATGAACTGGTTGTAGCTGGCCGTTTTGTAGCCTCGCAGCACCTGGTCGCCGCCGTAACGCTCGTCGCTGAACAGCGGATGCCCTATGTGCTTCATGTGCACGCGTATCTGGTGAGTGCGCCCCGTCTCGAGCTGGCAGCGCACCACAGCCACATGTCCCAGATTCTCGAGAGTGTGATAGTGTGTCACGGCGTGCTTGCCCTGGTCGCCGTCGGGAAAAACGCACATGAGCAGGCGGTCGCGCGGGCTGCGACCGATGTTACCCTCGATGGTCCCGTCTTCGTCTTTCATCTCGCCCCACACCACGGCTATGTACTGCCGCTTGGTGGTCTTGTTGAAGAATTGCGCTCCAAGCGAAGTCTTGGCATGTGGAGTCTTGGCCACCACGAGCAGTCCCGACGTGTCTTTGTCGATGCGGTGCACCAGACCCATGCGCGGGTCGGTAACGTCGTAGTCGGGGTTGTCCTTGAAGTGCCATGCCAGGGCGTTGACCAGCGTGCCGTCGTAGTTGCCGTGTCCGGGGTGGACGCACATTCCGGCGGGTTTGTTCACCACTAAGAGCTGGTCGTCTTCATACACGATGTTGAGCGGGATGTCCTGAGCCACGATTTCGTTCTCATAGCGTGGGCGGTCCATCACCACGCTGATGATGTCGAGCGGGTGCACGCGGTAGTTGCTCTTCACCGGGCGTCCGTTCACGCGTATGCACTCGGCCTCGGCGGCGTTCTGGATGCGGTTGCGTGAGGTGCCCTTGATGTGCTCGACAAGATACTTGTCGATTCTGAGCAATTCCTGGCCGCGCTCCACCTCAAAGCGGTAGTGCTCCCAGTAGTCGCGTCCGTTCTCGCTGAAGTCGGGGTCGCTGAAGTCGAGCTGTGTAGAGGCATCGCCCAGCGGCTGCTCGTCAAGCTCGTCGGGAGTGAAAATGTCTTGTGTCATTAATCAGTGGTAGAGTTAAGGTGCTGTGGATGATGCGTTCTTGACTTTATTGACTTGATTCTGGTAGTTCTTGAGGTCTTCCTCATAGTTTTGCTGCTCAATGGCATCGATGGTGGCGCTGTCGAGCAGTGCCTCGGGGTCGAGGTCGGCAATGGAGCCGTCGCCCACGGTGAGGCGGATGAACGCGTTCACACTCACCATGGCACCCTCCGACACCTGATGACCATTGACCGTGACTTGCAGAATGAGTCCTTTGTAGGGCGATGCAACGCTGTCAACCTGCACGTTCTTGAACCCGTAGGAACGTAGCATGGCCAGGCCCTGGCGGATGGAGTTTTCCTGGAGCTTGGGCAGTTTCACCGAGCGTGGGTGCATGGCATTCACCTTGAGATAGATGGTGCGTATGGCCTTGATCATGCTCAGCGGACGCGGGTCTTGGTCGATGACCACGCCGGGCTTGAACTGCTCGTCATAGGTGGTGGAGTCGCTGATGTCCCACTTGAAGCCGGCTTTTTCCAGCTTCTCGGCGGCCTGCACCAGGGGCAGGTTGCGCACGTTGGGCACGCGCATCTCCTGGCCGTGGCTGGTGAAAACGTCGATAAACAGCAGGGCTATGTAGCCCAGCAGAATGGTGGCCACGGCAATGAGAAGGCCGTGGAGCAGAAACGGGTGCTCTTCTTTGAATTTATTAAATCCGTTATTGTTAGTACTCACAGCAAATAATCTTTAATAGTTGTAATTTGCAAAGTTACTAATTAATTGATAATTGACAATGGATAATGGAGAATTAATAATTGGCAATTGATAATTGACAATGGAGGGGTCGCCGCAGCCTGCGGTGACCCCACTTCAGCAAAGAATGCTTTCTACTTGTTATTCCAGATCAAGGATTATGTTGATCAGCTTGTTTACGTCATCAACATCTACCATTTTGTCGTTGTTAAGGTCGCCTAAAATGCCCGACTGGTTGCCACCGCCGCCAGTGCCGGCATCTTCATTAATATCGTAGAATTCTTTCCATACAGCCATCTCTTTGTAGAGCTCTTTGGTGCCAGCAGGTACGTGTAGTTTGCAGGTGCTTTGTTGCACACCGCTGAACACGCTGGCATCGATGGGGATGGGTCTCGGTCTGGGGCAATACACATCCCCCAGCTGGGTGCAGCCCGAGAAGGCCGACTTGCCTAGTGCGGTGAAGTCGTTGGGCAAGGTCACCTTTTTTAGTGCCGTGCAGTCCTTGAACGCGTCTTCGGGAATTTCATATATAGAGTTACCTAAAGTCACCGTCTCAACAATTTCTTTCACACCAGCGAATTTACTGATGCTGGCGCAATAGCTATTATCGATATTAAGTGTTTTGAGATTGACGCAACCACCAACTATGCTGATACCATAAGTGTCGATAGATATTACCGATTTAGGGATGGTGAGCGATTTCAGACCGGTGCAACCCGAGAACACTTGGTTGCCGATAGTTGTTACAGAGTTGGGGAAGGTCGCCGAGGTCAAACCGGTGCAGTTTTCGTAGGCACCAGAAGAAACATTTTTCACCGAGTTGGATATGGGCAGCGTAGTCAGGCTGGAGCAATCCTTGAAGGCACTAGAGCCAATCTCTTCTACAGAGTTGGGGACGTTGACCGTTTTCAGGCTGGAGCAGCCAGCGAATGTGTAACTGGGTATGTTCGGTATCGTGTTGGGGAGGGTCACCGAGGTCAAGGCAGAGCAGCCATTAAAAGTATAACCGTACATGGTAGTGACCGAGTTGGGGATAGAGACTGTCTTCAGGTGGGTGCAGCCATTGAAGGCATAGGTGGAAATGACAATGAGCGAGTTGGGTAAGTTGATCGAGGTCAAGCCGGTGCAACCCTCAAAGCATGAAGTAGCAATTCCTTTGGTGCCCGCATTAAGAGTGATGTCGGTACCGTCGGGCATCTCACCTTTATATTTATAGGCAGCCGAGCCTATATATACAAGCCCGTCAGCCTGATTGTTCCACCACGGAGTTCCTTTCATGACATTTGAACCGACCAGATAGAGGGACTTAGGGAAGTTGATCGAATTCAACGAAGTGCAGCCATTGAACACAACATTATGTAACTCTTCCAGTGTTTCTCCGTAAAAAAAGACAGCCGACAAGTTGGTGCAGTTTTCAAATGCGCCGTATTTAATAGTTTTAACTCCTTCAGGAATTGCGACCATGTGCAAACTTGTACAGCCTTTGAATACATTATTACCGATTGTTTCGACAGTGTTGCTTAGGGTAAGCTCACTGGCTTTAGTGCAGCCTTGGAAGACACTATTGGCAATTTCAGTGACACCATTGGGGATAGTGATTTTTGTGAGAGCGGTGCATTGATAGAAGGCACCTTCGCCAATCTTCTTGATGGTGTTAGGGATATTTACTTTTGTGATAGTTGAGTTCTTATAAAAAGCACGCATACCGATATAATTGACTGTGTAAGTCGTTCCTTCATTGGTGACAGTTGCGGGGATAGTGATTTCACCTGACAGATTAGTGTAATGGGGATGGGTGTCAGTGTTACTGAGTGAAGGGTCATAAATCAAGCTCACGGTGGCTGCACTCTGACTCGTAACATAATAGAAGAAATTACCGGACTTAAAAGATGCCTGATAGGCACTGGCACTGAGTGAGACGAGCAGCATCAGTGCTGCAGTAAGTAAAAATTTTTTCATAATAATATATTTTTTAGGTTTATAAAATTTATACGGATTTGAGAATGATGTTAATAATGGCATTCACGTCGTCCACATCCACAATGCCATTACCATCAAGGTCGGCATTGCCGGGGTATTTAGCCTTGCCCTTGTTGTAAACTCTGTAACCGCTGTCTTCATCTCCCACAAAGCACCATAGACTATAGTCGTCGACAGCACTTACGGTCTCAGGAAAGGCGAGTTGTTCGTCTTCGGTTTCAGCTGTCATATAATACTCATTATACTTGACGAAATACCAGAAGGTGCTTGCAAGAGCAGGGTCGCTGGTGGGCTTAAACGGTAATGCCTGCACCACAATAGGCAATAATAATGCTGCTAAAAATATAATTTTCTTCATAGTCTTAAATATGTTTTTTACAAAATTACAATTTTAATAATGAAAGAGCTAAAATATTATATGTTTTTTAAAGTGAATGCATAAAACTCCACACTTTTACACGAAAAACCACACATTTTTTAGTATTTATATTCAATCAGGCCCTGAATCTGACGGACTTTCAACTCGCGTGCATCAGCGGCCTCATCTTGTTTTTAGGGTACGAAGACGCTGTCACTAAAAATAAAGTTGTGTTTATTATGAGTTTATAGCTTTTAATTATAATTTTGCAACTTGATATGTTTACAACAACAAGAATAGAGGCTGAAATTGATTCTGCCACCTATGTGGCAAAGTATCGTGACACCCAGCGTGTGCAAGGCTATTGCGCTCAGTGCGGCAACTTTGGGAAGGTGTGGGGCTGTCCGCCACTTCCTGCCGATGGTGATGACTGCGTCAGTGGGTTTAACCGTGTAAATCTGTATGGTATAAAAGTGGCTTTTGACAATGAAATGCTGCAACATACCTACACCACAGATGAGAGCAGGAAAATCGTAGAACAAGCACTTGATGAGGTATGGGCCGAATGGTTGCCAAAGTTATATGCCATGGAGGCCGCCCATCCCGGCAGCCGCGTGTTTACGGGACGTTGCCGGCTGTGTCGTCCACTGGAGTGCAGCCGTGCCAACGGCAAGTCCTGTCGCCATCCCGACAAGATGCGTCACTCGCTTGAGGCTGTGGGCTTTGATGTGGTAAAGACAGCCCGCGACTTACTTGGCATAGAACTGCAGTGGGGGCGTGACGGACACCTGCCGCCATACCTGACGCTGGTCACCGCCATTTTCTTGCCATAGATGCTGCTTCTCAGGGATTTATTCACACACCGGACGCACAGCCATGCCTATGAAGCCCGAAGTGCCAAAGTGAGTGGAGGTGGCCCAACGGGCCGGAAGAGTGTGTGCTGCGGTGCGTTGCGAGAACCACACTTCGTTGTTTCGGGCACACTTCAGTGCTTCGGTGGATACTCCAGTGCTTCGGTGGATACTCCAGTGCTTCGGTGGATACTCCAGTGCTTCGGGCACACTCCCCCTAACCCCCTCTAACTTAGAGGGGGAGCTGGCGCGCTGATTTGCTTTGGGGAGCTGGCGCGCTGATTTGCTTCGTGGAGCTGATGGCGCGCTGATTTGCTTCGGGGAGCTGGCGCGCTGATTTGCTGGCGTGATTTTCATCGAAATCATGCAAAAAAAAAGAAATCGGCTGAAATCATCTCAGCCGATTTCTTCGTTTTGCGTGTTAGTGAAAAGTATTCACTATATGGCGTGATACTTAATACTTAATACTTAATACTTGTTACTTCGTACTTAATACTTGTTACTTCGTACTTAATACTTGTTACTTCGTACTTAATACTTGTTACTTCGTACTTAATACTTGTTACTTCGTACTTAATACTTGCTACTTCGTACTTGCTACTTAATACTTAGGTTATTTGTACTCTTTGGGCTCTTGCTCGCCGCGCAGCACTGCCAAGGCGTTGCCTGCCAGTGCCTGCAGCTCGTCCTCGCCGGGATATACGTGCACGGGTGCCACCCACTCGACACGACGCTTGATCTCGTCGCGCAGATAGGGCCAGTAGGCCATGCCGCCGGTGAGTAAGATGGCATCCACCTTACCGCAGAAGTATGCACCAAGGGCGCAGATGCTCTTTGCGATAGAGTAGATCATTGCATCCACATAGAATTTGTACTTCTCGTTGTGGTCCTCGTTGATGGCACGTTCCACCTCGCGCATGTCGTTAGTACCGATCAAGGCTGCCAGGCCGGCATTGCCGCTGAGCATCTTGAGCGTCTCCTCGAGGGTGTATTTGCCGCTGTAGCACAAGCGCACGAGGCTGCTTGCGGGCAGTGTGCCGGCACGTTCTGGAGCCACGGGGCCTTCGCCGTCGAGGGCGTTGTTCACGTCAACACCGCGACCATGGGCATGAGCTGCTACCGATACGCCGCCACCCAGGTGGCACACGATGAGGTTAAGGTCTTCGTAGCGCTGGCCATGCTCCTTGGCATAGCGGCGGGCGATGGCACGCTGGTTGAGCGGGTGCCAGATGCTGATGCGCTGCATCAGCGGCGAGCCGCACACGCGGGCATGGTCGTCGAGTTCGTCAACCACCACGGGGTCGGCAATGAAAGCCTCGCAGCCATCAATGTTCTTGGCTATCTCGCGGGCGATGATGCAGCCCAGGTCGCTGGCATGGTGGTGCTCGCTGGTGCGCACGTCGTTAATCATCGTGTCGTTAACACGATAGGTGCCACCGGGGATGGGCTTGAGCAGACCGCCGCGCGCAACTACTGCGTCAAATTTCAGCTCGATGCCTGCATCGGTAATTTCCTTAACGATAAGCTCTTTGCGGAACTCATGCTGATCGACTACGGCCTTGTATGGAGCCAGCTCCTCAACCGAGTGGGTGAGACCTTTCTTGAAAATGCACTCTTCGTCGTTATAGACGGCGATCTTGGTTGATGTGGAACCGGGGTTAATAACTAATATTTCCATTTCGATGATTCATTTGTGGGGTTACATGGTAATGAGTTGTTTCTCTCGTGACGCATCAGAGTGCTGCAACGGCAAGGCTGTAGAACTTGCATGGGCCGCTATCGCTGCGCGACGGCGTCACCACGGGTGCCATGGTGCCTTGCAGGATGCCTGCGGTCTCGGTCTGCGTGAAGCAGGTGAGGGTCTTGTAGAACACGTTGCCGGCTTCGATGTCGGGGAAGATAACTGCGTCGCTCTCGCCGCGTATGGGTGAGTCGATGCCTTTCATTTCCATGCTGTGAAGGTTGCAAGAGGTCTTAATGTCGAGCGGGCCATCTACGATGCACGGGCCGAACTCGCCGTCGCGGGCCATCTGGGCGATTTCCTTGTAGCCCACGGTGAACGGGAAGAACTTCTCGTTGACCTTCTCGCTGCAGTGGATGAGCGATACCTTGGGCTCGGCTACGCCCATGGCGCGGCACATAGCCGTGATGTAGCGCACTTGCTGGATGCGCTGCTCGTGAGTGGGATAGGGGATGACGGCAGCATCGCTGAACAGCAGCAGGCGGTCGTAGCCCGGTATCTGGGCCGTAGTCACATGGGTGAGCACATTGCCGCGGGGCAGGATGCCGGTTTCCTTGTTAAGCACTGCGTGCAGCAGGTTGTCGGTGTTGATGAGGCCTTTCATCAGGATGTCGGCCTTGCCTTCGCGCACCAGGGCAACGGCCAGGCGGGCGGCCTCGTCGCGGTCGTCGGTGTCAACATAGCTGATGTGACCGCTATAGGGCTTGAGGGCATCGAGCTGCTCAAGCTGCTGGCGGCAACCAACAAAGATTGCATCAACAAATCCCTCGCGCAGAGCGCGGGTAACTGCTTCTTGAGTCGATTCGTCGGAGGCCCATACTACGGCCACACGTTTTCTCACACCACGATTAACGAGGTGCTTAATCAGGTCGTCAAAATTTTTGATTGTCATGATGGTTAATATAGTTTAGCTTTAAGTTTTGCAGGTTTATGTCCCTTTTCGAGCCGCAAAGTTACGGATTTTTTTCCGTATTTGATAATAAACCGACGTCAATGCCAATATGTTTTACAACATATTATTAATTGAGTCCACTTGAAAAAGTCCTGAAAGGACTGTAAACCCTCGGCCCATAGGTCGGCGTTATGAATTTTTCAATTGCTGATTGTGGGTTATGCGGTGTTTGTACCATAGATGTAAGACGAGTGCCATCCCTGCAATGTCGATGACTGGTAGCAAAACAATGCCATAGATTGCCACGTCAAGCAAAGTGGATTCGTTGATGTCGGTGGCTTCCTGACTGAGATACAACATGCCAACGACTGCCAGATTGAAGGCAATCAAGACCCCGAATGAGAGAACGAGGTAACGGACTGTTTTCCCCAGTCTTTTCCATGCGCTTGTTGCCAATGATGCCAAAGCAATGACGAGGGCGGCGATGATAAGGACACGGCCTGTGTGATGGTCTCGCTCGATAGAACCGTCATCGGGGCAAGCCGCAGCCTTGACAGCCACACAGGCAATTGCAAACCCCAACACAATTCTCCCTATCGATTTCTTTGTAATCTTCATGAAGTATTTCTTTCGACAATATATATACATAATAAGTTTAACAACCACAAATATAATATCAATTGCCCAGACGAGCAAATAGGCATATAAAAAATACCAAGGGTCAATACAAATGATGACAATTGCAGAGGCAATGACGAGTGTCAAAAGTAGTAATTGCATCCACGACTTCAAATGTCGCCGGATATAACCTAACCATCGGGCGGCAATGCTGAATGGAAGAAAGATGAAAACCAGACATCCGGCACAATAAACGAGAAAATATCGACAAGTTGCTAATACCCATCCCCATTTCTCAATGGCTTCTTTCATTCTCACTAAATGGCAATTATCATGGGTGATTCTTATGTCGGGATGCTGCATGTAGTTATTGGTATCAATCAAAGATGGCACCAACCAACATAGCACAAACACAAGACAAATTCCCAACAGGTACCAGTCAATTCTCTTCGGTTTCAACTTTTTCATGGTATTTTGATTTTAGAGTATTTATTTTGTTAATTTATTATTCACCGCATCATCATAAAACATTTCTAATTGGCTGCGCATTTCGTGCAAGGATGGAACCCCAGTTGGTCAAGAATGTCGCTTTCTATCGCACTCTTTTCCTCACCGCTGGTGGCTTCATAGTAACTGTTGAATAAATCTATCAGCGGCTGTTTGAAATTGTCATTGAATTCCTTAAGCACCTCTCGAATATATTTATCAGTATATCTTAACATGATAAAAGGCTCGTCATAACCTGATTTTTCTATCTTGTATGTTTGGCGACCAAACTTTTTTATAATATTGAATTTACTTGAATCTCCTTTTATCCATTCCCCGAGTTCAGTCACTTTCTCTTTAATGCATTGTTCAACATCAATATGCTCAATATCGACATCTGTTATACCGCTGTTGGGACGGCTGCCTTGAATCAGTTTGGTTTTCACTTGAAACTTGGCATTGATGCGGAACTCCAGCACGTCGGTCTTGCCACGCTCAATCAAGTCGTAATTCTCACGCACGAATTCCTTGTATTGCTTGATTACTTCGGCACCTTTTTCTTTGATTTGTTCAGGCACCACAATATATGTGTAGCTGCTGCGAAGGTTTTCGCAACGCGGATTACTATGGTATGCCGGTGGCACATCATAGCGAGTGAAGTGATGGTTGCGGTTTAAGTCGATGTATTGCTTGTATCGCGAGAGGAACTGACCTGGATTCTTGCAATACTCCTGGTAGGCAAGCAATTTGGCTACTTCAATCTTGTTCAGCCAAAATGGAGTGCTGTCTTTATATACTTCTCCTTCAAACTTGCAGTCCAGCAACACCTTAAACGGTATCAGAGAGAACAGTCTTTTACGATTGAATTTGGTGATGTAATGACACATAAAGTTTCAAAGCAAATTCAACAATTAATCAGTTCTTAAAGGTGAGTTCCATAAGTTGTGAAACGCGCAGAACCCACCTTTATTAGTCAAGTCAAAGAATAACAGCTATTCTTCCCAGCTCTCATAGTTTTCATCATAATGCCACCGGTCTTCTTCATCGATGAGGCGTTGCATCACGCGGTCGCCCTCATCCATGAGATATTCCAGATAATCTTCAGCGTCGTTGAACCCTGCATCAATCATGTCATCTTCAAATGTCATAGTCATTAAATTTAAAGGTTAAACAAAATGGTGAACTCATCATTCACGCTGCAAAGTTATCACCCCATTGCGAACGCTATGTTCGCGATAAAAAACAAAAACTAAAAGAGTAGTGTTTGATTCTGTTGTAATTACCATCTCAAATGAGGGCTTCCACAACACATTATTCAAGAATATGTTGTTCAAGGTCGTTGTAATTACCCTCTCAAATGAGGGCTTCCACAACGCTACTATTGTAGAGCGTGATACTACAAAGGTTGTAATTACCCTCTCAAATGAGGGCTTCCACAACGAGTCCACTTCTAACGTTCTGATTGATTTCGTTGTAATTACCCTCTCAAATGAGGGCTTCCACAACAAGGCTCGTATTAAGAATGTAACGATTACAGTTGTAATTACCCTCTCAAATGAGGGCTTCCACAACGTAGACCGTCCAGTTCTTGATACTGAAAAGGTTGTAATTACCCTCTCAAATGAGGGCTTCCACAACCAGGTCAGCGTAATGTAGTAGTTAATCCCAGTTGTAATTACCCTCTCAAAAGAGGACTTCTACAACTTACTTGTATGAGTGCAGTTAATGAACAGTGTTGTAATTACCCTCTCAAATAAGGGCTTCCACAACTAAAATTGCGAGAGATATTAAAGACGGCGTGTTGTAATTACCCTCTCAAATAAGGGCTTCCACAACCTACGTGACATAATAGTCAGAACTACTATGCCATAAGATGTATATGTTGTGGAAATAATTACTCTGAATCATTTTCTTGTCTTGTTTTCTTTTCGAAATTATTCAAACAGGTTTTCATTCGTTCACTAATTAACTCCGCTATTTCTCCAATCTTGCCTGATGGAATATTCACTTTCTCGTGGTCTTTTGAATTGTACGAATTGTGAGAAAATGAGTTTCTAATGTTTAAGCAATCATCTTTATCAAGAACAGCAAATTGTGGTTCACATTCAATTAATTGCCTGAAATTGTTCTTTTTTGGAATTGGTTTTTCTACTCCCTTTTTCTCAAAATAATAGAGTGATGATCGCTTGTCGTGAAGTTCTGGATAACGCTCAAGAATAAGTCGTTCTATTTTATGAACACTTTCAAACACATCGAGCCTCACTTTATCGTACGTCTCAAATTCATGTTCTAGTTCATCTCTATCAATCGTGACTTTAACAGCGTTTGCATCATCACGTAGATATGGGATAAGTGTCTCAATGCGATTATCATAAAGGAACTTATGGAAATCACCGTAATTCTTCAACTTAATAGACTTTTGGCGAATAACCACTGACTCATTGCTGCCTTTAATGTGCAGTGTGATAGCGAATGGCACCTTAATTTCAAGTGCACCAACACCTTCTTGTCGCCTGATGGGACGAATATTTTTCAACTTGAATTCTTCAAATCTGTTTTCAAATAAATTCTTGTCGTTTTCAAAAAGGATTTCTCTGGCCATCATGAAAATGATGATGTCTTGAACACGGTACCTTCGTATAAGCCTCTCTGTAGATTTTAGTTTGTGAAGGGCATGGGATAGTTTCTTAAGTTCTTCTTCCTTTTCGGAATTAGATGTTATCTTTTTAATATGCTTTTTGACTAAACCGTCATTAATTGGCACGCCATGACGCTTTGAAGAAATTCTAAGTAATTTTTTTTGTTGTGAATTGGGGAGCTTGCTCAATGTCTCTGATTTACTGATAATATCCTCAATACGATGGCGTTTGTCCAGCGTAGGATCTTTGGCTAAAGATTTGGCCAGTTTTTTATTGATTTCTTCAAAGTATTCTTTAAGATCTGAATTATCTGAATTATCTGAATCATCATCGTTCTCAATAGTTGTTTTGGATAGTAAAGTAAGAGACATGTCTGTTCGTAGAATGTCTTCTATTTCTTTTACCGTTTTTCCATAATCTTTATCGGATTGCAATAAAAGTTTGAAGAAATAATAATGCCGTTTGTAGTTGCCATCGGGTTGGGTATAAAACTCTTGATAGTCATCGTTAAATACCTTTTTGAAGTATTTTGCAATCAAGAAAGCCACGTTGGCCTCTTCACGGTTGTTGCCACGTACAAAGCCTCTTCCAAAACAATCAATGAGAATATCTTTAATTGCAGTCTCAAAAAGACCACGAGGAAGTTCAGCAGGCAATTCAAGGTATTGCTGCATGATACTTTTATAATACTCTTCATCGCGAAACTTCCATTTATTTACACCTCGAGTAAGGAATGGATACTTTATTAAATCTTCTTCGCTCAATAAAGAGTTAAGCCAATTCAATTTGGCTTTCAAATATGCTTGATAAAAATCACCTATAGTTTGTGGACTCTTGCTGACAATTTCCGACAAAAAAGGATGATTGCCTTTTGATTGTATCAGATGTGCAGCAATCAACAATCGTTTCAGATTGTCGAAGTTGTCATAGATTGACAATGCCGATTGAAGCAGCTGAAAGTTAAGTCCTGTCAATTTGTTGTTGCCGTCCGCAGGCGCTGGCTGTAAGGCTATGATGTCTTGAGCTAACCATGCCCCTAACCGTCCTTGCTTTATTTCAACAAATCTCTTTGTTCCACGTTTGTTTTTTTTACTATCAACATGTTTAACATTATTATATTTTTCGATGAGTTTTTTTGTTTCATCAATATGAGTTGTCAGCCGATTCTTCAGTTTCTTTTGAAGATTAGCTGTTATGGCGTTATTGTTATCTTGATTGGCATCCAAATACTCTTGAATTTTTTTAGGTAGATGTTGAGCATAATTGATGCCCAGTTGATTTGCTCGTTCTTGGGCATTTTGAGAAGTTATCTTACCATCCATCACTTCTTGAATGAAGTTTCTGAATCCTTCTACCCATTTTATGATAATGCTTTCTACGTCAGGAGAATCTGTTTTCTGATGTTTTTTGCGAATAATGTGATAAAAAATGAGAGCCGGTAATTCATGAGTACTCATGAAGCACTTTGGCGATTGGAGTAAAACGATTCTCTCTCCGTTGGCTTTTTGTTGTCTTAAATTTTTGGCTGTTGGCTCATTGGGGAGCTTGGGCAACACAAGTTTTGGCTCGTTTACGTCGTCCTTGTCTTCCCAGTATAACCCTATGCGATTATTGTTGATTATGTAAGAAGCGCGTTGATCGTTTATATAAGGCATGGTATCGATAGTATTGGTTTTAATATCCTCAAAATCCCTTATAAGATTCCCCCAAGTATCTAAACGCGCTTTCTCGATTTCATTAAGTTTGCCAAAACCATGGAGTTCTTTTTGAAGAGAACGAACATGATTCAATCCATCAATACATTTCTTATTGTAGAAAGCGTATCGGTATTTCCCTAAATTAACCTGGAATCTGATAGAATTGAATACATTACATTGGTCTATATAGTTCATAGCTAATTTGGGGAATCTGTCAGCATGACGAATCATGATAGCTGTTTTACTGCTATCTTCATCACTCGCATCGGGACGAAATTTGATTTGATCTTCGGTGGAGAGCAGGTCAAACAATTCTTTAGGGCATCGTTGCAATTCGTTTACCATGTCAAGAGCCAAACCGACATCGTCCTGCTGACTTTCGTAACGGTTACGTGGTAGTCTGATACGATAGACTGCTAAAGATTCAAAAATTATATGCTTGCGTTTGTCATTAAACAAATCGTCTTTGGCATAAAAATCTTTTGTTTTGTTCAACATCTCATTGATGTATTTCTTCTCAAGAAATAATGAGATGAAAAAAACTAAACCACGTCTCGAAAATACTTTTTTATCGGTTCTGCATAGTTTCTTGAATAGACAATAACGATATCGTTCTTTATCCATTTCTTTGTTCTTAATGAATAAAACCTCATCTTCTACATAATTGAACCGTTGTTGAACAGTCCGTATCTCAGCCTTGAGTAATTCTTTCAAACGTGGAACAAGGGTTTGCTCACTTGGATGAAGATAATCTACACTTTTTTCCTCATCTGGATCATAATGAGTAGTGTAATCGCGATAAAAATCCACTACTGTACCGATTTGAGGTAATATGTCGTTAATAGCTTTTATCTCATTATAGTCTTTAGCTGATTTGTCGCTATCAATCATTGGAGCCAAAAAAGGGAAGTGTTTATTTAACAATTCATAAAACTTTAACTTTTTATCTTGAGTAAGAGAATTGACCTTATCCTTGAGCTCGTCAATAATTTTTTTTGATTTATCAGTCAACTCTAAATCCAGACTTAAACACTTGGCAATGTGCTTTAATGTACTAATAAAATTATGCTGTGCCATATTACAGTAAGCGGCATAAATGTACTTTCTATTTTTGTCAAATTCTACCATAATCTAAAAAATATTTAATTTGATGATTTAATCGATAGATTGATAATTCTGTATTGATTGCTTACTAATATCTATTTTTTCGGTGCAAAGTTACTGCGTGGTTGCGAACGCTATGTTCGCAATTTTAGATATTCGTTGTTGTGAGACGAAACTCTTTCAAAAACCGCTTCTTGGATGTGCTGTGGCGAAAGGACAAGCAGTTCTTTACCGAATGAGCAAAGCTCGCGAATGAGTTCATAGTTTTCGATACATTCAAGCTGGAAGAAATGGCCGCCACTCAATTTTGGATATTCAGCACGCAGTGCGTCGGCCTTTTCATTTCTGATTGGCTTGAATGAGCCGTGCATGGGTTTCGTTTCAATATAAGGATATGCGTCATCGGAAGCCCAAAGAATGATTTTTTCCACCGGTCTGTCCTGATAAACGGTCACACCAATCACGTCCTCAAACTGCTCAGTAATGTCCTCGGTAGTTTTTCTAAATTTAATTTCTGGCCTCTCAACAATTTCAATAATCCTGTCAAGGGGATAATTTCCAGTGAGGTAATCTTCATTTGTAATCCCAAGCACATACCAGCGGTTGTTGTACTGCTTGAGTTTGTACGGATGTATGATAATTTGTTGGGTGTTTTCAACATTGAATTTTTGATAAGTCAATTCGACTGCGACATGATTAGAAATGGCCGTAAACAGTTGACCCAAGAAAGGGGATTGTCCCATAGGACTTGTGCTGAACTCAATGATTGGCTCTTTGGTTTTAACACCAAGTCCTTTAGCCAAGGTGCCGAGCCAAGTGAAATTGTCGAGGCCGTCAAATTGCCCGAGTGTGCCCAGCACTTCTTTCAACAGCAACTTTTCGTCGTTGCTCAGCTTTTTCTTGAAAATGGAAAACTCAGGGTCTTTATAGCGCTTGCATATTTTGCCAGCTGCTGGATAAGTCTCCAATTCGGCATAAAAAGGCTCATATTCTATGGCCTTGAGGTCTTTCTCGATGCAGCGTCTCGTCACCTTTTCATAACAGTCTTTCTCCAGTTTGTCATTCACCTTTTCCACAAAATCGTGAATGTCATAATAGTGGTGGCGATCGCTCAACATCTCGTCAAGCACCATGCAGCGCAATATGAAGTTTTTTGTGTTTGGCATAAATCAGCAATTATTTCAGTGCAAATTTAATGAAAAAAATCGGTGTTTGCAAGGGATGTTTGTTTTTTGTTGATTACGGTAATAGAATGGTGGATAAGAGAAAGTTAAAGGATGGGAGAACCGAGAAGCAAGATGTTTGACTCGGTAATCTCGGAGGACTCGGAGGTTTCGGAGAACTCTTATATCTCAGATGAGGGTGTGTCATAATTCAAATTATAGAAAATCAGAGGTGATCG
>DGVT01000124.1 GCA_002395965.1 Porphyromonadaceae bacterium UBA4277
TAAACGAGTAAACAAGTAAACAAGCTGGCTGACGCAAGTTTAGCTACGAGCTACAAGCTACGAGCTACAAGTGCGCAATGCAAAAATTTAGCGGACAAGTAAACGAGCGGCGCTCCGCCAGGAGCGACAGTTTAGGCTGGCGGTGGAGTGCCGCGCCCCCCTGTAACGAGCGGAGCTCGGGTCAGCCCGTATATGTGCTCGCCTCCAGCGAGATTGTTGGGACGGTATGCTGCCGGTGGTGTCGCTCGCGAGCGACACCACCGGTTACTCAAATGCTCGACTTCCAGTCGAGGAGTGTGCAATGCCGCCCTTTGCATGCCCCCCCAACTCTTGAAGCTGACACACCCACTCTTGAAGCTGACACACCCAACTCGTGAAGCTTACACACTCCCCCTTGCCCCCTCTAACTTAGAGGGGGAGCTACCACACGGAGTTACCACACGGAGCTGGCACGCGGAGCTGTCACACGGAGCTGTCACACGGAGCTGACACACGCCCCCCAACTCTTGAATCTGACACACTACCCCTAACTCGCGAAGCTGACGCACTCCCCCTAACCTGCGAATCTGACACACTCCCCCTTGCCCCCTCTAACTTAGAGGGGGGGAGCTACCGCAAGGAGCTACCACGCGGAGCTGACACACTCCCCCTAACACTTGAATCTGACACACTCCCCCTTGCCCCCTCTAACTTAGAGGGGGAGCTACCGCAAGGAGCTACCACGCGGAGCTGGCACACTCCCCCTAACTCTTGAATCTGACACACTCCCCCTGACCCCCTCTAACTTAGAGGGGGAGCTGTCACTCACAGGGGAGCTGATGCGCGTCAAGCCCACTTAACACTTCACCCTTAACCTTTCACCCTTGACACTTCACCTTTCACACTTCATGCTTCACACTTTTATACTTACTATTGTAACTTATTGTCGAGAAAACTCTGTGCAAACGGTTTGAGGAAAAAATCTCTGTAATCTGCAGAATGTGTATGAGAATGAAAATCGTCAACTATTATGTGAGCTGGTGTCGCTTATAGTCCTAAAAAGCAAACGAGCCACGTCCTTGACGAATGACTTCTGGTTCGGTACCAGTGCAGTCAATTATGGTACTGGGTATTAGTCCTCCGCGTCCTCCGTCGATAACAATGTCGGCCTGTGACGCATAGGTCTCGGCTATCAGTCCCGGTTCGCACCGATAGTCTTCGTCGTCACCCTGTACCGATGTGGTGAGTATGGGCCGGCCTAATGCACGCACTATGGCGAGTGCAATTTTGTTGTCGGGGATGCGTATTCCCACCGTGCGCCGTCCCTTGAATGCTTTGGGCAGCTTAGACAATGCCGGGAAGATAAAGGTGAATGGCCCTGGCAGGTGTGTCTTCATGAGCTTGAATTGCTGGTTGTCGAACTTTGCATATTGTGCAACTTCACTGATGTCGGCGCAGATTATTGACAGGTTGGTCTTTGCCGATTTCATTTCCTTGATGCTGCATATGCGTTCAATGGCCTGGTTATTCATCGCGTCGCAACCGAGGGCATATACAGTGTCGGTGGGGTAGATGACGATGCCACCCATGTCGAGGCAATGCGCAACTTGTTCGATGAGTCGTTCGTTGATGTTGTCGGGGATTATGTCTAATATTTTCATATGCAATAATTTACGTCTAAAGTCATAAGGTGATGCTCAGGGCTTGAAAACCGTAGTGCTTATGTTGGTTGCGTTAGCATATTTTTCAAGCAGTTGTGCCATCCAGTGTGTGGCTTCATTGATTGGCATTTCGGGTGCAAAGGCATTAATGTTGATTTGCACGTTGGTTGTCTCGAGTGTAAACTTAGTGCGTTCTTCGTCGCTTGTGGGTGTTGCCACTCCTCCCATGGCATCGCGGTAGATGGGCATGTGCTCAATGTTGAGCGGTCCTCGTCCGATGCCGTTATAGGTTTCGCCGGCTTGCCCTACGCCCATGGTGAGCGAATTGCCCACGATTTTGTCGGCATCCAGGCCGCTAATGGCATAGCCGCTCTTGATTGAGACGAGGTTAACGACGTCGATGAGTGTGGTGAGCCGATATAGCCCCAGTCCTTTGATAATGCGGCGGCACAGTTGCTCGCTGGCTACACGGTAGCGTCCTGGATCTTTTCCAAGGGCCTTGTAGAGCTGGCGAGTGGCAGCTATCGCCGGGCGCTGATTGATGGCCAGCAACTCATATTTCCCTTTGATAGCCTGAGCTTCATGCTCGATTTCGGCCCAAAGCTCATCGCATGTCGGGGAATTAGCTACTGTGGCGCTGATCATGCCAATCTCAATTTCGGGACAGACATTGATGATTTGTGGTTCTATGTGAATTGTAATCATAACGTTAAATTGAAGGCAAAATTACTGCAAAGCAATTGTAAATGCAACTTTTGATGCGTCGAAAGCATAATATTATCGAATAATTTTGCCGAGTGGTGTCAATATTGTTCAGAGTCAAATAAAATTATTAATTTTGCAAGTCATAAAATTTTTAGCGATATGAAGATAGGAATTATAGCAGCAATGCGTAAAGAGTTAGACCTGCTCATCCCGTTATTGAACAATCGTGCAGAAGAGAGGCACGACCACTTCGTCTTTTATAAAGGTGCGATTGGCAATCACGAGATTGTGGCAATGCAGTGCGGCATAGGAAAGGTGAATGCCGCAATAGGTGCACAGTCGATGATAAATCATTTTTCACCTCAACTGATTATTAATTCTGGCGTTGCCGGAGGTGCTGATCATGGTGTGAGTGTGATGGACGTGGTGGTGGGTGCCCGTGTTGCCTATCATGATGTGTGGTGTGGCCCCGAGTCGGTTCTCGGTGCCGTTCAAGGATTGCCACTATTCTATGAAGCACCGGCCGAGGCCATTAATGCCATCAAGACTCATTCGGGGGTGAAATGCGGCCTGATAGTGTCGGGCGACCAGTTTGTTGATAATGTTGATTCCCTACGTCGCATCAAGGCGAATTTTCCCGAGGCCCTTGCAGTGGACATGGAGTCGGGGGCTATAGCTCAAGTGTGTCATATCTATAATGTGCCGTTCATGAGTATGCGAGTAATTAGCGACTCACCCGGTGCATCGCACGATAACACGGCGCAGTACAACGACTTTTGGGCCGATGCACCTGCTCACACCTTTGAGATTGTGCTTGAGCTAATCAACCGGTTGTAGATGGCACGACGATTAATGTGCTGTTTATTAAAAGATAAAAACATGAAACATCGATCGAAAATCTTGTTACTGCTTCTGGCTTTGCTATTACCCTGTGTGGTGATGTCGTGTGGTGATAATATCGAGCCCACAAAAGAATTTCACGACACCGATGGCTATGCCTTTATGGAAAATGGTGTCATGCGGCCGGCAACCACGCGTTTCACAGCCGACGAGATGCTGGAGCGCCTCACGCTCAATGCCTGGAAGCGCGACTATGCCTTTTACTACGACAAGCGCAAGGTGGGCACACGTCGTGACGTCCCCCCGTTTGTCGAGCAGAATTACTTTGTATTTGCCCTTGACGGAACAGCCTATATGGGTAATGTGGACGATGCATCGTCTCGCGTTCTCTACACCTACACTATTACCGACCGCACAATAGAGATGAAATCGGCTTCGGTGACCTATATAATGAAAGTTGTAGCCATCGACGACAAGACGATGATTGTGGACACGCCGCTCACCGGCCAGAACATCTATGGCTATGACGAGGCTACAGTGGTGCAGCGCACCGTTTTCAAGAATTATTTACATTCAACATTATAAGATGAACAAGATGAGAATACTATTACTGGCTATGATGGCCTCGTGGGTGCTGATGCTGTCATCGTGTGGAAATGACGATAACGACAAGCCCGGCTCTATTGAGCTGACTACGACTGAGGTGCATTTCTATAAGACAGCAGCCCAGCGTCAGATCAAGGTGACAGCTCCAAGTGAGTGGACGGCTGCGAGCGATGTATCGTGGATTAAGGTTACGCCCACACATTCAACTCAATTATCGGCCTATATCATGATTGACGTGAGTTCAAACGCTTACAACTCGGTGCGTTCGGGCCACGTTACGATAACTGCCGGTGATGTCCAAAAGGTGATTTTCGTCGAGCAGGCGGCCAATGAAGAATCGACCTTGGCCGACTCGCTGCAGTGCTTCTTGCCGGACTATGAGCTCGTGTGGCATGATGAGTTTGATAAAGCGGGCGTGCTGAACGGCGATGACTGGACTCATGAGGTTTGGCCCCGTGGCCAGGTAAATAACGAGTTGCAGGCATATGTCGATGGTGAGTATAATGGGCGCAGGGTAACCGAGGTTAAAGGTGGCAAGCTGCACATCACCGCTTTTGAGGATGGAGGCAATGTGTATTCGGGTCGCGTCTATGCCCAGGTCAACACCGGGTGGCAGTATGGCTACTTCGAGGCAAAAATCAAGCTGCCCAAAGGCAAAGGCACTTGGCCGGCATTCTGGATGATGCCCTCGAATAATGATTTCGGTGTGAATCCGTGGCCTAATTGTGGCGAAATCGATATTATGGAAGAAGTGGGCGTTGTGCCAGGCGAAGTGTCGAGTACTATTCACTGCCGCCGCTATAACAATGGCGGGACGGCTATCGAGCATCGGGCACGCATGGTTTCCACTGCCGAGAGTGCCTATCACATTTACTCGATGGAGTGGACTGCCGACTATATCACGTTCTACGTCGATAGGGTAGAGCTATTTACCTATCACAACGACGGAAAAGGCGTGGATACTTGGCCATTTAATCGGCCTTTCTACCCGATTCTCAACCTTGCATGGGGCGGCGACTGGGGTGGCATGCGCGGCGTTGACGAAAATGCTCTGCCAGTAACCATGCAGGTGGAATACATTCGTGTCTATCAGAAGTAGCACTCAGCGAGCCGGGGCAACGGACGCCGTGCGCACAAATAATAATCGGGTGGAGGTCATCAAGACTTCCACCCGATTATTATAATGCAGTTTCTTATAAAGCGAAATTATTTGTTCACCTGGAAGCGGTTCCAACCATCTTTCAGATGTGCAACCACCTGGTTGGCAGCAGCGAGACCGGCATTGATGTTTGCTTCGGCAGTTTGTGCACCCATTTTCTTGGGGGTGAAGAATACTCGTTCGCCATATTTCTGCTCAAGTTCGGCAGCGTTGTCGGGCTTGACATCGGCTACATAGCGAACATCGGCGCGAGCCTCAAGTGCAGCGGCAAGGCTTTCTTCGTCGATAACCTCTTTGCGGGCAGCGTTGATGAGCACACCATTCTTTGGCAACAGCTCAATAAGAGCCTTGTTGACCGAGCGGCGAGTCTCGTCGGTGGCAGGTATGTGCAAGCTCACATACTGGTTGTTGCGGTACAGGTCTTCAAGGTTGTGAACCGGTGTAATGCCGTCGGCTTCCATCACTTCGTCTTTGACCCATGGATCGAGAGCACTGACCTTCATGCCAAATCCCTTGGCGATGCGAGCCACGTTGCGTCCAACGGCACCATAGGCATGGATGCCGAGCGTTTTACCCATTAGCTCGGTGCCAGATGTGCCGTTATAGCGATTGCGCACCAGCGTAACGAGCATGCCCATAACGAGCTCGGCTACGGCATTAGCATTCTGGCCAGGAGTGTTCATCACGCACACACCGTGAGCGGTAGCCTCGGCAAGGTCGATATTGTCATAGCCCGCACCGGCGCGTACCACGACTTTCAGCTGCTTGGCAGCATCAAATACTTCCTTGTCAACCTTGTCGCTGCGCACGATAAGACCTGCAGCATCGGCTACGGCGGCAATCATGTCGGCCTTGGTGCCTTTTTCTACGAGTGCGAGTTCGTGGCCTGCGGCTTCAACAACTTCTTTTATACCCTGCACTGCTACTGGAGCAAAGGGCTTTTCGGTTGCAACTAATATTTTCATTTTTCTTGATATGAGTTTTATAAGATATAATAAATAATGTGGAGAGAGGGGAGTGTTTTATTTGTTTTCAAATTCCTTCATTGCCTCAACAAGCACCTTCACGCTCTCGAGTGGGAGTGCATTGTAAAGCGAAGCGCGGAAACCACCAACGCTGCGGTGTCCCTTGATGCCGACAATACCCTTGGTTCCGGCAAAGTCGAGGAAGTCCTTCTCAAGCTCTTTATACTCAGGCTTCATCACGAAGCAAACGTTCATGATCGAGCGGTCTTCGGGCTTCACTGTTCCGACGAACATCTTGCTTGAGTCGATAGCATCATAGAGCACAGCTGCTTTCTCCTCGTCGATGCGCTGGAGCTCCTTGACACCACCCAGTTCCTTGTACCATTTGAGGGTTTGCAGGGCTGCATACACGGGGAATACAGGAGGAGTATTGAACATTGAGCTCTTCTCGACGTGAGTCTTATAGTTGAGCATAGTGGGGATGGTGCGCAGGCCTTCCATGCGTCCGAGCACGTCTTCCTTAATAATAATGAATGTTACGCCTGCAGGAGCGATATTCTTTTGGGCACCGCCATAGATGAGGTCGTACTTGCTCACGTCAACGGGGCGCGAGAAGATGTCGCTCGACATGTCGGCCACCATGCGCACGGGCACGTCGTAGTCTTCGCGAATCTCGGTACCATAGATGGTGTTGTTTGTGGTGATGTGGAAGTAGTCAACATCGGTGGGCACTGCATAGCCCTTGGGAATATAAGTGTAGTTATCCTCTTTCGAAGAACCCACTTCAACAACCTCACCAAAGAGCTTGGCTTCCTTGATGGCCTTGTTGGCCCATGTGCCTGTGTTCAGGTAAGCAGCCTTAGTCTTGAGAAGGTTCATAGGCACCATGCAGAACTGAGTGCTGGCACCGCCACCCAGGAAGATCACGCGGTAGCCTGCGGGGATGTCAAGCAGTTCCTTGAAGAGCTGTTCAGCTTCGTCCATCACGGCAGTGAATTCCTTACTGCGGTGAGAGATTTCAAGAATTGACAGGCCTGTGCCTGCAAAGTTACGAATTGCGTCCACGCAATTGTCGATAGTGTACTGACTCAGGATTGACGGTCCTGCATAGAAATTGTGTTTCTTCATAATTGAATTTATTTGAATGTTATTAGAAGTTATCTATTAGTTCTCACGACATGTGCCATATTTCATGTCAGTGCAAAGTTACTATATTTTTGCGATATGTGGAAAAAAAAGTAAACTCAATTTTCACCCTCAAAAATGAAGATAAAATCAAATTGCAACTAAATAACGAAAAAAACAGGCGCAAGTTTTGCAACTATTGCGACCGGGGGTTACAAAAGTTTACTAAAAACGTCTAATGATTTCACAAATGAAAGTGTAGCAAATTCTTAGAAAAATGCCCGATATGTTGAAAAAAGCGAAAAAGGCGAAAAAAACCGGCTGAAAATTCCATCTGTTATGAAAAAAAGCTATATATTTGTGACCTGAAACGAGATATGTAAATACTTATTTATATAAGCAACTCTAATTAATTGACTTTTTAAGACATTTTATCATGAACGTTGAAAAAATCTTAGCCAATCTTGAGGCTAAACATCCTGGCGAGCTCGAATACTTGCAGGCAGTGCGTGAGGTTCTTGAAACCGTACAAGACGAGTACAACAAGCACCCTGAATTTGAGAAAAACAAGATTATCGAGCGCATGGTTGAACCCGACCGCATCTTCACATTCCGTGTGACTTGGGTTGACGACAACGGTGATGTTCAGACCAACCTTGGCTATCGCGTGCAGTTCAACAACGCCATTGGCCCGTACAAGGGAGGTCTTCGTTTCCACGCATCGGTAACTCCTTCAATCCTGAAGTTCCTCGGCTTCGAGCAGACTTTCAAAAACGCACTCACCACTCTGCCTATGGGCGGTGGCAAGGGCGGCTCTGACTTCAGCCCCAAGGGCAAGAGCGATGCCGAAATCATGCGTTTCTGCCAGGCCTTTATGCTTGAACTGTGGCGCAATATCGGTCCCGATATGGACGTTCCCGCAGGTGATATCGGCGTAGGCGGCCGCGAGGTTGGCTATCTCTATGGCATGTACAAGAAGCTCAAACGCGAATGCACCGGCACACTCACCGGTAAGGGCTTTGAATTCGGTGGCTCGCGCATCCGTCCCGAGGCAACCGGTTTCGGTGCTTGCTATTATGTAGAGAACATGCTCAAGCGCATGGGTACCACTTTCGAGGGTAAGACAGTTGCTATCTCTGGCTTCGGCAACGTGGCTTGGGGTGCCGTGACTAAGGCTACCGAACTCGGTGCTAAGGTTGTTACCATCAGCGGTCCTGACGGCTATGTATATGATCCCGATGGCATCAGCACTCCCGAGAAGATCGCTTACATGCTCGAGCTGCGCGCAAGCGGTAACGACATCGTTGCTCCTTATGCCGAGAAGTTCCCCAACGCTAAGTTCTTTGCTGGCAAGAAGCCTTGGGAACAGAAGGTTGACATCTGCATGCCCTGCGCTACCCAGAACGAGGTTCGCGTTGAGGATGCTCAGATGATGAAAGACAACGGCATCATGCTTTGCGCTGAGGTTTCTAACATGGGTTGCCATGCCGACGCTATCGCTCTGTTCCTCGAGAACAAGATGGTTTATGCTCCCGGCAAGGCTGTTAACGCTGGTGGCGTAGCTGTTTCGGGTCTGGAAATGACTCAGAACGCTCAGCACATCTACTGGACTGCCGAGGAGGTTGACCAGAAGCTGCACCAGATCATGAACGACATCTTCGAGCAGTGCTGCAAGTATGGTCTCGAGGCTGACGGTTACATGAACTACATGAAGGGTGCTAACATCGCCGGCTTCATGAAGGTTGCCCACGCTATGATGGGACAAGGTATCATCTAATTTAATTTAGATATCTCTCAAAATGTCTGCAGGTTGCACCTGTAAAGATGTAGCCTGCAGTCATTATACTGAAAAATTATTCATTCAAAAATAGATTGCTTAACTATTGACTGAAGGTAGGTTGTCGCCGGGAAATCGACAACCTTTCTTTTTTAATCCTAAAAATACCCTGTAATCCCCACTAAATTGGCTCAGTTGCAAAAGCATATGCTGGTATCGCCAAATTACAAAAACTAACCACTGTGCGAACCGTCAGGCAGCCGCTTGTCGTCTTTAGATAATATCAAGCCTCATCTTATTTGCGTGATCATGGGGGTGTGTCATAATTCTATTTCATAAGGCTTTGATTGAATTTTGAGATTACGTCACTGATATAGTGCATCTTCGAAGCACCTTTTAAGTCGCTGTCTCTCACCAAGCTGCGCACATCTTCGATGTTGCTTGCATGGTGTTAAAGAAATGGTCGCATCTTCGATGCGGCTGCGTTTTCAACGCTTTTTTGAATTATGACACACCCCGATGCCTTAATATTAAAACAAGAAAAAGTGAAGAACCACACACGCAGTGAATGATTCTTCACTTTAGGCAGTTGTGAATGTTACTCGGCCGGTTGCATCAGCCCCATGAGGCGCTCCATGTTCACTCCGCG
>DGVT01000126.1 GCA_002395965.1 Porphyromonadaceae bacterium UBA4277
AGATGGAGATGCAATTCTTTGTGCGCCCGGGCGACGAAATGCGCTGGTTCCAGTTCTGGAAGGAGACACGTCTGCGCTGGCACAAGGCTTTAGGCTTAGGCGACGAGAAATACCGCTTCCACGACCATGAGAAACTGGCTCACTATGCCAATGCGGCTACCGATATCGAATTCCAGATGCCGTTTGGCTTCAAGGAAGTGGAAGGCATCCACAGCCGCACCGACTTCGACCTCTCACAGCACGAGAAATTTTCGGGCAAGAAAATTCAATACTTCGACCCCGAGCTTAACCAGAGCTACACGCCTTATGTGATTGAGACGTCGATAGGTGTTGACCGCATGTTCCTGAGCGTGATGTGCTCGAGCTATGAGGAGCAGCAGCTCGAGGGTGGCGACACTCGCGTGGTGTTGCACCTGCCCAAGGCCTTAGCGCCTGTCAAGGCCGCCATCCTGCCGTTGGTGAAGAAAGACGGCATGCCCGAGAAGGCACACGAAATCATGAACATGCTCAAGTTTGACTTCGCGTGCCAGTACGACGAAAAGGACTCGGTGGGCAAGCGCTACCGCCGCCACGATGCCATAGGCACACCTTATTGCATCACCATCGACGGACAGACCATCGACGACAACACCGTCACCGTGCGCGACCGCGACACCATGCAGCAGCAGCGCGTGCCCATTGCCGACCTGCCTGCACTGCTGGCGCGTGAGTGCACACTGAACACACTGCTCAAGAGGCTCATGTAGCAGCCGGCGAGACATGTAATATACAACTTGACAAAATCGTTTAGGTAATGAAGAAACTCCCGATAATAATATGTGCCGTCATGGCTATATTCTCGCTCATGGCCACATCGTGCCTTAAAACCAGCATTGAAGATGCGTTCAAAGACTGGCGAGAGTCGAACGACGAATGGTTTAATCAGCAGAAAGCCAATACCGCGTTCTACACTACTGTGACTGCACCCTGGGATGCCAATGCGCAGGTGCTCATTCACTGGTTTAACGACACCATGCTCACATGCAACAACCTGCGGCCGCTGTTCACCTCCACCGTGTGGGTGAAATACCGTGGAACCGACATGAATAGCGTGCCCTTTGACTCGAGCTATCTGCGCACATCGCCGGCCGACAGCGTGGCCGCCTTTAAGCTGAGCACCTCAACGCTGGTCGAGGGGTGGCCGGTGGCACTCACTCGCATGCATGTGGGCGACAGCTGCCGCGTGGTGATTCCCTACAAGCTTGGCTATGGCAGCTATGCCATTAGCGATGTAATCATACCGTACACCAACCTGGTCTTTGACATCAAGCTCGTTGACATCTATTCCTATGAGAAGAAGTAAATGTTAATTACGAGTAAACGAGCAGACAAGTAAACGAGCAGACAAGTAAACGAGTAAACAAGTAAACAAGTAAACAAGCTGGCTGACGCATATTTAGCTACAAGCTACGCGCTACAAGTGGCTGACGCAAATTTAGCTACAAGCCGTTAAGTAGTGCCAAGCATTGCTTGGTAGTTACGGGCTACGAGCTGCAAGTGCTGATGTTGCTTGTCTCCAGCGAGTTAATGGAGATGGATAACAGCCGGGGGTGTCGTTTCGACGACACCCCCGGCTGTTACTATAATGCTCGACTTCCAGTTGGGATGATAATCACTTGAGTGCTTCAAGGCGTTTGGGGTCGCCCACAATCCATAATATATCGCCATCGGCAAAGGTCAGAGTGGGCGTTGGAGTGACAAATTCGTCGCCTCGTTGCACGGCCACCAGCAGCGACTCATAGTCTTCGCTTAAGCGCGCATTGCGCAGCTCGATGCCGATGAGCGGCGACTGCGGCCCTATGGTGAAGTGGGTGAAACTCACGTTGCCCGTGACGTTGCCTGCCGCCTTGTCGCTGGCTTCGACCAGTGGAAGCATGCGCTGAATTTGCTCGTCGTTGCCTATCACTCCCAGCACATCACCGGGGAAGATGCGCATCTCGCTTTTAGGCACCGGGTAGAGCTTGCCATTGCGCTGGATGTTGACTAAGTTGACGCCATAGTGCTGTCGCAGATTGGCATTTTTCAGCTTCTCGCCCACAAACGGGCAGTCGTAGCCCACGCGCATATAGGCCAGGTGAAGGTCGCTCACAAGATTGTTGCCGCGCCCGGTGCGGCGGTTCTCACGCACGTTGACGTTGCCAATGAAGCGCTTCTCGAGGCGTGCCACCCGCGACTTGTAGAATGGAGCCAGCAGCAGGATGATCACCAATACCAAGCTCACGGCAATCACAAGCGACATCTGACTCGAAGTGACCCCGTAGCGGTAGAGCACCGCCATGATAAATCCCGTGGCTATTGCCAACCCCATTATCAGCATCACCACAATGGGAACGTATGACACACGCCCCGATTGCTCGATGAGCTGCTCACGCTCACGGGCTTTGATGTTTGGAATGGTGATGGCATAAAGGAATGGCGACACCACTGCCAGGGTGAGCACTACGCCCACAAAAGCCCCCCAGCGCTTGCCGAGCCATTGCAGCAGCAATGGTTGCAACTGTGTGCGGCTCACAAACACTATCGAGGCCGCCACGGCCGAGTAGAGTATCACACGCAGGGCATAGCGCTTGACGATGTTGCTCCAGGTCTGGCCGCTCACCGAAGTCTCGCTTTGGGCTGCCTGATTGCTGTAGCCATTGAGCAGGCGTGTCCATGACGAGGGCAGGATGCGTTCCAGCCGGTTATAGAACGGGTCGGCACTCTTGATGAAGAACGGTGTGGTGAACGTGGTGATTACCGACACTGCCACGATTATCGGGTAGATGCTCCCATTGAGCACACCAAGCGACATCCCTAACGAAGCTATGATGAATGAGAACTCGCCTATCTGTGTGAGTGTGAAACCGCTTTGAAGTGCCATCTTCAACGGCTGGCCGGTGGCAAGCATGCCAAAGGTGCCGAAGATTATCATTCCCACAATCACCACTGCCGACAGCAGTGTGATTGTTCCGGCATTTTCGGCTATTACAGTGGGGTTTACCATCATGCCGACCGAGATGAAGAATACCGCGCCAAACAGGTCCTTTACCGGAGCCACCACATGCTCGATGCGCTCGGCCTCGACGGTGCCGGCAAGTATCGAGCCCATGACAAAGGCGCCAAGCGCCAGCGAAAAACCACTCTTGACCGAAAAAATCGCCATCAAAAAGCACAGTCCCATGCTGATGATGAGCATCATCTCGTCGCTAATGATGCGCCGAAAGCGCTTGAACAGTGTGGGAAGCAGATAAATGCCCACGGTGAACCAGATTATCAAGAAAAATGACAGCTTGAACACGCTGCGAAGCATCTCACCGCTCTCTACCGTCTTGTTGATGGCCACACTCGACAGTATCACCATCATCACCACGGCAAAAAGGTCTTCAACGATGAGAACGGCGAAGATCATCGGCACAAACTTGCGCTGGCGCATATTCAAATCGGTGAGAGCCTTGATGATAATAGTGGTGGATGACATCGAGATCATGCCGCCCAAGAATATGCTGTCAACGGCGGCAAAGCCAAGCATCTTGCCCACTATGAAGCCAAGCCCCATCATGCCGCCCACTATAATCAGCGCAGTGACTATGGCCGAGCCTCCCACGTTGAGCAACTTCTTGAAACTGAACTCTAATCCCAGCGAGAACAGCAGTACGATGATGCCTATCTGGGCCCAGAATTCAATATTGGCTTCTACTGCCACCGAAGGGAAAAACGAGAAGTGCGGACTGGCAATAAAGCCCGCCACAATATAGCCCAACACCACGGGTTGTTTGAGCGCCTTGAAGATGACGCTGGCAATGGCTCCCAAGACAAGAATGAGTGCCAAGTCGTTAATCAAACTCTCAATGCTGATTGTTTCCATAGTAAATAGAGTGTGCGGTTGTGTAACAACTTTGTCGTTAAAAGTGCAAATTTAGATAAAAAATGGGATTAATAAGCCAGTTGAGATGAATAAAGTGATTTTTCTTCGGCCCATAATAATAAATGTAGTGCAAGGCGAGCAGGCCGACCGCCACTCGAAGAGTCCGAAGCCTCCGAGTCGTCGGAATAGTCCGAAGGGTCTGAAGGGGCTGAAGGATGAAGTAAGTCGGAAAAGTCTGAAAAACCGGCAATTATTTGTTTTTTTGATTGAAATGCTATAAATTTGCCTTTTGAAATGAAAGCGATTGCTGTTTTGGCTTTGCTCAGTGTCATGCTGCTTGCCTGCTGCGGCGAAAGCACTGCGCCCCTGCCCATACCTGAAACGGTGCTACGCGAGGGCGACCTGGCTCTGCGGCGCGGAACCAGTCTGGCCAGCAAGGTGGTGATAATGCTTGATAGTGCCGGACAATATTCGCACATCGGCATTGTGGCACGCCGAGGCAACGAATGGGTAGTTGTCCACGCCGTGCCCGACGAGCGCGACGATGGCGGCCGCGACACGGTCAAGGCCGACCCTATAGGCATATTCTTGCTGCCGGCACGCGCTGCACATGGCGCTATCGTTCGCATCAACGCCACCGAGCTTCAGCGACAACGGGCCGCTCGCGAGGCACTGCGACTCGTAGAGGCACACACCGAGTTTGACCACGAGTATGACTGGACCGACACCACCCGCCTTTATTGCACGCAGCTCGTGCAGCGATGCTACGAAAAGGCCGGTATCGACCTGAGCCAGGGTCGCACCCGCCATGTTGACGCTCCTGGGTATCATGGTAGCTATGTGTTTCCCAGCCAGCTGATTATGAACGAAAAAGCGAAACTAATCTTTAATTATTAACCTATATTATAAATAATGTGATTATGAAGACTAAGATTTTAATTGTAAGTGTGCTGATGGCTGTGCTGGCCATGATTGCCGGCGGCTGCAGCGGCAAGAAATCGTCGCCGGGCGAGGCTTTCAAGGGCTATGCCATGTGCCTGGCTGAGAAGAACTATGAAGGCTATGTCGATGGCGTTGACATCAAGACCGAGGGGGTGAGCGAAGAAAAAGTGAAGGAAGCCCGCAACACCTTAATTGGCTTGCTGAGCCTGTCGGCGGGCGAAATTGATAAAAAAGGCGGCCTGAAGAATGTGGAAGTGCTCGAAGAAACCATCCACGAAGGCGACACTACCGCCACGGTGAAGGTGAAGTATGTCTATGGCGATGCATCGACCAAGGAAGAAAAAGTGGAAATGGTGAAATGCGGAAATGACTGGAAAATGAAGAATGCAAAATAAAAATTGCAAAAAATTTTGTCAGTTAAAAAAAAGTTCGTAATATTGTAGTCGAAAACAGAACCGCTTGAGTGCAAATGAACTTAAGTAGTTGTGTACCAGTAATAAATTTATGCGCGAGCTACGAAAGACCAACGCATTGATTAACATTCTGGAACCTGTTGCGAAAAGAAAAACGGACTACAAATTAATATTTAACAATTTATTAACAATTAAAAAATTTTTTAATTATGAAGGTTAAATCTTTACTTCTTGCAGTTGCTGCTGTAGCAGCTCTTGGTGCAAATGCTCAGGCTAAGCTCATTTTGCCCGACATCGACACAAAGGCAGCTGATTTTGAGTATGGTAAGGTGTTTGAAATGCCCATCACCGTTCAGATGATCGAAGGTGACGACATGACCAACAACCAGCTCGTGATTGTGTTCCCCGAAGGCGTAAAGCCCGCACAGGATGCTTACGGATCGTATTGCTTCGAAGGCGCTGACGTAGCTAAGGCTGGCCGTGTACCCGCTATCTCTTATTCTGACAACTTTGGCACAGCAGAAGGCCCGATGTACAAGGTCGTTGGTGCTAACATGACCAAGACTCCTACTACAGTTAATCCCATGGAGTTCCTGATTCTGAACGTTATGGTAGAAGAAGGTGTAAAGCCCGGCAAGTTCCAGTGCTACCTCAAGTACAACACTTCTAAAGACGATTCAAGAGAGATTGGTCACGCTGTTCCCGGTGAGAACGAGGGTGAGATTATCTACACTTGGGCTGACGACACTCAGATGGAAGGCGGAAACGTGTTTGCTGAGACTGCAGTTAACGACATCAACACTGCTAAGGCTGTTAGCAGCGTGAAGTACTACAACGCAGCTGGTATGGAGAGCGATCAGGCATTCGAGGGTATCAACATCGTTGTTACCAAGTATGCTGATGGCAGCCAGAGCACTGCTAAGATCGTGAAGTAATTCACTACACAGTACACAAACAACTAAAAAAGGTTCCCACATGTGGGGACCTTTTTTATGTGTGTGATTGAGACATCCCAAGCGACTGAACGAAAATAACTAAATGTTGTTAGTGGTTTTGGGGCAATTCACCACATTTAGTTATTGCCGGTGCTGCCATATGGCAGTAATTTTGCATCGTGACAATAGAGATAAATCACGCACGCAATAATCATGGTTGTCACAGTGTGCATTAAAACAAAGAAAGTTATTAGTTGATAAATATTTATACGTAGCCACTTCTTAGTTAGAATAGTAGTAAGTAAAACGCAACAAAGGCCATAACGATGTGAATCGCGAGGCCTTTTGTTATTTCACCCCCGCACTCCACTGCCATCTTTATTAGAATTGGGACTGCTAATGCTCTGGTTGGATTCTTCGGGACTCTTCAGACTCTTCAGACTTTTCTGACTCTTCGGGCTCTCCGACTCTTCCGATTGTTCAGGTTCTTCCGATTCTTCATGCTCCTTTGGCAATTAGGAGTCTCTTGCTGAGCGCAAACGTTTACACACATTAAACATTGCACCGATATGCGTCAGTTTTTTGCAAATTGGCATTATTTTGATATATTTGCAGATAGCTTTCAAAAGTTGCGAATTATAAACCATAAATGAAATAATCATGTTAAAGACAAAACCCGACTTATCGTTCAGTAAACTGTGGAATATCAGTTTCGGCTTTTTCGGTGTGCAGATTGCCTATGCCCTGCAAAGTGCCAACATCAGCCGCATCTTTGCCACATTGGGTGCCGATCCGCACAATCTGAGTTACTTCTGGATTCTGCCGCCTCTCATGGGCATGATTGTGCAGCCACTCGTGGGACTGTTCAGCGACAAAACGTGGACACGCTTCGGGCGTCGCATCCCCTACCTGTTTGTGGGTGCAGCCGTTGCAGTAATCGTGATGTGCATGTTGCCTAACGCCGGCAGCCTTGGGCTGACGGTGGCCAGTGCGATGACCTTCGGCTTAGTGTCGCTCATGTTCCTCGACACGAGCATCAACATGGCCATGCAACCGTTCAAAATGATGGTGGGCGACATGGTGAATGAGAAACAAAAGGCCAAGGCCTATAGCATCCAGAGCTTCCTGTGCAATGCCGGCAGCTTAGTGGGCTATCTGTTCCCCATCATCTTCACTGCAATAGGCATCGCCAACGTTGCCCCCAACGGGCAGATTCCCGACTCTGTGAAGTGGTCGTTCTACATAGGTGCAGCCATCCTCATCTTGTGTGTAATCTACACCACTGCCAACGTCAAGGAATACAGCCCCGAGCAGATGGCAGCCTTCCAGGAGACGGCCCAAGAAGAGACTAAGGCCGAGGTAGCTGCCGGTGGCAGCAAGAACAAGGCGCTGAAGGTGTTCATTCAGGTGGGACTCGTGCAATTCTTCTGCTGGGCTGCATTCATGTATATGTGGACTTATACCAACGGCACCATTGCCGACACCGTGTGGAACACCACCGATGTTGCCAGCGAGGGTTACCAGGCTGCAGGCAACTGGGTGGGCGTGCTCTTTGCCGTTCAGGCCATTGGCAGTGTGCTATGGGCTGTGGTGCTGCCATACTTCAAGAATATCAAGGTTGGCTATGCGCTGTCGTTGATAATAGGCGGCATTGGCTTCATCATGGTGCCTTACATCAGCAATAAGTACCTGCTCTTTGTGCCATACTTCCTGATAGGCTTCGCATGGGCTGCCATGCTGGCTATGCCGT
>DGVT01000125.1 GCA_002395965.1 Porphyromonadaceae bacterium UBA4277
TGTCATCCAAGTCAAAGCGGCTCAGTGGGTCGATTGTATATGCCATGTCGGGCTTGTTGGGCCCTGCAGTGTTGAAATAGCGTTCCATGACGTGAGTGTTGTGTTGTGCTACAAAGTTACGACAAAAAAGCGAATATGGCAAATTAGAACTCGCTTGTGAAGTGGAAGCGTATCTTTGGAAAGTCCTGCTGAGCCATCTGGAGCACATAGCTTGAGTCGGCAAGGAACACGTCGCGTTCCTCGCGGTCGAGTGCCATAAACTGGTGTTTGCGCTTCTTGAACGATTCGAGAGCTTCGTTGTCGTCGCTTTCAATCCAGCAAGCCTTGTAGAGGTGTATGGGCTCCCAGCGGCATTGTGCGCCATATTCATGCAACAGTCGGTACTGAATGACCTCAAATTGCAGCTGTCCCACAGTGCCGATAATCTTGCGTCCGTTGAACTGGTTGGTAAACAGCTGCGCCACGCCTTCGTCCATGAGTTGCTCGATGCCCTTGTTGAGCTGCTTGGTCTTCATGGGGTCGCTGTTCTCGATATACTTGAACATCTCGGGCGAGAAGCTGGGCAGTCCCTTGAAGTGAAGGTCTTCGCCCTCGGTGATAGTGTCGCCAATCTTGAAAATGCCGTTATCGGGCAGACCCACTATGTCGCCGGGATAGACTTCATCGATAATCTCTTTTTTCTGTGCCATAAACGCCGTTGGGGCTGAGAAACGATACACCTTGCCGCTGCGCACATGCTTATAGTTCTCGCCGCGACGGAACACGCCGCTGCACACTTTCACGAATGCCAGGCAGCTGCGGTGGTTGGGATCCATGTTGGCATGAATCTTGAAGACGAAGCCGGTGAACTTGTCTTCTTCGGGGTTCACGACGCGCTCGATGGCTTGTACCGGGCGTGGCGATGGCGCAATGCGCACGAAGCAATCGAGCAGCTCTTTTACGCCAAAGGTGTTGAGTGCCGAACCGAAGAATACCGGAGCCACTTGAGCGTCGAGGTAGTCTTGCTCGTTAAACTTCGGGTAAACGCCATCGATCAGCTCGATGTCGGTGCGCAGTTGTGCGGCATCGTCATCGCCCACGGCGGCATCAATGGCGGGGTCGTTGATGTCGTCTATCTCCACGCGGTCGGTAACGTGCTGCTTGTCGGGCTTGAACAGATTGAGCGTGTGCTCGTAGATATTATACACGCCCTTGAACTTTGCGCCTATGTTGATGGGCCAACTCAGTGGCCGCACGCTGATTTGCAGCTCTTTCTCTAATTCGTCGAGTATGTCGAACGGGTCGCGTCCTTCGCGGTCGAGCTTGTTGACGAAGATGATGACCGGGGTGTTGCGCATGCGGCACACCTCCATGAGTTTGCGAGTCTGCGTCTCGACGCCTTTAGCCACATCTACGACAATGATAACGCTGTCAACGGCAGTGAGTGTGCGGTAGGTGTCTTCGGCAAAGTCCTGGTGACCCGGTGTGTCGAGGATGTTGATTTTGTAGTCGCCATAGTTGAATCCCATCACCGATGTGGCAACCGAGATGCCGCGTTGCTTTTCGATTTCCATCCAGTCGCTGGTGGCGGTCTTCTTTATCTTGTTGCTTTTCACGGCACCGGCCACATGTATGGCGCCACCGAAGAGCAATAGCTTCTCGGTGAGCGTGGTTTTACCTGCATCGGGGTGTGAGATGATGGCGAATGTTCGCCGGCGAGATATTTCGTTAGTGTTTGCCATATATGGGTTATTTGTTCTGTAATCGTTTTATGCAGTGAGCCAGGCTGTCTTCCCAGTAGGGAACGGTGATGCCGTAGGTCTGTTTAATCTTTGTCTTGTCGAGCACGCTGTAGGCCGGGCGGCGTGCCGGGGTGGGGTAGTCGGCACTCATGCAGGGCTGCACATCGCAGCCGGTGATGCCTGCAAGGCGGTGAATGGCTTTGGTGAAGTCGTACCACGAAATAGCTCCCTCGTTGCTGTAGTGGAAGATGCCTGCGTGCCACTCGGGGGCATTGATAATGTTGATAATGGCGCCAGCCAGGTCGCGGGCATAGGTGGGCGACCCCACCTGATCGACTACCACCGTCAGCCTGTTGCGAGTGCGGCCCAGGTCGAGCATGGTTTTCACGAAGTTCTTGCCATGAGGTGAGTAGAGCCATGCTGTGCGCAGGATTACGCAGTTGCCTGCGGTGGCTTCGAGCACTTGCCGCTCACCTTCGAGCTTGGTGAGGCCATAGACTCCCTGTGGAGCTGTAGAGGCGTCTTCGGGATAGGGGGTGCAGGCTTGACCGTCAAACACATAGTCGGTGGAGATGTGAATCATCTTGGCTCCGTGCCTGGTAGCGGCTATGGCTAAGTTGCGTGGGCCGTCAACGTTAATCTTGCGGCAAAGATGTGTTTGCTCTTCGGCCTTGTCAACGGCGGTGAATGCGGCGCAGTTTATGACCCACCGAATGTCTGTGTTGTTGGCAAAAAAAACGTCAACGCTGTCGCCCGACGTGATGTCGAGGTCTTCAACGTCGGTAGCAAGCAGTGTGTGATTGCCGTCGAGGGCAAGCAGGTCTTGCAATTCTCGGCCTAACTGGCCATTTGCACCGGTGATGAGGATTGTCATTGTTGTTGGGGATGATGGAAAGTTATGGGGAGTTATGGGGAATAATGGGGAGTTATGGGGAATGCTTCTTTCTTACAACTTGTCAAATAGTCCTTCTTCTTCGTCTTTCTTGTAGTAGGCGGCGAGAAGGCCTATAAATTTAGAAATTTGAGCGATGGCAGTTTGCGTCTCGGGACTAATCTCGCGCCCTTGCAACTTGAGCATGAGCACTCCATAAAGTGCATTGAAACACGTCTCCAGCTCGCCCACTTGCTCGCTTTCGGGAGTCTTGGCCCGCAGCTCCACAATGAATGGCAGTGTGCGGTAGAACTCGGCACTGTAGTCGGGGTGTTTGGGCGAGTGCAGTAGTTGCAGATGAAGGTCGGTGAGGCGAATGAGCACATTCTTGTTGATTTGCAGGTGTCCTTTTTGCTTCACACCTTCGGCCTGCATCATCATGATGAGCGATTCCCACCAGTCGCGTTCCTGTTTGCGAAGTTCGCCGGTGATGTCGTCGGCGATGAAATTTCGCTCGATTATGGTCATGTCGAAGTTTGTAGCCCGCAAGATGTCCTCAACCTGCCACATGTAGAGCAGGTACTCGGCAATGTTTTCGTGTCGTTTACTGTTAGCAATAATCATTGTGTGATGATGTGGCTTGATTATCCAAACTTGCTGATGTTGCGCAGCATCTGCTCATTAAGAATCTTGATGCGGCGGCCGTCCACGGTGATGATGCGTTCTTGTGCAAAAGCCGACAGGGTGCGTATGGCATTGCTCGTGGTCATGTTCGACAGGTTGGCAAGGTCTTCGCGTGCCATGTAGATTTTCAGTGTCTCGCCGTCTTCTTCCCTGCCATAGTTGTCAAGCAGCAAGATGAGAGCTTCGGCCAGACGGCCACGGATGTGCTTCTGGGTGAGGGTGACAATCTTCGTGTCGCTGCCCCCCAGGTTTTTCGACAACTCGCTGATGAAAAACCATGCCAAGTCGCGATTTTGGTTGATGAGCTCTTTGACGAGCGACAGTGGGATGGCACCAAGGGTCGATGGCTCGAAAGCTGCAGCTGTCGAGACATACGGCTCTCCGGCAAAGTAGGCACGGTAGCCAAAGTATTGTATAGGGCGATAAAGGCGCAGGATCTGTTGCCTGCCGCCTATGCCGTCCTTGAACAGCTTTACCTTGCCTTTGAGCAGAGTCCACAAGTATTGTGGCTCGTCTTTTTCGGCATAGATAATCTGGTTCTTCTTGAAGTTGTGAATGACAAAGTTGTCGGTGATTTGGTGCTTCTCATCCATGTTAAGAATCGACCATATTGCCGCCATGTCCTTGCTGATAACTTCCTCTATCGTACTTTTCTTGAGCATGCTGCCTGAGTTGCTTTTTGATTAATCCTGCAAAGATAGTAAATAATTATGAATTAAGAATTAAGAATTATGAATTATTTGACTCCTTGTCGATTTCTCAGCTTTCTCAGCTTTATGAATTAAGAATTAATTGCCCATTATTATAGTTTTGTGCTTCTGCGGCCTTTGTGCTTTTGTCTCTTTCCCTACGGAATCTCCATGAGGATGGTATCATGGGCACGCTGCGCGTGGAAATTGTTCAAAATTTTATATAATTTCCCGCCGACAGGCGGCTTAAGCCTTAAATCTGTATGATCTGCAAGATCTGCATGAGATTAAGACTAGAAGAAACATAAGGGGCATAGGGGCTGACGCTTGAAGAATTATGAATTAGGAATTATGGGCTAATAATAGCCACGAAGTAACTTGGCTGAAAGCCAATGTTACGAATAAGCGACCAGGCAGTGTGGCGCGCCACACTGCCTGGTTTTCAGAGTCCTCGGAGCGAGGATTCCGATATTCGTTGTTAATTATTCTCTATTATTGCTCAAGTATGATGTTGATGATCTCTTTCACGTCGTCAACATCGATGAGTCTATCGCCGTTGAGGTCGGCATTGCCGGGATATTTGTCTTTATACTGATTGTAGAAGAGGATGAGGTTGATGGTCGCATTCACGTCGTCGAGGTCCACCATGCCGTTGCCGTCCACGTCACCTCGCAGGCCACTGCCCTGCACGGGAATGTCCTCCCACCGACCAGTATTTCCATCAATCTCTTGTGCTCTCCAGCGCTTGTCACGGACGGCTTTCACCTGTTCAGTGGTGATTTCGTTATACTCTGGTGATCCGGAGTTTTTGGCAATAACGCCGAAGACGCCTTCCGACTCCGAACTCGGTATGGTGCGCAAACTGTTAATCAACGCGGTCATTTTGTCGCCCTTAATCTGGTTTCTGGTGATATACAGGTCATGAAGCTTGCTGCATCCGGTGAAATAAAGCGAGGTGAGGTTATTGTGCTGCAATTGCACATAACTCAGTTCGCTGCATCCGGTAACATTGATTGAAGTCAATGCGTTGTCACGTGCATTGAGATTTGTCAGCAATGTGTTTTTGCTCACATTAAGGTTCTTCAGGTTCAGCTTGTTGTTAATTGTCAGAGATGTGAATTTGTTTTTGCTAACATCAAGGCCTTCAATCGATGATGGCAGTGTTGGCAGCGAGGTGAGCTGGTTTGCATTACATTCAAGTGTCGTGAGCGAACTGGGCAGCGTTGGCAGCGAGGTGAGTTTGTTGCTATTAGCAATAAGGTATTTAAGCGAAGATGGCAGCGACGGCAGTGAGGTTAACTGGTTATTGCCGCAATCAAGAGATGTCAGTGCCGGGCAATTCGTTACATTGAGACTTGTCAAAGCATTGTTGTTGCAATTTAGCGTGGTGAGCGACGGACTGTTGCTAACGTCAAGTCTCCATAATTTACTGCGGTTTCTTATGTCCAATGTAGTGAACTTGTTGCCGCCAATGTAAAGATTCTGTATCGATGGCGGTAAAGTGGGTAGTGTGGTTAACTGGTTATTCATGCATTCAATCGTGTAGAGTGCCGGACAGTTATTCACATAGAGAGTTGTCAAAGCATCGTTGTTGCAATATAGTGATGTGAGCGAAGTGCAATCGCTCACATCAAGCCTTTTCAATGTGCTGCGGTCCTTTATGCTCAACGTAGTGAACTTGTTGCCGCCAATGTTCAGGTCTTCTATCGAACTGGGCAGCGAAAACAGTGAGCTAAACTGATTATTCCAGCAGTTAATCGAGGTGATAGCCGGGCACGAACTAATATCAAAATTGTTCATGGTCAATAAATTGTCCTTGCAGATTATTGTCTTCAACGCTGTGCAGCCATGGACATCGAGGTAGGTCAAGCCGTTGTTGCTGCAAATGATGCTTGTCATGCTGGTATTGTTATTCAAATAAAGTTTTTTCAGGTTTGTATTATTTGTTATGGCCAGTATGGTAAACTTGTTGTTGTTGGCATAAAGCGTTTCAAGCGAAGATGGCAGCGACGGCAGCGATGTGAGTTGGTTGGAATTACATACCAGCGTCTTGAGTGAACTGGGCAGCGTATATGCTAGCGAGGTTATCTGGTTACCACCGCATTCTAACGTAGTGATGGTACTGGGCAGCGATGGCAGGTAGGGGAGGTTATTGTTGTTGCAATACAGCGATGTGAGTTTACTGAAGTAACCCACTCCCGTGAGTTTGCTGATGTTCTTGCCACTCACGTTGAGCGAGGTGGTGTTGTTCACATCGTCCTGGTTTATGTACCACTTGTTGAAGATACTTGCCAGCGCCTTGCAGAAGTATAAATCAGGAAAGTAGGTCTCATTGAAAATGGCCACGTAGTTGTCGCTGATATAAATATCGTCATTGATAATCGGAGTACCTTCAGAAGTATTAAGATTGTCATAATTGGAATTGCGGTAGGCGCCGTAGGGATTTAGTATTGCGACATTGGATGGACTTACAAAATATACGTTAACATCATCAAGGTTCGTCACCGTATTGTTTGCCGTGATGCGGAGGTCGGTACCAGGCCTGCAGCATAAAGCTATCTTTTTGATGCCATGGTTTTTCAAACTCTTGACTGTGATTTTAGCACCACTTATTTGGACATTCGTTTCTGAACTGGACGCGTGTCCTTTTCCAATGATGGCTTCTTTGGAATTAGACCCGTAAGCATTGATAGAGATGCTACCGTTGCCCTGAAAGTAGTATTTACCCTTTTCCAGATTGATTGTATTGGCATTATAGGAATACAATTGTGTATTACTATTGTCGTCGGCAATGATAGTGGTGTTTTTTAGGAGATTCATAGCATACCCGCTTTCTGTAGAGATGTAACAGTTACCCCTGAAGACAATCTTCAAACCAGCGCAATCCCTGTTGTGGATGCCGTATTTTCCACTACCGTCTCTTTCAATTTTGATGCTGTAGAGCGTCAGGGTATTGGTGCTGGAATTATACACGCCATAGCCGCCGGTGATGTCACCGCCGGTGATGTAGCCCGCGTTGTCGCTGTTGACTTCGACGCCGGCAATGTTTATTTGATACTTTGTTGCGGCCTGGGTGCTGAGTGCCGCGCTTGCGGCAATCAGCACAATTAGTAATAATTTCTTCATAGCAGTATTTGTTTACGATTATTAGTTACTTAGTAATTAGTTGCTTGCAAATATAGTGATTATTTGTGAATTTACAATGAAATTATACAAAAAATAGTCCCCATTGAACGCCTGTGATTCAATGGGGACTGTCCCTATTTAACCGAATGCGTTATTTAACTACAACCTTGTTGCCATTTACAATGTAGATGCCGGCTGCAAGGCCGTCGATGGTTGTTTCGCCACTTTCAACATCGCGCTGGGCCACTATGCGGCCATTGACGTCAGCCACGGTAATGGGCATTGCCTTGGATGCATTGATGAGTATGCAGCCTTGACTGCCGACGATAACCAGCTGATTGCTTTCCAAATCATCGATGTCGGTGACAATGTTTTCGGCATTTGCTACCCAGTTGAGATAGAACTCGCTTGTACCCACACCATTATTGTAGCTGTAAGTCTCAGTGCCGCTCTTGCTGCCTTCTGACGACTCCTCAAGCACTACGATGGTACCGATAACCTTGTCGGCAGTCAGTCCATAGTCTTCGGCACGGGAATTGCTGAACCTGCCTCGGGTGCCTTCAAACGGTGTCTCGTTCCATAATACTTTTGTTTGGTCGAAGCCGTCGGCCGTGAGCGTCTGTGCGCCTTGGGTCGAGCCTTGGTAGCTGGTGCGACCATTCTCGTCGGTGTCCTCGTTGCACACCATAGTGTCGAGGAAGTAGCCGCCGTTGGCCACGTCTTTAAGTTGGAAATAGAACATGTTTTTCCCGTTCACTACCGCTCCGTTGGCGACGATGGTGCGCCCGTTGTTCTCATCTTTAAGATTGGTGAGCACTGCGCTGTTACAGCCGCTAAGGTCTATGCCGTTGATGTGGTTGTTCTTAAATTGCATGTCGGCAAGACTGCTGTGCGAGCTGCCCATCTTGATGTGGAACAGGTTGTTGCTGTTGGCGTGCAGGGTCTGGATGCCAGTGGCGCCGTGGAAGTCGAGTTCGCGGATTTTGTTGTTATCGCAGTCGAAGTATTGCATGGCAGTGTTGCCGCCCACGAGCAGGTCACGCACCAGGTTGTTGTGCAGGTCGAGGTGGGTCATGCCGGTGCTAGTGCCCGGCACAAGGGCTACAATCTGGTTGTTGTAGCAGTCAAGCCAGTGCATGTTCTGCAACGTTGAGACATCGAGCGTGGTGAGCAGGTTGTCGTTGACTCGGAGTGTATCCATTGCTGCACACTGACTCACCGTGAGTTCGCCAGGCAGGTTGCAGTTAAAGGCCAGCAGCGATTCTAGGTTGGTGTTTGCCAAGACGTTGAAGTTGTTAGATCCAAACAGGCCGTTGTTATGTACGTGCAGATACTTCAGTGCCGTGCAGTCGTCAAGTCCGCTTATGCTTGGCAGCGACGGGTCGTTGTCGGCATAGAGTTTCTCCAGCATCGGGTTGTCGGCCACCTTGAGGGTGGTGAGGTCGGGCAGGTCGTTGGCATCGACGTAGGTGAGCCGGTCGTTGTTCTCGATATCTACATACTTCAGCTTGGTGTTGCCACTCACCTTGAGCTCCGACAGGTGGTTGCCGCTCACGTCCAGGTGCTCGAGGTTTGCGCCGTTGGCGGGACGCACAGCGTAGTAGCCGCTGTTGCTCACGTCATACCACTTCACAGGGTTGGGGTAGTAGTTTGTTCCGCCCTCTACGCCATCGGCATCTTTATAATAAACAGTTCCGGTTAGTGTTCCATCAGTGTTGGTTTTATAAGCAGTGCGAGAATAGGTTACTACGGTGCCCGAGATGCTGATATTCCCGCGTTCTGTCAGATTGTCAGGGTTGGACGATGTTCCGGCATCGCGCATCAGCCAACAGTCGCCATACATCCCCCGGGCGGTGATGGTGTGCAGGTAGGGTGACGTGCGCACGCCTAATGACTGCATGTTGTTGTCGTCGGCATGGAACTCTTCGAGCTTGCCGCACGTCTGCAGCCACACAAAGTGGTGACGGGTGCTGCCGTTGGCAGGCGACTTGGTCATACTTGTATTTGTTGTAGAATACCATCCGCCAGTGCCATATTCCCATCCTGGGCACATATACCACCATCCTGCAGCCGTATTGTGGATGTTGGTGCTGCTGATGTCAAGGTATTTCAACTCAACATTGTAGTTAAGGTCGAGATGGAAAAGTCCGGTAGTGTCGCGAAGGTCGATGTCGCGAAGGTCGAAAGCACGATGGGTGATGGCTTCGTTGGCATCGAGTGTGGCTTGCGTGGATGCCGGGCAACTGATGCCGATAGGGGTGCTCTTGTCGTGATACTTGCGCAGTAGGTCGGCTTTGCGCAGGCGCATGGCAGCTTTCTCGGCATCGGTGGTGGCGAGGGGCAAGAGCACATTGTTGTGGCTCACATCGAGGTATTCGAGCAGCGTGTTGCGGTACAGGTGCACCGAGTCGGCAATCTCGTTATAGCTCAGGTCGAGATGCTTGAGTCCGGTGAGGTGCTCAAGGCTCGACTTTCCAGTCACATAGCTTGCCCGGCGCAAGTTGGTGCCGCTACCTACGTCGTAGTTCGAGTTGGTGAACGTGGTGAACTTGTTGTGACTTCCGTTAAGGGTGGTCACAGCCGTGAGTCCTTGAAGTGCAGCATTGGCACCAATCTGGTTGAATGAGCTGTTGCTCAGGTCGATAGTTTCGAGTGCGGTGTTGCCCAGCAGATATAGTCCGCTGCCGTCGCTCATGGTTGTGCCGGCGGTGGTACAGGTCAGGTTGTTGTTGCCGTGCAGCTCAAGTGTGGTCATGCTTGGGTTGTCACCGATCATCAGTGCCGACAAGCCTGTATTCTCAGCCTTGAAGCTCGTAATGCCGTTGTTGCCAAGGTCAAGTCCCTTGAGCGGTCCTGCACTGGTAGCGGTAAGCTCCACGTCACCGCCCAGCCCGTTCTGCTCGGCATAGAGGAATTGCACTCCGGGGTCGGCACCGCTCATGTCGATGCTTGTGAGCGCGTTCTTGTTGAGTTTTAGCGAGGTGTAGGTACTGTGGCCAAATGCAGGAACGCTTGTGAAGCCGTTGCCGTCGAAATTCATCATCTCGAGCGCAGTGCAGTCGGTCAGTCCGGTAAATAGGCCGTCGATATTGTCGTTGTTCCGACCAATGTTGGTCAGGTTGAGTGTTACAAGCCCCTGGTCGCCGGTTAGGTCGATTGATGACAGCAGGGGCGAGTCGTTGATTGTGAGTGTGGTGAGGCTGTATCGCGAGCTTCCGCTCGGGAGGTTATAGTTGCCTGCTGCCTTAAAGGTCTTCAGTGCAGTAAATCCTGAGAGTGATGGTGTTGCTAAAGTTGCGCGACTCAGATCCAGATACTCCAATGTTCCCTTTGATGCAGCAAGGTTGGTTATGAAAGTGCTGGTAGCCAGGTCCACGTCGGTAAATTCCACATGTTTGAGCTTGGCAAGGGTATTTAAGCCCACGAGTTTACCGCCGCTGGTGGCTGTGGCACTCTGAAGGCTGGTGTTCTTATTGAGAATCAGTGTTTCAAGATTGTTTTTCCCTGTCAGAGTCAGTGAAGATAATGTTGAAGCGTTTTTGCTCACATCAAGGTAAGTGACCGATGCCGGAAAACTAAAACTGCTGGTAATTGCGCAATTCGCAATTTCGAGGTGTTCAAGTTTTGTGCAGTTGGTCAAATTTGATATTGAAGCAAGTGGAGTGTTTTTAGAAACAATAAGCTTTTTAAGATTTGGGAATGTGCCAACACCTATCGCGTTGAAGTTACAGTCATTCAAATAAAGTTCCGTCATGCCTGTACAATCACGAATATAAATGCGTCCATTCCCTGTGACTTGCGATGCGTTGGTGTAAGTAGTAGATAGGCCGTTGTTATGGCTCAAGTCCAAAACTTCAATATTGGGATTTGATTGAAGATTAGTCCATGTGAGTGAGTTGTTGCTGGCGATGAGTGTCTGCAGGTTGGTGAAGTTGGCGATGCCTGCCAAGGTGGTGATGCCGCGGCCGCTCACGTCGAGGTAGGTGATTGCCGATGGCGCAAACACATCGCCGTCGCTAATGCCGAGCTGTGAGGCGATGCCGGCGCGGAAGTTGTCGTCGGTATAGCCGTTGCCGGAGCTAAGATTTGTCATCTGTGTAGCTAATCCACCGGTAGTGTAGTAACCGCCCAAGTAATAGGTAAACATGCCTGCTTCTTTGCCTGCATTGTCATAGAAGTGAATTTGTTGCGGTGTGTCGTTCCAACCGGTGAAACTGAGGTCGGCATAGACTTTGTTGCCTGCACCATCAATGCCTATATAAGTCATGCTGTGCTCTTCGTAATGGCCGTTGTGCACAATTTGGCTCTTAAGGTTGTTTGTATCCCAGGAGGGAGGACAGGCGAAGTAAGCCACTTTTCCTGATTGATAAGTCCCGGCAGGCATTGTGGGCAAAGCCTTGCCCGCGCCATCATAGACGAAAGTGGCAACGCCGTCAACGCCCGACACGTCGGTAATGTCGCCGGTTTGCAAGTTGCCGTTCATGTTGAAAATCAGGTTGATGGTGTTGGCATCTTCAACGGTCATTGTCCAGTAGCCGTTGGCATCTTTTTCGGTGAACTGGGTGCCGGGCCAGGCGCCCGTGAGCTTGGTGGCACCATCTCCGCTGCCGGTATAGGCATAGAGATGCGGTGCCGTGCCGCCTTTCATCACCTTGACGGTGATGTCGGCCCTTGCCATTGCAGTGCCCAAAACTGTTAAGAGCACTGCCATAGTTAGTCTAAATTGTTTCATGTCGATTATAGTTTTTTATAAAGTTAAAGTTTTTGTCGTGATAGTAACTTCAAAGTGCTTAATTGCTCAGTATTATCTTGATTACCTCGTTCACGTCGTCGATATCAACGAAGTTGGCACCGTCCACGTCGGCATTGCCGCGGTAGTCGTCCTGAGTGGTTTTTCCGAGGATGATGCTTATGAGTGCATTTACATCATCGATATCTACGGTGCCGTCATCGTTCACGTCGCCTCGCTGTGGCCTGTCGAGCTTCGTTATCGTCAGGGCAGCCTTTGCTGGTGTGGTGCTGGTATTGTTGGTGGTGGGTATGGAATATACCCCTAAGTTCCCTCCGGCCACAAGCAGGTTGCCGCCCCAGTCAAATGCCATCTGATATACGCCTCGTGGTGAGCGTCCCTGTGCCACAGATGTGCAACCGCTGTCCTTGGCGTCGGCATCATAGGTGTAGGCCTTGGTGAGCACGGGCTTGGGTTGTCCGTTAGCATCTTTCTGCCAGTCGATGTTGTAGAAATTGAGTATGCCCTGACTATCGGCAATCACCAGCATCGAGGCATCGTTGTTGATGGCAAAACCTCCTCCGCTACATCCATCCAGGTCAATGGCAAGGTTGCTGTTGGTGGCATAGGTCCAGTAGTCGCTTCGGTCGGGGTTGATGTAGCGCAGGGCCGGGTGGTTGTCGGCGGCCGAGCTGGAGCTGATGGTGTTGCTCAGGTTTCCGTCGGTGGTGTAGAGGTTTTCCGATAGCCACAGTCCGCCGTCGGGCATGGCCCAGAGGTTCACGTTGCTGTATTTGAGGCGGGTTTTTTCGTGCACGGCCGTGGGTGCCGTTTCCCACGTCCAGGGCAGTGCTCCATTCTCGTCGAGTTTGCTTCCCAAGTCGTAGAGATAAGTCTGCTGGTCCATGTCTTCGCACGAAGCGTAGATTTTTGTGTCAGTTCCATTTCCTGTGATGCTCACACCGCTCACCGAGCTGCCGGTGTTCGCGCCGTTGAAGACGAACAGCCCGTCGCCATCGCGAGTGCCAGCAAAGAGTTGCTTGAAGCATCCTGCATTGCTCAGTTCGTCGGGTCGTGCTATGTAGATTCCCGAGTGTGTGTCGCCGAAGTCGGGCACATAGAGCCTTCCCTCGCCATCCACGGCCATGCGCTCGTTGCGACGGAAGGTCTCGCCGCCGTTGTAGGGCGTGTCGTTTTCGCGTTGCCACATCGGGTCGTAGCGGTAGATGCCGTTGGCACTGTTGCCGTAGCCCACCAGGTTGCCCACATAGATGCTGCCGAAGTAGTCGCTCTCGGGGCTGCGGTCGATGGCCACGGTGGCATGGCTGTAGGCATACTGTGCATCGCTCTTTGAGCCGTTGAGTCGCCGCATGGCGGTGATGTCGCGTCCGTGCAGCGTCACTGCCCAGTTCATGACACATCCCACCTCGCCCGGAATGTCTTTGGCCGGGATGTAAACTTCGTTTTCTCCGGTGGCTATACTGTCGATGGCGATGCGTCCCTTTTCGGCGCCGGTCTTGGCATCGGTGAACACTATTTCGCCTTCGGTGGCATCGTTGTTGGCATTAAATCTAATCACATAGCTGCCATCACGGTTGACTGTGCGGTCAAGGTTGTAGGCAAAGATGCCGATTTCGCGGCCTATGGGCTGTTCGGGCATTGGCACCTGTGCATTCCACCTGCTCAGGCGGTTGCCGCGCAGCAAGTAGAGCGACAGCGTGCCATCGGTTGCCCCTCCGGCAGCATGTGCTGTGGCGACAGTGGGCGGTAGTGTGGTGCCTGTGGCGTTAACGACTTGAGCCGTTGCCACTCCGCCGGTGATGTCGTGCAAGGCAATGCCGGTGTTGCTGCCATTGCTGCTGCTGGGGGCGACCAGCAACTTCCGGCCTCCCACGGCCACTACGCTTGCTCCGGTAGGGGCAAGGTCGTTGCCGGGCAGGTGTCCTAACTCTTTGTGAGCCATATATTCCAGCGTGTTGAGCCTGAGCTCTAACGGCGTTATGAGCGAGCCATCGACGATGAACTGGTCGTCGCGTCTGGGCGATGGCAGCAGCTGGAAGTCTTCGCCATAGGCCACTGCGCTGGTGCCGGCGCGGTTGGCACTCACGGTGTAGTCGTAGTTTGCCTTAGTGCGAGCCTGGACAAGTGCACCATTGCGCACCACATAGGTGACATAGCGTATTTGCCGCGAGGCGCCGGTGGTGACACATGGCACGAGCATCTGGCCGTGGGTGGATGAGCCGTTGTAGGCTATCGAGTTGCCTACGTCGGCATTATACCATCGTCCCGACTTCAGCTCTCCGTCGGGCGATGTGAACCACAGTGCCGGCGCGTCGTTCAGCGTGTTCCATTTATACACGCGGAAAGTGCCGGCGGTGGTGTTATACACCGTCTCCTCCTGGTTGCAGCCAATGAGCACACCGTCGGAGGTGAATGCAATGTCAGAGAGGGTGTAACGGTGTGAGCCATTGGTGGGGACGGTGAGTCCGGCAGTGCTCACTGTGCCGGTCACTGTGTGCGTGTCGGGGTCGATGCGCACGATGGTGGGTGTGTGCGTGGCATCGTCATCGACGGCAAGCACGATGAGCTCGCCGTCGTGCTCGAGCACACGTCGCACGGTTTTTCCGGCCAGCTCGGCAATCTCTTGGTCGGTATATTCGGCAGTGACAACCGGCGCGAAGTCGCTGATGCCTATATCGGTAGCCGTGCCGGCAGTGGTATAGAGCAATGGGTAGGTGGTCTCGCCTGCTGCGATGGTGTAGGGCCCGCTGTGAGTGATATTGGCGTAGCCCTGTGCTTTGACGTCGATGTAGTAGTCGTTACCGGGTTGCAGATTGCTGAACACAAACACTCCGTTGTAGTTCTGGTCGGTGCAATAGGCGTCAACAAAGGTGTCGCCGCGGTAAAGTGTCACCATGGCTCCGTTGATGGGGGCATAGGCATCGCGTGTGCCCGAGCGGTAGGTGTAGCCGCTGCTGGACAGTGGCTGTGCCGAGTCTTTCACGCTTCCCATGATGTAGCCGGTGCTTTCATTCTGAAGGTGAAAATACTGTGCGATGCCTCTTGCCAGACGCAAGCCCTCTTGCCGGCAGTAGTCTTCGTTGAGCGCGCGGTGACGGGCCGGTGCGTAGTCGTGGAAGAAGCCCTCCACGAGCAGCCCCGGTACTCCATGCTTGAGCACTCCCAGATAGCCATAATAGGTCGTGCCGTTGTTGGTGGTGTTAGAACCGCTGCCGTAGAAGCTCACGTCGCCGCGAATGTAGGTGTTTGTGCGTGAGTAGCTACTCATCATTTCCACCTGGTCTTCCCAGTGTGTGCCCCACAAGGTGGTGGACATCACGTCGCTGCCGGTCACAGCCGGGTTGCCTGTGGTGCCACGGTAGAGGAAGAGGGGGTAGTTGCTGGTGTTGGTCGTGCTGGAGCCGGTGGCGTTGGAGTGAATCGAAATGAACATGTCGTAGTTGCCCACTTCCACTTCTCGGGCAATCTCGGAGAGGTTGCGGTTGTAGGCCGTGGCATCGCTGCCACTGCTTGTGTAGGGGTAGGGGCCGTTGTTCCAGCGCGACAAGGTGATGTTAGTCTCTTCACATCCCATCCTCACGAGTGCGTCATGCAGCTCGATGCCTTTCCACAGGTTGGTGTTGCTCTCGTAGAAGCCACAAGTGTCGGGGCGGCCGGTCGCCGAGAGGTTGGGGTAGGGAATGGTGGGGTATGGTCGGTCGTTGGGTCCCCAGCTGCCGTGGCCGGGGTTGATATATACACGCACGTCGTCGGTGCCGACGGCCATTGCCATGGCTGCGGTGATGGCGCACAGGGCTGAGATTATGTTGCGTGAAGCCATATTATAATAATAGTTTGATTATTTTGCTGGCAAATATATAAAATATTATTATAATAATGTGTGTTTTGGTGGCAAAATTCAATAAAAAAATAAAGTTGATGCAAAAAATAGCAAAGAAAGAGTGCGCCGGAATTCCAGCGCACTCTTTCTTTGCTCATAGGTTTTTTGCCAAGAGTTGCTTGGCAATGCTTAACGGTTTGTGGCTACGATTATTTGCCGAGCATAATCTTGATGATTGAATTAACGTCATCGACGTCGATTTCGCCTGTTCCGTCAACGTTGGCATTGCCGGCATAGTCGCTGGCAGCAGCCTTGCCCAGGATGATCTTGATAACAGCGTCCACATCGTCGATGTCAACGATTCCGTTATTGTCAACGTCGCCTGTTATCGCAACTTCGGCCTGCTGTGCAAAGCGAGTCATCTCGTTGTTGACGAAGAGGTAGAGTTCCACCTTGTCGTTATCAACCTTGGCTCCTGTTCCGATATAGGCATTTGCATAGTCCTTGGGTTGGGCCAGTGTGGTGCCTAATGTCGTAACCTCGGTAGCAGCGTCAAAGCCGTCGGTCACATCGAGGACCTTCACGCCTGTGATCTGTGCATCGGCTACGGTGGGAGCCACCATCATCACGCGATCCAGATAGCGGAAGAACGAGATGCCCTTCGAGGCCACGTCGAGCTTGTCGGTGCTCAGGTTGGCCAGGTCGGTACTGTTGGCCGTGGAGGCCGGATGTGTGAGCTCATGCGGGTTGATCAGGCTGCCGTCGAGAATGAAGTTGGCGGCATTCACGATCTTTCCGTCATTGCCCAGGTGGTTCTCGTCGCGAGCCGAGAGCACGAGCTGGTAGTCTTCACCGGCCAGGTTCACGCTGAACGGGTGTGCTGCGCTTGAATTACGCTCAGAATAATAGGTGTTGGTAACAGCTCCGTCATAGAACTTCTGAATGAGAACGCGCAGGTTGCTGTTCGAAACGTTCATTGCCGTAGTGAGGATTGTGCAGTTGCTCGAGTTACCTGAGATAATGAACGACTGCCCCATGTCGCCGCGATAGCAGCTGGCCGAGTTCTGGGTAGAGATCCAGTCGGTGGGCGGCTCATTGAGGTTGAGCCACTTGTAGAAGTAGAGTGTTCCGCGCTTGTAGCCTGTATCGACGAAGCGATCCTGACTCTGGCAGCGCACACTGTTCACACCCACGAGTTTGCCGTCGGCAGTGAAGGTGATATCGTTCAGTGGCGAGTAGAAGCCCTGGTTGTCGGTATCTACATGCAGGCCGTCGGTGGGCACTTGTCCCACTATCTGCTGAGTCTTGGGGTTGACGATGTAGATGTTTGCCGCCATGCCGTTGTTGACCAACACATAGGCCGAGTCGCCGCGCACGATGGCTTTCTTCACCGTGCCTTGGATCTGGCTCAGGGTGGCATCGTTTTGAGTGAACTCAAACGATTCGGGCATCGTCAGACCGGCATCCTGCACAGGCGCGGGATAGTTCTCGAAGAACGTCTCGGGCTGCAGGTAGCCTAGAGTGGAAAGATAGATCTTGGTATAGGCCGTTTCGTTGGCTTTTACTTCGATTTCGCCCTTGTATTGTGCATCCAGGTCTTCATAGCCTTCGCAGCTGGCATCCAGGGTGTACATGCCCGGTTCCAGGTCTTCGAACACGAACAGTCCGTTGTATTTGTTATCCACCTGGTAGGTCTTGATGACCTGTCCGTCCTTGAGCAGGCGCACCTCGGCGCCGTTAAGCGGCATCCACTGGTCGTCGCTTCCGAGTGCATAGGTGAACAGCGGGTTGTTGATGCGTATGTGCTTGTCCTTGATAGTGCCCATGATGTAGCCGGTGGGCTCGGGTGTGAGACCGAAGTAGTCACACAGTCCGCGTGCGGTGCGTGTGCCCTCCTGGTAGCAGTAGTCGGGGTTCAGGGCGCGGTGGCGTGCGGGCTGATAGGTGTGGAAGTAGCCTTCCATCAGGAAGCCCGGAGTGCCGTGACGCAACACGCCTAAGTAGCCTGTGAATGTTCCCTTGCTGGTAGTGGTCTGATAAGTTGAGCCGTAGAAGTTCCAGTCGCCGCGAATGTTCTTGTTGGTGCGGCTGTAGTGGCTCTGCGGGTCAAGCTCGTCCATGTAGTGAGGCAGCCAGCAGGCATCGCACATCTCGTAGCTGCCCTCGTTGTGCTCATAGGCACTGCCGTCTGAAGGCTTGTCCTGACCACGATAGAGGAACAGCGGGTAGTTGGTGCTCGCGCCATCGGAGGCTGCGTTAGAGTGGATTGAGACGAAGATGTCCATGTTGTTGGCATCCACTTCACGGGCAATCTCGGTGAGGTTACGGTTGTAGATTTCTGCATCTTCAGCACCGGATACGTAGGGGTACGGGCCATTCTTCACACGCGAGTACATGATGTTCTCGTGCTTCACGCCCATGCGCTCCAGCACTTCGCCCATGCGCAGGATTTTCCACAAGTTGGTGTTGCTCTCATAGAAGCCGCAAGTGTCGGGGCGGCCGGTCTCGGCCAGCATGGGATAGGGTATGGTGGCCATGGGGCGGTCGTTGGGTCCCCAGCTGCCGTGGCCGGGATTCAGATAGATGCGCACGTCATCGGCAGTGACTGCCTGGATGGTGGTAGCTGCACAGATTGCAGCTATTGCAAGTAATAATATCTTTTTCATAGCTGTAATCATTTGTTGATGTTAATAATGTAAGCTTTTCCGTCGGGTGTTGAGAAGGCAATCTTGCTGCCGGCAGCATCGGCGTGGGGATACATAGCCACCACATCGTTGCCGGTGAGCACCTGCTGGTTGCCTGCGAGGTCCGAGGCGATGATCTTAGAGGCGTAGATAAACTCGCCGTCATCTTCGTCAAACATACCCACAATCACGTCGTTGCCCACCCATTGTGGAGCACGCAGTATGCCCAGGCGGTGAGCATTCTGTCCGTCGATGTCGCACACCCAAGTGCCGTTGCTGGCAATGAAGTAAACCACCTTGGTGCCGTCGGGCGAAACCTGTGCCCAGAGGTAGCTGTGGTCGGTGCCATTTGGCGAGAAGACGCGTGTGCCCTCGGCATCCGAGATCATGAGCTGGCGGTTCTTGATCGACAGCACAGGGCGCTGGTCGGTGACGGCCTTGCCTCCGAGCGGCATGGCGCGCATGCGTCCGTCGTTGATGGCAATGGCGGTGGCACCCTGAATGGCCGCTCCCTCAAGGTTGCGGCTGGCCTCAATCAGGACGTCGTTGCGGCCGGTGCGCATGTTGTGGGCCTTCAAGGCCTGGTGGCGCAGGTGGCGCGCGTTGAACGAGGTCTCGCGATAGACGATGTTTTCACCATCGTTACTGATCATCACATCGAAGCCGGCACCTTCGGCATCGGTCACGCGGGTGACTGCCTGAGTGCTGAGGTCGAATTTGGTCAAGCCCTTGTTTGAACTTGATGTGAGCAACAAGTAGTCGCCTTGCGGACTGATTGCTGCTACCACGGCATCGTTGTTCTCGGGAATGTTGACTTGTTCGATCGAGCCAACATTGAGAATTTGAGCCATACCACTAAGGGAAACTCCAACAGCTAATGTTAGTAGTACTTTTCTCATAGATGTTTGGTTTTTAGGTTAAACTTATGTTTTAATGAATAATGTTTCAATGGATTTGTAAAATTACTGAAAACAAATATTCAAACCTAAAAAACCAACGTTAAATTTAGTGAAAAGCTTAAAAAAACTAAGGAGACCCGTAAAAAACAGTGTCGGCAGCATTGGCATTAAAGTGCGCTTTCAATGGCTGCGCGTGCCTCGCGGCTCACGCGTTCCAAGTTGTGCCCGTCGGCCTCGGGTGGAATGGGCTTGTGCAGTGTGAGTGTGATTTTTCCCGGTGTGACGTTAAACGTGCTGCGAGGCATCACACGAAAGCTGCCATCGATGGTGATGGGCACTACTGGCAGTCGGAACTCTAATGCCAACCTGAACGCTCCGGGCTTGAATGGCCCCATGGCACCGGTGTCGGTGCGGCGCCCCTCGGGAAACACCACGAGCGACATGCCCTTTCCCAACTTGTTCTCGGCGTCCTCGATGGTGTGGCGCAGCCCTCCGGCACTCTTGGTGTCAACCATGATGTGCCCGGCGGCCCGGCAAGCGGTGCCTACCAGCGGAATGTTGCTTATTCCCTTGCGCATCATCCACTTGAAGGGATGCCCTAAGTAGCCGTAGATGGAGAAGATGTCGTAGGCTCCCTGGTGGTTGGCAACGAAGACGTATGACGTGTGGCGGTCGATATTCTCACGGCCACGCACCTGAATGCGTACAAAGTGAATTGCGCACCACAAGCGTGACCACCACTTGGCCGGGTAATAACCCCAGTAGTTGCTGTTGAACAAGCAGCCCACCATCGTCACAATAGCAGTGATGATAGTAGCTACCAGCATGATGGGTGCTGCAATAAACCATTGATATATAAAGAAAAATGGCTTCATGGCTAAGGGTAATTAGTATAATTTCACAAAGATAATATAAAAATCGATGCTGCGGCCTGGGTGCCCACAGCTTTTTGATAAGTTTAACTAATCGCGGGCCGGAATTCTGTTGCCGGCCGGTGAGCCGATGCTGCCGCGTCGTGCCGTGGCCTGTTTTCGCCTTCGGGTCGAGACTTGTAAAATGCGTTGGCTCCTTGTTATCTGACTATCACTTTTTTGCGGCCATGGACGTAAATGCCGGGGGCTGTGGGCTGCTGCAACAGCTTGATTCCTTGTATGTCGTAGAATTCTTGGTCGTTGCCTGCTCTTATCTGCTGAATGCTCGAAAGCGAACGTGGAATAATTAGTACTTCAGAAATGTCGTCGGTAAAAATGAACTTACCTGCAACAGGATCATATTGAGCATAGCCGGGGGCTATTTCGGCTTTAGAAAGAATGAGTTCCTTGACATATAGATTGCCGAGTGGGACACTGCACTTAAATGTTGCATTGTTGACCATGAGTGTGTCGAGGTGGATGTCTGACCCTTGGATGCCCTTTTCGGTTAACAACTTGCAACCATCCTCAATGCTCAGACGGGAAACGTACAACGGTGAGCCGTGCACGGTCTGTAGGCTCAGACTGCCGTTGCCGCTCAGCTTCACATCGTCAGCATCGATGCTCCCCATGATACTGTTGTTGCCATTGGCTTGGATGGTGATGTTGTTGCAGTCGATGAAGGCTTGATAAGAAGGCCAGCTCTCGCTTGTGACCAAATTGTGCAGTGAAAGAGTGCCGTTGTCGAAAGTGTAGTTTGCCTTACCGCTAATGAAATAGGGACTGCTAATGTCGGTCGCATTATAGCTGGTGACAGGCATGCCTGCCACCCAAAGTCCGTTAAACAGCGGCATGTCGTTCTCGGGGCATATAATCACCGGTGACGAGCATATCTGCTTGCTCCCTTGCAGAATGATGTTGCCGACTTCGACTGCCGTGGCTTGGAGAACGGCATTGCCCACGGTGAGCGTCTTGTCGTGGCCTATGGCAATGCTCGTGTCGTCGTGATAGGATTCGCCGGTGTTATACACCTCCACAAGGCAGTTGTCGCCTATGGTGAGTGAGCCGCCCACTTCCACGCAGTGCCCCCGGGTCCAGCTCTGCTCATAGGTCACTATTTGCAAGTGCCCCGGACCGCTGATGTGCAAGTCGCTCGTGCAACTGATCTGATTGTAAAACCAGCTCCAGCTGCGGTTCTCACCCATCAACTTGATGTGTAATGGTTCGGTGATGTTGCTCACGATGCTCTGGAATGAAGCGTCTTGCAGGGTGAGCGTGTTGCTTTCTGGGTCAAATTTTATGGTGCCTGCGATGCCGTTACCGGTTATCATGCCGCAGTTCTCGCTTGTGACGGGAATGTCGTTGATGACTATGCCGTAGTCGGTGCCGCTCTGCGCCTTGACTGAAAATGCAACAAACAATGCTAAAATGAATAACAGATTGTGCTTCATTAAAACTGTGTGATTATTGTTTTTGTGTGATTATTATCGAGCTTGGCTCACTTGCCGATATGACGATGGCATTGCCGCTTGCGTTGAGGGTGATGTCGCCTGTGCGCTCGATTATTTTAATCTCCTTCCATTCTCCAGGCACAGTGATGCGGTGGTTGCTCATGCTCCTCTTTGTGCTAATGAAAAGTGCTTGCCTGCCATTTATGTAGCCGGTGTAGGCCAGTATGGAGCCATTGTTGGCAATGGGCTTAGTCCAAGTGTAAACCCCGTGCCAGCGATAGGGCGTGCCGGCTTTCACGTTGCTGCCAAAGAGCAGCACATGGTAGGTTTTGTTTTCGCCTCTGATGTAGATGGGGCTGTCGCCGGCTATCATGGCGTGTTGGCCTAATCCGGCAGTCTCGAGCCATGAGCTTTGGCACCAGCCATCGTCATTAAACTCAATGAAGCGGTTGAAGAGCGGGTATGCGGCTTTGTTGAAGCTCTTTGCCGTCTCGGGCGTGGCTCCGGTGAGGTACTTGCCGTCGGGGGTCTCAATCTTTGTTTCGCCCACAAACATCGACTGCATGCCATAGTAGCGGCGCACGGTAGTGGGCTTGTTGTAGGTGTGTGTGACGTTGACGTCGATGCTGTTGCCTGTCACCAGATAGGTGACACTCTCGCTGATGAGTGGCGAGCTGAGCCTTTTTGCGCCTCGCTTGGGCTCGACCAGTGGATTATATAAGGTGTTGGCAACGTTGACAGTGACGCTTGTGCATTGCGTCTCGGCAGCACCGGGCGAAAGCCGGCGCGAGTCGGCCATGATGGTTACGGCATCGGTTGTGGCAGTGCGCACAGTGGTTCGTTCGCCTTTTCCTGGTTTCCCGTTCTTGTCTTTTTTGCACCAGCGGTGGTTGCCTCCCACAAAGTCGGCATAGCTGTCGGTACTCACCGGCCCTATGTTGTCGCTCTCGGTGCGATTGAGCCAGGTGATGCTTTTGTCTGCCGTGATGCCATCTGCCGAGCTCACCGAGCGGTTCACATTGCGATATCCCACGCGATAGAAGGTGAACAGGTCATTATTCATGCACTTCTTGAACCAGTAGCACATCTCGGTGCCGGTGTCGTCGCAGGCAGCGATGAGCAGGTTGGTGCCGTCGTACTTTGCACTCATGGGTGTTGCAGCACTTGTAATGCTGTTGTAGGGAAAGTTGCTTTGGGCGCTCTTGGCATGAGTGGGTGCGCTTGTGGGCTGGCTGCTTGCGTCGCTCTTCATTGCAAACGAGTTGCAACTGCTGAGCACCATTATGAGGCACAGTGTGGCTGTGCGTATTGTTGTTCCAGTTGCGAATCTTATTGACATGGCTGATGACTTTATAAAATGCTTAATGAAGCTGTTGTAAGACTTAAACTATTGCAAAATAACTGCATTTTTTTGACATGTGCAACACCCGGTGCGCGTTTTAATGTCGGGCTATTGTGGCTGTGATTTAGCAAAAAAAGTGGTGCAGCCCAGAACTGCACCACTTGTGATGTGTGACGGTGGTGTGCCACCTGCCGTCTTACTTGGCTTCGGGCTCGGGAGCGATGAGCTTGTAGCCCTTGCCGTGAATGTTGATGATTTCGATCTGGGGATCGTCCTTCAAATGCTTGCGCAGTTTCGTGATATAGACATCCATC